>NZ_JACHNB010000001.1:1667857-2001428 GCF_014205225.1 Actinoplanes octamycinicus
GTTCGAGCAGGGTGCGGGCCTGGTCGGTGGTCAGGTTCTTCTTCGCGCCGCCGGGGATCAGTTCGAGCAGTAGCTGGTGCAGCCGGTTGATGGTCTCGGTGCGGGTGGCGCCGAGCTGGTCGCGGCGGTCGGCCAGCAGCCGCAGCGCGACGGTGGCGCCGTCGGCACGAACCTGGTGCAGGCCCGGGGTGCGTAGCGCTGTCACGGCGATGTGGTGGGCGTCGTGACCGTCGGTTTTGCGGCCGTGGCCGGTGTCGAAGTTGCGGGCTTTCGCGGCGAGTTTCGCCGGGACGTCCAGCACGGTTTCGCCGTCGGCGACCAGCCGCTGGGCCAGGTGCCGGCCGATGCCGTTACAGCCCTCGACCGCCCACACCCGGCCGGCGTGACGGCGGCCGGCAGCGAGCAGCTGCTGGTAGCCGCCGGTGTCGGTGCCGTACCTACCGCGGGCCAGTACCTGTTCACGCTCGTTGATGATCTCGATCGTCGCGGACCGCTTGTGCGGATCGACCCCAATGATCAGCTGACCCATCGTCGGTAACCTTCCCGTCGTCGCAGCACACAACGCCGGCGGGAGGGCATCGCTACTTACAGCTGGGCAAACCCCTCTCAAGCCACTCCGCGCCACGGTGACCGGCAGGGTTCAAGCCGGGAGAAAGCCACACCCCGCCATCTGAGTGGGCAGCGCGGGCCTGAGAATCCCTACCGATCACCTCGACCAAGCCTGGCCGGGCCGCGGTCGTACATCAATTCTCTTTAAGTAGCGCGGGCCGGGGTCGGCGATCTGGCCGCTGCGCGTCCACAGCGATCGCCGACCCCTTCACTGCCCGTGGGTGGTCCCGGAAATCGACCCCGGTCCGCTCAGGCAGCGTGGGTGAAGTCGGGGATCCAGTTGGTAGCCCAGGTGACGCCCTGGCCTGTCGGAAAGGCCTGCTCCCAGCGGCACGAGTCAGCGGCGTTCCGAAACCACCGGAAGCGGACCTTGCTCGGCCGGCCCTCCCCAGCGGCCGCACCCGTCCTCCTCGAAGCGGCCGACCATGGCCCGGCCGGCCAGCGAGCCGGCGCCGCCGCCTGCCCTCACCCGGCCAGCGGGGCTCGCTGGATCGGACAGCTCATGCAGCGCGGCCCGCCGCGGCCGCTGCCCAGCTCCGAGCCCTGGATCCGGACCACCTCGATGCCGGCGCGCTCGAGCTGCGCGTTCGTCTCCACGTTGCGCTCGTAGGCGACGCACAGCCGGGGCGCGATGGCCAGGGTGTTGTTGCCGTCGTCCCACTGCTCGCGCTCGGCGGTGACCGGGTCCAGCCCGGTGTCGATCACCCGCAGGTGGTCGATGCCCATCGCCTCGGCGGCCGCCTCCAGGAACGGGCGCGGCTGGCGGACCACCAGTTCGTCGCCGTCGCCCGCGGTGATCGTCCAGGCCCGCAGGGTGTCGGCGACGATCGGGTACATCACCACCGCGTCGGCGTCCACCATGGTGCAGACGGTGTCCAGGTGCATGGTGGCCCGTTCCTGGGCGATCGGCACGGCCAGCACGGTGTGCGCCAGGCCGGCCGCCAGCACCCGGCGGGCCAGCCGCTCGGCGCCGGCCGGGGTGGTCCGCTCGCCGACCCCGATGGCCAGCACCTGGGGCGCCAGCACCAGCACGTCTCCGCCCTCCACGTGCTCCAGGGCCGGCTCGTAGAGCAGCTCGGCGCCGGCGAACCGCGGGTGGTAGCGGTACACCGCATGGGTGAGCGTGGTCTCCCGGCGCCGGGCTGGCATCGCCAGGCTGGTGACCGCGACCCGGTCGCGCACCCAGACCGACGAGTCGCGGGTGAAGAGCAGGTTGGGCAGCGGGTCGATGACGAAGTCGTTGGGCTGCAGCATCTCGTAGACCAGGCTGCCGCCGCCCGGCTTCACCTCCTCGTGGGCCAGCCCGGCGATCAGCACCTCGGCCAGCCGGTCCGGGTCCTGGTCGGCCAGGTAGGCGGCGACGCCGGCGCGCAGCCCGTCGCCCAGCCGGCGATCGGCGAGCACCCCGGCGGTCAGCTCGGCGCGGGCCTCCGGGACGGCGAGCGTCTCGGCCAGCAGCCGGTCCAAGTGGAGCACCTCGACGCCGCGGGACCGCAGCGCCTCGGCGAACCGGTCGTGCTCCTCCTGGGCGCGACCCACCCAGGGGATGCCATCGAAGAGCAACGAGCCGCTGTTGCGCGGCGTGAGGCGGGCCAGCTCCTTGCCCGGCCGGTGCAGCAGGACGGTGTGCAGGCGGCTGACTTCACTGTCGACGTACACGACCTCGACGTTAACCCGCACCGAATGTTACCGCTCGATGACGGTACGACTAGATCTTGGGACGGGCATGCATCGAACGGACAGTAGAGATAACTTGGCAGAGTGCGACGAAACCGCGACCCGCTGGTGTGCGATCAGTCGGGTGTTGGATCAGGACAGGCGTCGGTCTGCACCATCCGCAAGAAGACGTTGTCCGTGAATGCGGTATTCATCCACACTCATTCGCCTTTCTTTCCCTCCCGCCACCCTGTTCCGTGAGGGCCCGAGCACGTACGGTAGTTGGAAAGAAAGCCAGCCCGAGAAGACCTTTTGCCGGAGGTCGAAAGTGACTGTCTTCCCTGCCCGCCCCGCTCTGCCCGTTCCGTCCACCAGCAGAGCGTTGACCCCAGTCAGCCATAGCTCGCCGGGCACCGACCTGGAACCGCGTCTCACCCCGATGGAGTGGGCGCGGCGTCGCCGTGCCGAGCGCGAGGCCCGCCGCATGGAGGCCGCCGGAGCCCGGGCCCTGACCCGGCTCGACCGCCTCGGTTCGGCCTGGCACATCGTGGACTGGCCGCGCACCGACCTGTCCCAGTCGTATTACGAGCCCGACCCGGCCGATGACCGGGCGGGCTTCCTCGCGATCGGCCCCGGTGGGGTCTACGCGGTGACCGTGGCCGACCACGGCCGCTCCCGCGTCCTGATCGCCGGGGACGTCGTCCAGATCAACGGCAAGCGCCCACAATATGTGGTGGAGGCTCGCCGCGACGCCAAGCGGGCGGCCAAGGCGCTCTCCGCCGCGGTCGGGCTGAACGTGCCGGTGACCCCGGTGCTCACGTTCGTCGGCTCCGGCGTGATCAGCGTCCACGGCCTGCCGAAAGACTGTCTGGTCGCCACCGATCGGGAGCTTGACCGCCTGCTTCTCGCCGGAGGCGCCCGCATCTCCGCGGCCACGGCGAGCAAACTCTCAGCGGTCGCCAGCAACCCGTCCACCTGGGCGAACGCACCCTACCGGCCGAGTGGTGACTACCGTTGGTACAGCAACGGACAGACGGCCGCTGACAAGCGGCCGACCCGCCGGTAACGTTCCTTGCGACGTCGCCGACACGGCGTCCCGGTCAGCCGGGGCGCCGCGGCCGGCGCGACGGAAGCGAGGAGGAGCGGGTGGCGCATGTTGAGCTCTCCCTCTCGGGAGCGTTCGTCCCTCAGGCACGCACACCGGCCGAGGCCGAGTTCATCACCAGCATCGAGCGCTGGTCCGGCACCGTGGCAGCGGCCGACGAGCCGTGCCTGGTCGTCGACGCCGGCGGCGCGATCCTGGCCGTCTCGCCGTCCGCCAGCGAGCTGCTCGGGCTGGGCAAACCGGCTGAGGCTCTCGGCAAGCGGCTGACCGCGTCGCTGCAGCTGATCGACTTTACGGCCGGCGCCGGCCCGCTCGAGGAGCCCGAGGCGGAGAAGATCCCCCCGCTGCTCGCGGTCCGCAGCGAGCGGCTGGCGCGCGGCCTGATGCGGGTCGTGCCGGAGGGCGGGAAGGCGCCGCTGACCGTGGACGCGATCTCCACACCGCTGCTGGCGGGCGACCGGGTGGCCGGTTCGATGACCTTCCTGTCCCCCGTGCACTACTGATGTCCGGTTTGTCTATGGCGGTGTGGTGTTCACCGCATCCGACAACCATTGGGTGTTACCGATCCGTAACGTAGGCTCCCGTCATGCTCGATCTAGACCTGTTACCAGGTGAGTACACGGTGTGCCGCCTGCCGGCCGGCTCCACCCTGCCCGCCTCGCTGACCACGGGTCCGGACGACAAGAGCGTCATCTCGGTGACGTGGGGACTCGACGAGATCTCGATCATCTGCCCGTCGGACCGCGTTCCGGAGGGCGCCGAGACCGACACGGCCTGGCGCGCGCTGCGGGTCGCCGGCCTGGAGCTGACCATGACCGGGGTGCTGGCCTCGCTGGTCGGCCCGCTCGCCGACGCCCGGGTCAACATCGTCACCTTCTCCACCTACGACACCGACTATCTGCTGGTGCCGACCGTCCGCCTCACCGAGGCGGTCAACACCCTCACCGCGGCCGGCCACCGCATCGCCGGCTGACGCCCGGCGTCACTCGCGGCCGCGCCCGGTTCGGCTCACCCCACTTCTTCGGTACGACCGCGGCCGCCCGCCACCGCCGGCCGGCCTCCGGTATCGAATCGTCAACCGGCGATCTGGCTTCGGGCCGGGCCGGGCTCCTACCATGAGCCGGTGTTCCCCCGCACACGCCACATTCCGGTGGCCGTGGGTGCTCTCCTGCTGACGGCCGCCTGCGGCGCGCCACCGGAGCCGCTGCCCACGAGTCCCCCACTGTCCCCGGTCAGCGCTCCGCCGTCGGGGTCGCTGCCGCCGCCCGCCCTGGCGCCGCTGACGCCGACCTACGCGCCCACCTACGCCCCGACGCCGGTCTCCACCCCGACCTACACCTATCCGCCGACGCCGACCGCGACGACCACGGTCACCGCGACGCCCGGGCTGACCAACTCGCCGACGCCGACCCCGTCGCACGCCCCCAAGTGCTCCGGCCGGCCCACCAAGGCGGAGATCCTCGCGTTGATCAAGGGCAAGCCGGGCATCCCGAAGGCGAAGCTGACCGTGCAGGACGGGCCGTTCTGCGCCGGGACCTGGTCGTTCACCACGGTGGAGATCGCCGGGCAGGGCGCCGACGAGCTGGAGCCGCTGATGGTGGTGGCCACCGGCAAGGGCAGCACGCTGGCCCTGGTCGCGGCCGGCACCGACGTCTGCAACGCGCAGGTCCAGGCCGGCGCCCCGGCCGGGATCCGGGTGCTGGTCTGCGGCTTCTAGACCCCACCCGGCCGCGCGACCCGAGACCAGGGAGTCCGCCGCGCCCCGGAACGCGCGATGGACGCGGTGTTCCGGTGGTCGCGGTGCGCGGTCGGTGCGGCGCGGTCAACACGCGGGACGGGTGATATGCGGCCCGGGGCCGGGACTTGTGGGCCATAGACTGACGGGATGCCCGGTACGCCGCCCACCCGCTTCACCTACCTCGGTCCGGAGGGCACCTTCACCGAGGCGGCCCTGCGCACCATCCCGGCCGCGGAGCACGGGCTGCGCACGCCGGCCCGGAGCGTGCCCGAGGCGCTGGAGGCGGTGCGGGCCGGGGAGGCCGACGCCGCCCTGGTGCCGCTGGAGAACTCGGTGGGCGGGGCCATTCCGGTCACCCTGGACGAGCTGGTCACCGGCAGCCCGCTGATGATCGCCCGGGAGGTGCTGCTGCCGGTCGAGTTCGTGCTGGCCGCCGACGCACTGAAGCCGCTGGCCGGGCTGCGGACCATCGCGGCGCATCCGCAGGCGTCCGCGCAGTGCCGGCGCTGGCTGCAGGCGAACGTGCCGGACGCGGTGGTGGTCGACGTGCTCTCCAACGCGGCGGCGGCGCTGCACGCGGCCGCCGGGGAGTTCGACGCGGCGCTCTGCGCCCCGATCGGCGTCCCGCGCAACAAGCTCACCGTGCTCGCCGAGAAAGTCGCCGACCGGGCCGAGGCGGTCACCCGGTTCGCCCTGCTGACCCGGCCCGCGACGCCACCGCCGCCGACCGGGGACGACGTCACCTCGCTGGCCGTGTCGATCCGGCACGACCAGGTCGGCGCGCTGCTCGCGGTGCTCACCGAGCTGGCAGTCCGCGGCGTGAACCTGTCCCGGATCGAGTCCCGGCCGACCGGCGAGCAACTCGGGACCTACTACTTCATCCTGGACTGCACCGGCCACGTCGCCGAGGCCCGGGTCGGCGAGGCGCTCCAGGGCCTGCGCCGGATCTGCGCCGACGTCCGCTTCCTGGGCAGCTACGCCCGCCACCGGCTGGTGCCGGAGCCCCCGGTCCAGGCCCCGGCCGGCCTCTCCGACGCCGACTTCGCCGACTCCGCCGCCTGGCTCCACCGCCTCCGCTCCGGTGACATCGCCTGACCCCAGAACGCGTCGCAATCGGTCCTGGGCGCGTCGCGCCAGGACGGCTGGGCCTGAGGGGTGTCTCAGGGCGGTTGAGGGACCCGTGGAAGCCAGCCCGGACCGCGGGCGCGGTGCGGTCCGGGACGATGCGGGGTTCGGGGTTGGCGGGTCGTGACCACCCGCGGACGTCGCCCTGGAGGGCCGGGCGTTCTGGACGCGCAGCGGCCAGCCCGGCCCGGAAGGGTCCCTGGCGGGAGCGACGATCAGTGATCAGCGCGGATCCGAGTCAGCAAGCTCTTGAATTTGATCTTGGAGATCCACCGGGCGAAGCCGAAGTCATCCCCAGCCGAGTTCGTGGAGGCGGTGGTCGTCGATGCCGAAGTGGTGGGCGATCTCGTGGACCACGGTGATCGCCACCTCCTCGACCACGTCGTCCTCCGAGTCGCAGACGCGCAGCGTGGGCAGGCGATAGATGGTGATCCGGTCGGGCAGCGCGCCGGCGTAGTCCCAGCCGCGCTCGGTCAGAGCGGTGCCCTCGTAGAGACCCAGCAGGTCGTCGCTGCCGTCCGGTGGGGCGTCCTCGACCAGGAACACCACATTGTTCATCAGGGAGAGCAGCTCCACGGGCACCTCGTCGAGGGCCTCACCGACCAGCTCCTCGAAGCGTTCCCGACTCATCTCGACCGGCACAGGCACATTGTGCCCTGTGTCGCCGGCGCGTCCGGTCACCCGGAAGCGCCGGCGGACATCGATCAGGCCAGTTTGGCCGAGAGGCTGATCGCCGCACCCGGGCTGAGCAGGCGGGAGATCGGGCAGTTCTCCTTCGCCCCCTCAGCGATCTTCTGGAACGTGGCGTCGTCGATGCCGGGCACGTCGCCGACGGTCTCCAGGTCGATCCGGGAGACGCCGAAGCCGGCATCGGTCTTGTCCAGGTGCACCTTGGCGACGGTCTCGACCGAGGTGGGCGTGAAGCCCGCGTCGGCGAGGCCCTTGGAGAAGGCCATCGAGAAGCAGCCGGAGTGGGCCGCGGCGATGAGCTCCTCCGGGTTGGTCCCCTCGCCCTCCTCGAAGCGTGACTTGAAGGAGTAGTTCCCCTGCAGGCCACCCTTACCAGTCTTTACCGTGCCGGAACCCTCGGTGAGGTTCCCTTCCCAGCGGGCCGAAGCAGAACGAATAGGCATGGACAGAACGCTAGCCCATCCGGGGGCCGCTGGATGGCTGACGACGCAGGGCTCATCATGGATCACATGTCCGAGACAGTGGTCGAATTCGGTCCGGCGGAACCACCGTCCGGGTCACGGGCCGGCGGGTTCCTTCGTGGGCTCGGCACCGACGCCCGGCTCGCCCCGCTGGTGGCGGCGCTGGGCGCGGTCGCCGGGTTCGCCTCGCTGATCTCCGAGTGGCAGGTGACCACGGTCGAGGGCCTGGAGTTCAACTCCGACGAGGTGGGCGAGACGAAGATGCTGCCGGCCGACCTGATCGACCTGGGTGGCATCGGCGCGGCCTACCTCGGTGGGCTGTTCCTGCTGGTGATCGCGGTGGTGCTGACGCTGTTCGGCCCGGAGGCCGGTCGGCGGTACGCCCGGGTGGCCGGTCTGGGCGCCGGTGGCGTGCTGCTCGCCCTGCTGCTGGCCATGGTCCAGCTGATCAACGACGCGACCCGGGTGATCGCCCGCTTCTACACCATCGATCTGAGCGCGGAGAACCTGAAGCTGGCCTACGGTCGCGGGCTGTGGTGCGCGCTGGCCGGGGTGGCAGCCGGGCTGCTCGCGTTGTGGCTGTCCGGCCGGGACTCCGGGCCGGCCGCGCCGTCGCGCTGGCGACGGTCCACGCCGGCCGACGACGAACCGGACGAACCGCTGGAACTGAGCATCATGCCGACCGCGCCGTTCGCCTCCCACCCGAGTGACCGGGACATGCCCCACCAGCAATAAATCGGGCGCGGCGGACCGGTAGGCTCGACAACTGTGATTGACCTCCGTCTGCTACGTGAAGACCCGGAACTGATCCGTGCCAGCCAGCGGTTGCGCGGGGAGTCCACCGAGCTGGTCGACGACCTGCTGCGCGCCGACGAGGAGCGCCGGTCCGCCACCCAGCGGTTCGAGACGGTCCGGGCCGAGCAGAACTCCATCGGCAAGCAGGTCGCGAGGGCTTCCGGCGACGAGCGGGCCGCGCTTCTGGCGCGCACCAAGGAGCTGGCCGCCGAGGTGAAGGCGGCCCAGGCCGCGGTGACCGAGGCGGAGCAGGCGCTCAAGCGCGCCCACCTGGCGGTGCCGAACGTGGTGGAGGACGGCGCGCCGGCCGGCGGCGAGGACGACTTCGTGGTGCTCCGCGAGGTCGGCACGATCCCGGAGATCGCCAAGCCGCTGGATCACCTGGAGATCGGCGAGGCGTTGCGCGCGATCGACACCGAGCGGGGCGCCAAGGTGTCCGGCTCGCGGTTCTACTTCCTCACCGGGGTGGGCGCGCTGCTCCAGCTCGGCATGCTGCAGCTGGCCATCCAGCAGGCGGTCGAGCACGGGTTCACCCCGTCGATCACGCCGACCCTGGTCCGGCCGGAGTCTATGGAGGGCACCGGCTTCCTCGGTGCGCACGCCAGCGAGATCTACCGGCTCGAGGCCGACGACCTCTACCTGGTCGGCACCTCGGAGGTGCCCCTCGCGGCCTACCACTCGAACGAGATCATCGACCTGAGCGACGGTCCGGCGCGGTTCGCCGGCTGGTCGACGTGTTACCGGCGGGAGGCCGGCTCGCACGGCAAGGACGTGCGCGGCATCCTGCGGGTGCACCAGTTCGACAAGGTGGAGATGTTCTCCTTCTGCCGGCCGGAGGACGCGCTGGCCGAGCACCAGCGGCTGCTGGCGATGGAGGAGGAGATGCTGGCCAAGGTCGAGATTCCGTACCGGGTGATCGACGTGGCGGCCGGCGACCTGGGCACCAGCGCGGCCCGCAAGTACGACTGCGAGGCGTGGGTGCCGTCGCAGGGGCGGTACCGCGAGGTCACCTCGACGTCGAACTGCACCACGTTCCAGGCCCGCCGGCTCAACATCCGGTACCGGGACGAGAACGGCAAGCCGCAGACCGCGGCCACGCTGAACGGCACGCTGGCCACCACCCGCTGGCTGATCCCGATCCTGGAGAACCACCAGCAGCCGGACGGCTCGGTGCGGGTGCCCAAGGCGCTGCAGCCGTTCCTCGGCGGCCGGGACGTGCTCGAACCCGTTAAGTGAGGCGTCACCGATCGGCTACCAATTGTCATGGTCGCTGGTAGCCGATCGGGTGTACCGTTCTCCTTCCGCCCTCCGCGGGGGTTTGTGAACCCTCGGAGGTACCCATGCTCAAGCCCGGGCTCCCCAAGCTGATCGCCACGGATCTCGACGGCACGCTGGTGCGCAGTGACGACACCGTGTCGGCGTATACGCATGAGGTCCTGGATCGGGTCCGGGCGGCCGGCATCCGGATCGTCGCGGCCACCGGCCGCGGCCCTCGGCTCACCTCGCTGACCCGCAACGACATCCGGGTCGCCGACTATCTGGTGCTGGCCCAGGGCGGCTGGGTGCTGGACCAGGCCGAGTCGCGTTATCTGCGCCAGGCCCGGCTGCCCGGCTGGGCGCTGGCCGACGTGCTGGCCCGGCTGGAGTCGGTGGCCGGTCCGCTCTCGGTGATGTTCGAGGCGCTGGAGCACGACGACGCCCCGCTCTGGGGGGACTACGACCCAACGTGGCGATACCCGGTGACGGTCGAGTCCCGGACCCGGACCGAGTGCCTGAGCGGCGACGTGATCAAGGCGTTCGCCCGGTCGTTCCAGCACCACGTGGACGAGCTGCTGGACTTCGCCCGCCGGGTGGTGCCGCCGGAGGTCGCCACGGTCACCCAGGCCGGCCTGGACTACGTGGAGATCTGCCCGGCGCAGGTGGACAAGGGCACCGGCCTGGCGGTGGTGGCCGAGGCGGTCGGGGTCGACCCGGAGGACGTGCTGGTCTTCGGCGACATGCCCAACGACCTGCCGATGTTCGGCTGGGCCGGGTGGGGCCGGGTGGCCGTGGCGAACGCGCATCCGGAGCTGAAGGCAGCCGCCGACGAGGTGACGCTCACCAATGATCAGGACGGCGTGGCGGTGTTTCTGGACCGGCTATTGTCGAGGTGATGGCAGAGCTTCCGCGCGGCAGAAAACCCGACGAAAACCAGCGATTCCGTCTGGTGGCCACCGATATCGACGGCACTCTGATCAACAGCGAGCGGCTCCTGAGCCGGCGGACCATCGACACGCTCGCCGCGGTGCCGGTGCCGGTGGTGCTGGTGACCGGCCGGCCGCTGCGCTGGCTCGAGCAGCTCTACGACCAGCTCCCGGCCCCGCTGCCGGCGGTCTGCCTGAACGGCGCGGTGATCTACGACCCGCACACCGACCAGGTGCTGCGGACCGAGCCGCTCTCCACCGAGCTGCTGATCGACGTGGTGGCCCGGCTGCGCGACGAGGTCCCGGACATCTCGCTCGCGGTGGAGATCGACGACGGCCGCGCCTTCCGGCACGAGGCAACCTGGCCGCGCCTGTGGGTCGACCACCGGGTCGAGGTGATCTCCGCGCCCGAGGAGCTGACCAGTGTCCCGGCGGTGAAACTGCTGGTCCGCTCCGCGACCGCGGACCCGGACGACTTCCTGGAGCTGGTCAGCAAGACGCTCGGCGGGGTGGCCGAGGCGACCCGCTCGTCGTCGTCGGCCCTGGTGGAGATCTCCGCGGCCGGGGTGACCAAGGCGGCCGGGCTGGCCTGGTTCTGCGAGCGGGACGGGATCGTCGCGTCCGAGGTGATCGCCTTCGGCGACATGCCCAACGACATCCCGATGCTGACCTGGGCCGGCCACGCGGTGGCGATGGGCAACGCGCACGAGGCGGTCCGCGCCGTCGCCGACGACACCACGTCCGGCAACGACGACGACGGGGTCGCCGCCTACCTGCAGAAAACCTTCAACCTTTAGACCCGGTTTTCGGTACGCCGCCAGGCCGCTTCCGCCACGGCCCGTGGCGCGCCGCCCGGCCCGGCCCACTTTCCCAGACCCCGCCCGCCCTGGGGGGACCGCCCGACGACAGTGTCGCGCGAAAAGCCGACCGCACGCGGCCACGCTGTGGACAGCGCTCCGGTGTGGATAACCGGCCACCATGCGGGCGGGGGCACGGACGGGACTTGAGCTGCGGGCGGGTGCTCCGGGCGTACCGAAAACCGGTTTTGATCTAGAGGTACTGACCGGTGGGGCGGTCCTGCTTGCCGGGGATGCCGGTGCCCATCGGGAGCGCCGGGCGCGGGCCGCCGGTGCGCATCTGCTCCAGCTGCAGGCGGGCAGCCATCTGCTGGGCGACCAGCGCGGCCTGGATGCCGTGGAACAGCCCCTCCAGCCAGCCGACCAGCTGGGCCTGGGCGATCCGCAGCTCGGCCTCGCTGGGCGGGGTCTCGCCCTCGAACGGCAGCGACAGGCGCTCCAGCTCCTCGCGCAGCTCGGGAGCGAGACCGTCCTCCAGCTCCTTGATCGAGCGCTGGTGGATCTCCCGCAGCCGGCCACGGCTGGCCTCGTCGAGCGGAGCGGCCCGCACCTCCTCCAGCAGCTGCTTGATCATGCTGCCGATCCGCATGACCTTCGCCGGCTGCTCGATGAGGTTGCCCGGCTCCTCCGGGCTCATCGTGCCGTCCTCCTCGATGGTGCCCATCGGGCGGCCATCCGGACCCATGACGATGACGGAGCCGTCTTCCTTGTGCTCAGTGGTGCGGGAGTCGTCGGTCATGCCCCTATCTTTGCGCACCCGGCTGACCGGCGTCCCCTCCGGTACGCAGCTCGGCGACCGCGCACTTGACGCTGCCTCCGCCGCGCTTGAGTTCGGAGAGGTCCACGTGCACCGGCTGGTAGCCCGCGTCGCGCACCTTGCGGCCCATGCCGATCGCGTCGGTGTTGAGGATCACATGGCGGCCGTCGCTGACCAGGTTCAGCCCGAACGCCTCGGCGTCCGCCCGGTCGGCCAGCACCGCGTCCGGGAAGAGCTGGGCGAGCACCCGCTGGGAGGCCTCGGAGAAGGCACCCGGGTAGTAGGTGACGTGCCGGTCGTCGAGCGCGGCCAGCGCGGTGTCCAGGTGGTAGAACGCCGGGTCGACCAGGCGCAGCGAGATCACCGGGCGGCCGAGCACCTCCTGCGCCTCGGCGTGCGCGGCCGGGTCGGTGCGGAATCCGTAGCCGGCCAGCACGATGCCGCCGTAGGCCGCGGGCAGGTACGCGAAGTCGCCCTCACCCTCGTTGACGTGCTGCGGAGCGAAGAACTTCCAGCTGCCGCCGGTCTCGTAGAAGGACCGGTGGGCGACCGCCTCGTCGGCGCGCTGCGGGTAGCGGAAGCGGGCGCCGTAGACGGCGCCGTCCACGGAGAACGCGCCGTTCGCCGAGTAGACCATGTCGGGCAGACCCGGGCGGGGATCCAGCACGTGGACCTCGTGACCGAGATTGACCAGAGTGCTGCGGAGCGACTCCCACTGCGTCAGGGCCCGGCCGGCGTCCACCGCGACGGTGGTGTCCATCCACGGGTTGATCGCGTACTCGACCGTGAAATGCTCCGGGGGACACATTAAGTATGTCCGCTTTCGCGGCAAACGCTCCAGGTGGCTCATGAGGTTTTAGCGTAGGTAGGCTGCGATGCGGCAAACAGCTCTAAACCTTGCTCCTCGGAGGCGAATCGTTGCAGATGGACGCCGTCGACCAGCGAATCATTGCGTTGCTCGTGGCGGACGCCCGCGCTTCGTACGCGGAGATCGGGGCCAAGGTCTCGCTCTCGGCTCCGGCCGTGAAACGCCGGGTGGACCGCCTGCGGGCGGCCGGAGTGATCAAGGGGTTCACCGCGGTGGTGGATCCGGCCGCGGTGGGCTGGACCACCGAGGCGTTCGTCGAGCTGTTCTGCACCGGGCGGACCACACCGGCGCAGATCACGGTGGCCACCCGGCGGCACCCCGAGGTGGTCGGGGCGTACACCGTCTCGGGCCAGGCGGACGCTCTCGTACACCTACGAGCGGCCGATATCGGTCATTTGGAGCAGGCGTTGGAGCGGCTGCGCGCCGAGCCGTTCGTGACCTCGACGCGCAGCATGATCGTGCTGTCCCGGCTGGTGGAGACGCCGACCGGGGTGCCCTTCTAGAGGTACATGCCGGTCCGGTGCTCGCCCTCGTTCTTCGGCGAGGCCGGTTTGTCACCCTCGCCGAAGAACCGCTTGCCGCCGAACTCGCCGTGCAGCCGGTCGTCCAGCTCGTCGGCGAGGCCGGTCATCACCTGCACCGCCAGCATCAGGTGGGTGGGCTGGAAATTGCGGCCGAAGACCGGGATGGACGCCCACACGGTGTCCTGCGCGCAGTAGAGCCGGCCGATCGGCATCCGGTTGGTCAGCTCGGACAGCTTCACGTAGAGCTGCTCGGTCGGCTCGACCTCGGTCAGGATCGGCGAGAAGACGTCGACCAGCGGCGGATTGTCCCGGACCCGGACGAAGACCATCGCCGAACCGGCCCGGATCCCGATGTCGCCGTCCGCGTCCACCTGGAGCTGGTCGATCGTGGTCTTCGACATGGTGGCGATCACCGTGCGCACCCGCTCCTCGAGCGGCACCAGGTCGTCGGCCGCCGAGGCGCCCATCGCCTCGGCCAGGGCCTGCTCGTCGTCGAGGTCGCCCAGGCCGATCCCGTCCAGCCCCGGCTCCTGCCGGGCGGTGGCCAGCGGGCCCACCTCGAGCGGCTCGTCCTCGGCGTCGTGCGCCAGATAGACCAGGAAGGCCGGGTGCGGCGCGCCGTAGACGTCGCGCAGGGTGCGCGAGATCGCGGCGGCCAGCGGGGTCGCCTTGGCCTGCTCGGACCGCAGGCCGAACGAGTCACCGGAGCCGGGCAGCACGCCCGGCGGCGACCAGCCGAGCGCCACCATGTCGGCGACGGTGGCCCGGTCCATCCGGAACTCGGGCGGCAGCCCGGCGTTGCCGACCGCGAGCGCCTCGACCACGCCCGCGTCCAGCACCCGGATGCTCACCGAATAGACCGCGGAGCCGGTGCCGGACGCGGTCGGATCCAGCGTCAGGTCGACCTGGGCGCCGGAGGGCAAGCCGGCCAGCACGCCGGCCAGGGCGCCGGCGAACTCGCGCCAGGCCTCGGTGACCTTGGCCCGTAGATCGGCCGTGGTCGGTTCGTCGAGCAACACACCCTCGGACGAATCGCCCGCCGCGGCTTCTGCCGTCATGATCGCACCTCCGTTCCCGTCACCCTATCGAGCGCGGCTGTGCTGTGAACGCCCCTCCCGCGGTCAGGACTCTTTCGCCCAGGAGCGGGCCAGAGCACCGATCTTCTCGGCTGCCTCCGCGGGGTCCGCGCCACGACCCACGGCCAGACCCATCAGGTACGACGTGAGCGGCGCCGCGGGCCGCAACACGTTGTGCGCGACATCCCGGGTCACGTCGAGCACCGCGGAGACCGCCAGCTCCTCCGGCGGCACACCCAGCTTGGCGCCGGCCGCCGCGATCCACCTGTCCAGCTCGTTCATCGAGCCCATTCCTCCGCGGTCCGCAGGTCGTCATCGGTGTCGCAATCGAACCAGGGCGGCGGCCCGGGCCGGCGCCAGGACACCTCGGCGACCCGGAGCTGCTCGATCAGCTCGCGGACCGGTGCGCCGTGCAGGCCACCGCGCTGCGCGGCGAGCCGGTCGATCGCCGCGCGCAGGGCCGCGGTGCGCCACACCCCGCAGAGGATCTGCAGCCGGCCGTCGGTGTCCCGGTAGACCGCGCCCTCCATCGGCGCCGACTCCATGGTCAGACGCAGCACGTCGATCGCCTCCCCGGTGAGGAACGGCAGGTCGGCGGCGAGCAGGGCGGTGTACGCGATGCGCTCCGGCACCAGCGCCAGCCCGGCCGCGGCGGCCGCGACCGGCCCGCCACCGGGCGGCTCCTCCCGGGTCACGTGCACTGGAACCGGCAGGTCGGCGGGCACCTTGCCGACCACCACCCGGGGGTCGGCGTCGTGCACGGCGGCGAGCACCCGGGTCAGCATCGACTGGCCGGCGACGGCCAGCGTCGGCTTGTCCGCACCGCCCATCCGCCGCGCCGCACCACCGGCCAGGACCACCGCCGCAAATCCCCCCACGTGAGTACCGTATCCCGAGCCGCCGGTACACGTGACCACGCGCTCGGACAGCCGGGGGTCGTAAGCTCCCGGCCATGGGCAGGAGCACGACGCGACGACCGGTGGTCCGGATCGATCTCGGCGCGTCGCCGGCCGCGAGCCGCCGGCGCCCGGACGAGCTCGCCGCCGAGGAGCCGCTGGAGATCCGGCTGCGCCGGCAGGCGCTCGCGGTCACCATGCGCACCCCCGGGCACGACCTCGACCTGGCGATGGGTTTCCTGCTCAGCGAGGGCATCATCGGCAGCGCGGAGGACGTGGTGACCGCGCAGCTGTGCGCCGGGACGGACACGCCGAACACCTACAACGTGGTGGACGTGGTGCTCGGCGCCGAGGTGCCGCCGCCGGTGACCGACGTGAGCCGCAACTTCTACACCACCAGCTCGTGCGGGGTGTGCGGCAAGGCCAGCATCGACGCGGTGCGGACCCGGTCGAGGTTCGACGTGACCGGTGACCCGCTGCGGATCCCGGCCGGCACGCTGGCCGAGCTGCCCGGCCGGCTGCGGGCCGCGCAGCGCGCCTTCGACCGCACCGGCGGGTTGCACGCGGCCGGGCTCTTCACCGCCGCCGGGGAGATGCTGGTGCTGCGCGAGGACGTGGGCCGGCACAACGCGGTCGACAAGGTGCTCGGCTGGGCGCTGCGGGAGGGCCGGCTGCCGCTGACCGGGCACGTGCTGATGGTCTCCGGGCGGGCCAGTTTCGAACTCACCCAGAAAGCCTGGATGGCCGGCGTGCCGCTGCTGGCCGCGGTGTCCGCGCCGAGCACCCTCGCCGCCGAGCTGGCCGAGGAGGCCGGGATGACGCTGGTCGGCTTCCTGCGCGGGGAGACCATGAACGTTTACGCCGGGGTGCACCGCGTCACGATCTGACCATGGGACGTTCGGATATCGGCAACATCCCGTGTCGATTTATTTTCATCCATGTCCGCGAGGCTGCGGGACATGTCGATCTCACGGCGCACCCTTCTGCTCAGTTCCGCCGCCGGCGCGGCCGGCGCCACCACCCTGTGGCCGCTCGCGGCGAGCGCCGCACCGCATCGGGGCCCGCTGCGGGCCGACCCGTTCACCCTCGGCGTCGCCTCCGGTGACCCGGAGCCGGACGGCTTCGTGCTCTGGACCCGGCTGGCCACCGACCCGCTCGCCGAGGACGGCCTCGGCGGCATGCCGGACCGGACCATCCCGGTCACCTGGGAACTGGCCGCCGATGAGCGCTTCCGCCGGGTGGTCCGCCGCGGCGTGACCGCGGCCCGGCCGGCGTCCGCGCACGCCGTGCACGTGGAGCTGCACGGGCTGCTGCCCGGACGGGAGTACTTCTACCGCTTCCACGCCGAGCGCTACACCTCGCCGGTCGGACGGACCCGGACCACGCCGCCGCCGTGGGTCCTCGGCGGCTCGCTGGCGATGTCCTTCGTCTCCTGCTCGCAGTACGAGCACGGGTACTTCACCGCTTACCGCCGGCTGGCCGAGGACGAGCCGGAGCTGATCCTGCACCTCGGCGACTACCAGTACGAATATCAGGCCGGCGTCTACGTGGCGGCGACCGGCAACCCGCGTGACCACCAGGGCCCGGAGACCGTGACGCTGGCGAATTACCGTCAGCGGCACGCGCAGTACAAGGCGGACCCGGACCTGCAGGCCGCACACGCGGTGGCGCCCTGGGCGGTGGTCTTCGACGACCACGAGATCGAGAACAACTGGGCCGACGAGGTGCCCGAGCAGCCCGACCCCACCTTCCTGGCCCGGCGGGCGGCCGCCTTCCAGGCGTATTACGAGAACATGCCGCTGCGCCGGACCTCGATCCCGCGCGGCATCGACATGCAGCTTTACCGCCGGCTCCGGTGGGGACGGCTGGCGAACTTCCACATGCTCGACACCCGCCAGTTCCGCGACGACCAGGGCTGCGGCGACGGTTACAAGGACTGCCCGGCCGCGATCGACCCGGCCCGCTCGATCACCGGCGCCGAGCAGGAGGCCTGGCTGCTCGACGGTTTCCACCGGTCCACCGCCCGCTGGGACATCCTCGGTCAGCAGGTCTTCTTCGGCCAGCGGGACAACAACGCCGGGCCGCAGAAGGTGCTCAGCATGGACTCCTGGGACGGTTACCAGGCGTCCCGGCAGCGGATCACCCAGGGCTGGGTGGACGCGCACGTGCGCAACCCGGTGGTGCTCACCGGGGACGTGCACGCGCACTGGGCCGACGAGCTGAAGCTGGATTACGACGATCCGACCTCGAAGACGGTCGGCACCGAGCTGGTCTGCTCGTCGATCACCTCGACCGGGGACGGCGCCGACGTGCCGAGCGGGACGCACCCGTGGGCGGCCTGGAACCCGCACCTGAAGTTCTACAACAACCAGCGCGGTTACGTCCGGACCCGGATCACGCCGGACTCGCTGACCGCGGACTTCGTGGTGCTGCCTTACGTCAGCACGGCGGGCGCGCCGGCGCACACCCGGGCCAGCTTCGTGATCGAGGACCGGGTGCCCGGCCTGCACCAGGTCGCCGACAACCCGACGCCGGGGGCCACACTGCGCAGCAAGTCCACCGAGGACCTGGGCGCCGCGACGGTGCGCCAGGAGACCGAGCGCCCCTGAGCCCGCCGGGCCGGCCGGGCGGTGCCCGGCCGGCCCGCTCATCGCCGTCTCCGGCCGTGCCCCGGGCGCGGCCGGCCCGGCAGCACCATGTGCGGGGACAGCCCGAACCCGAGCACTCTGTGCAGCAACTCGGCCAGCTGGTGCCCCGGCTCCACGGCCAGCGCCCGGTCCAGCGCGACCCGGGCCAGCGAACCGCGCCCGGCGCGCCAGGCGGTGCAGCTGAGCAGGCAGGCCGCCGGCGCGACATAGGCCGGCTCGACCCGGCGCAGCACCTCGGTCCAGAGCCGGATCCGCCACTCCTGCGGGGTCGCGCGGTCCAGCGCGAAGTCCTCCACCGCGCGATCCACCAGCAGCACGCCCAGCCAGGCGGTCTCGTCCGGGCTGAGGCTGCCGCCGGACCGGTGGCGCCGCTCCGCGGCCAGCACCGCCTCCCGTCCGTGGCGTAAAACCAGCCGCTCGTAGTCCGCGGCGGCCGGCTCGCTGGTCAGCAGCCCGGTGAACCGGCGCCGGGCCCGCTCGGTGGCCCGGCCCATCTCGGCGCGCTCGGCGCCCTCGACCGCGGCCACCTGGGCGGTCAGCTCGGTCCGGCTGGGCAGCGCGACCTGCCCACGGAAGGTGGCCTCGGCCGCGATCACACTGTCCGCGGGCAGGCAGGGGCGGCCCTCCGGCGGGCAGCAGTCCCGGTCGGCGCAGAGGTAGGACCACCATCGGCCGTCGGCGACCCGGCAGACGTCGAGCACCGGGACGGCGCGCCGGCGCAGCGCCTCGGCACAGCGCAGTGCGGCCGGGGTGACCCGTCTCAGCGAGCCGTAGCCGAGCACCACCACGGTGCTGACCCGCTGCCGGGCCACCGTGGCGGCGACGGCGGCGGCCGGCTCCCGGGCCGCGGCGCCGGTCGCCCGCGGTGGCGGCAGATCGTGGCAGAGGGCGAAGTCCACCCGGTCGCCGCGCACGCCGACGACGGCGAGGCAGTCACTGGGGTGATAACCCATCACGAACGGCACCACCGCGATCAGGTCGGCGGGCGTCCGGATGACGAGGCTGCAGTCAGGTGTCATGCCGGGCAGCTTGGCCCGGCCGGCCGGACGGCCGCATGCCTTTCCGGTCGCCTGTGGACAACCGCGCCGGCCCGGGGCGGATCAGCTGCGGAACGGCAGGCCCTGCAGCTCCAGGCCCTCCTGCTGCCAGGCGTGGGTGTGCCGGTCCAGGTCCATGGTCAGCTCGATCGAGGAGACCACGTCGTAGCCGGCCGCGTGCAGGCTGCGGATCGCCTCCACGTTCCGCGAGGACGGGGAGATGGTCAGCGAGGTCATGTTCCGCTTCTTCGCCTCGGCGGCGACGTGCTGCAGCAGGCGGCGACCCACGCCCTTGTGCCGGTGGGTGATCGTGACCACCACCGGCTCGACCTCGCCGGCCCGGTTCCGCATGATCAGGCCGACCATCCCGATCACGCCGTCGTCGGCGTGGTCGGCGACCCAGAGGCCGCTCAGATCGAGCCTGGTCAGGTACTCCTCGAAGCCGGCACCGCCGTCGTCCTCGGCCTCGCCGTACATCTCGTTCTGCTGGCGGGTCAGCTCGGCCCACAGCCGCCGGCCCGCGGAGTGGTCACTCGGGCGGTATGAACGCACTGCGACAGGGGCCATGCCGACATTTTGCCTCTGAAATGGGATGTCCGTCACCCGAAGCGCAAGATAACCGGGTGGACATGGCGTATCTGCGCGCGCACCCGGAGCACCTCCCGACATTTCTCACCCACCAGCGGATCCGGGAGACCCCGGTCCATCGTGGGGTCAGCTCGGCGTCCCGGCTGACGCTCGACGACGGGACCTCGCTGTTCGCCAAGACGTGGCCCGGTGGGGCGGCTCCGGAGGGGTTGTTCGCGGCGGAGGCGGGCGGGTTGCGGTGGCTGCGCGAGGCGGGGGCGGTGCCCGTACCCGAAATCTTTGTCGTCCTGCCCGAGATGATTGCGATGGAATGGGTCGAACCGGGCGACGCGCGCCCCACCCGGCAGGCGGCCGAGCGGTTCGGGCGTGAGCTGGCCGCGCTGCATCGCCGCGGCGCGGAGCGGTTCGGTGCGCCCTGGCCGGGCTGGATCGGGCCGCTGCCGCTGGACAACACGCCGTCCGACGGGCCGTGGAGCGCCTGGTTCGCGGAGCGGCGGCTGCTGCCCCCGCTGCGCGCCTCGGTCGATCAGGGCGCGCTGTCCGGCGCCGACGCCGCGGTGGTCGAGGAGGTCATCGACACCATTTCCCGGTACGGCGGGGAGGAGCCGCCCGCACGGATCCACGGTGACCTGTGGCCGGGCAACGTGCTGTGGGGTGCGGACGGGCGTGGCTGGCTGGTCGATCCGGCGGCGCACGGTGGCCATCGGGAGACCGATCTGGCGACGCTGGCGCTCTTCGGCGGAGTGGCCGGGCTGGATGTGATCCTCGGCGCGTATCGGGCGGAGTGGCCGCTGGCGGCGGGATGGGAGCGACGGGTGCCGTTGCATCAGCTGCATCTGCTGCTCGTGCACACCGCGGCCTTCGGGGCGGGGTATCGAGGAGCGGTGCTGGCGGCCGCCGACGCGGTCCTGCGCGGCTGATCCCGGCCGGCGGGTCACCCGGCCCGTTGTCCACAGGCCGATATGCCTAGCGGCAAGTCGGCCTGAGAGCGGCTAGATTCGATTTCGTGAGCGAGATCAGGGGATCAGTCGACCGGGCCGGGTGGCGGCCGTGATCGCGCTCGCCGACCGCTTCGGCCGGGTGGCGACCGACCTGCGGGTCTCGCTGACCGACCGGTGCAACCTGCGGTGCACCTACTGCATGCCCGCCGAGGGCCTGGCCTGGATGCCCCAGCCCGACCAGCTCACCGACGCGGAGGTGGTCCGGCTGATCCGCATCGCGGTGGAGCGGCTGGGCATCACCGAGGTCCGGTTCACCGGCGGCGAGCCGCTGATCCGGCGCGGCCTGGTCGGCATCGTCGCGGAGGTGGCCCGGCTCGACCCGCGGCCGCGGATGTCGGTGACCACCAATGGCATCGGGCTGGACCGGATGGCCGTCCCGCTGCGCGACGCCGGCCTCGATCGGGTGAATGTCTCGCTGGACACCCTGGATCCGGCGCGGTTCGCCACGCTGACCCGCCGCGATCGGCACGCCGACGTGCTGCGCGGCCTGAGCGCGGCGGTGACGGCCGGGCTGACCCCCGTGAAGATCAACACGGTGCTGATGCGGGACGTGAACGACGACGAGGCGCCGGCGCTGCTGCGGTTCGCGTTGGAGCACGGTTACCAGTTGCGGTTCATCGAGCAGATGCCGCTGGACGCCCAGCACCAGTGGGACCGGCACACCATGGTCACCGCCGACGAGATCCTGGCCGCGCTGAAGCCTTTCGATCTGCGGCCCGACGTGGTTTCACGTGGAACGGCGCCGGCCGAGACCTGGCTGGTCCCGGGGCACGTCGACGCGGCCGGGGAGCCGGCCCGGGTGGGCGTGATCGGCAGCGTGACCCGGCCGTTCTGCGGGGACTGCGACCGCACCCGGCTGACCGCCGACGGCCAGGTGCGCAACTGCCTCTTCGCCACGGAGGAGAGCGACCTGCGCAAGCTGTTGCGCGACGGCGCGCCGGACACCGAGATCGCCGAGGCCTGGCGGGTGGCCATGGCCGGCAAGCGGGCCGGTCACGGCATCGACGACCCGGCGTTCCTGCAGCCGGCCCGGCCCATGTCCGCCATCGGAGGCTGACGACTGTGCTGACCGTTCGCTATTTCGCCGGGGCTCGGGCCGCGGCGGGTGGGGTGACCAGCGAGGAGATCGCGGCGGGGTCGCTGGAGGAGCTGGCGCGGGTGCTCACCGATCGGCATGGGGAGCGGCTCGGGCTGGTGATGAAGGCGGCGAGCTTCCTGGTGGACGGGCTGACCTGTCACGACCGGCGGGCGGTGCTGCCGGCGGGGGCGACGGTGGATGTCCTGCCGCCCTTTGCCGGGGGCTGACCAGCGCGCACGGCACTTCCTGCCACCGGTCGCTTGGCACCGGTCGCTTGACACCGGTCGCTTGACACCGGTCGCTTGACACCGGTCGCGCAGAGGGCTGGCCGGCCGCTCAGAACCGGTCGCGGGAGACCGCGACAACTCTGGCGGGTCTCCTCCGGGTCCGCCGCTGACCGCGGCCAGTGTCATCGATCATGAGGGCGGCGGCTGACGGACGCCATCGGGTGGTGCCGTTGTTGTTCTTCGCACGGGCTTCGGCGGCGGCTTGGTGGGTTTCGGATCGCCACCCGGTCGTCACCGCACGGCTGGACCGTGCTGGTCGGCGCTGCTGGACGGTCGGCCAGCTGTCGGCGGATCTCGTCCGGCGTCATCGCCACGAGTCTCGGCGGCGGCCGCGTCGACGTCCGGTCTGTTGTTCGTCACGCCACCTCCAGCGGTCTCGGAGGGCGCGGTTTTGTCGTACCCCTCCGGCAGGATTCGGGGTGCTCCGGGGGAGTCATCGGCGAGTCAGCGAGGGAGGCCGGCGTGGTTCGGGTGGTGAGTCGGGCGGAGGCGTCCGCGGCGGTTCTCGACGGGGGGTGGCGGTTCCTGCTGGGCACGTTGCAGAGTGCCGTTCCGGTCGCCTCGCTGGCCGCCGGGGCTGAGGTCGTCACCGCCGCGATCCGGGCCGCCGGCGAGCACGCCGACGGGCACCTGCGGGCCGACCTGCGCGCCGACCGGGTGGTGCTCAGCCTGCAGACGCTCCGGCTCGCGTCGCTGACCAGCCGGGACATCCAGCTGGCCCACCAGATCTCGGCCGCGCTGGCCGAGCTCGGGCATTCGACCGGGTCCCAGGCCGGGCAGCGAGCGGTGCAGATGCTGGAGCTGGCGATCGACGCGTTGGACATCGCAGCGATCCGCCCGTTCTGGAAAGCGGCGCTCGGTTACACCCACGAGCCGTCGGCGGACGGGCCGACCGATCCGATCGTCGACCCGGCCGGGCAGGGGCCGGCGATCTGGTTCCAGCGGATGACCGAGCCACGGCCGCAGCGCAACCGGATCCATTTCGATCTCTGTGTTCCGCACGACGAGGTGGCTGGGCGGATCGCGGCGGCCCTGGCGGCCGGGGGACGGCTGGTTTCCGATCGGCGGGCTCCGGCGTTCTGGATCCTGGCGGATGCGGAAGGCAACGAGATCTGCCTGACCACCTGGCAGGGGCGCGACTGAGCGGTCGGATCGCTGTCCGTGACGGCGAGTTGTTTGTCGAGCCGGGCTGGGCGGCCCGACAGTGCTCCGGCACACCGCATCGCGTGAGGCGAGTCGGGCGGTGTGCGGCGCACAGGGGTGCGGGGGGTGCGGTGGGCTTGGTCGGCGACGCAGACGGGCGGTGTTCGGCTGGCACGGTGGGGTGAGACGGGTCAGGTTGCGCCGCGGACCGGCGTGCGGAGCACGCGGTGGGCTCGACGCGAGACGGGTCAGGCTGTGCTGTGCGCCGCGGACAGGGGTGCGGGGCGTGCGGCGGGCTCGGTCGGCGACGCAGACGGGCGGTGTTCGGCTGGCGCGGTGGGGTGAGACGGGTCAGGTTGCGCTGCGGACCGGCGTGCGGGGTGTGCGGTGGGCTCGGCTCGGTGGGGTGCGACGGGGTTGGGCGGTGCGGCGGACAGGGGTGTGCGGGGCGTGCGGTGGGCTCGGCTCGGTGAGGTGCGACGGGCTGGGCTTGGGCGGTTGACGGAGTTGGGTGGGGGCGCGGCCGGAAGGGTTCGGGTGGATCAGGGAGACTTGGCGTGCGGCGGGGAGGCCGCGCTTGGGGAGGAGTCCGGGTGGCAGCGTTCTTCGCGGTGATCCTGCTGGTCATCGTTCTGATCCACCTCTACCTGTACAAGCGCCTGGTGCAAGACCCGCTGCGGCCGGGCCGGGCACGCCGGGTGGGCACGGTGATCACCGCCGTCCTCATCCTGCTGGTGCCGGCGACGCTGATCGGGGTGCGGTCCGGGCACGTGAAGTGGCTGGCCTGGCCGGGCTACCTGTGGATCGCCCTGATGTTCTACCTGCTCGTCACGCTGCTGGTGCTGGAGATCCCGCGGCTGATCGTGCGGCTGACGTGGGTGCGCCGCGGGCGTACCGAGAAGGGGTCGGAAGCGAAGCCGGCCCGACGCGAACCGGCGGATGCCGGGGCCCGTTCTGCCGCGGGCGCACCGGCCGCGACGAGCGACGAGGCGCCGGCCGAGAAGACGCCGACTCTGGCGAGCGCGGCCGCCAACGCGGGCCCGCTCGCCGAGATCCGCCCAGTGACCGAGACGAGCACACCGGGCCCGGGAAGCGCCGCAGGGCCGGGAAGCGCCGCAGGGCCGGCAAGCGCCGCAGGGCCGGCAAGCGCCGCAGGGCCGGCAAGCGCCGCAGGGCCGGCAAGCGCCGCAGGGCCGGCAAGCGCCGCAGGGCCGGCAAGCGCCGCAGGGCCGGCAAGCGCCGCAGGGCCGGCAAGCGCCGCAGGGCCGGCAAGCGCCGCAGGGCCGGCAAGCGCCGCAGGGCCGGCAAGCGCCGCGGGCACGGAAGACACCACGGGCGCGGGAGGCGCGAGAGCTCAAGGCGCGCGCGAGGGAAGCCCGGACGCGGGTGGAGCGGATGGCTCTGATGGCGGGACGGGGTCGTCGGGTGAGGCCGGCACGGCCGGGGGTCAAGACGGCGGCGGGATGGATCGGCGGCTGGTGCTGGCTCGGGGGGCGGCGATCTTTGCGGGGCTGACGGCGGCGAGTGTGACCGGCTATGGGATTCGGACGGCTACCGGGGCGCCTCGGATCGACCGGGTGCGGATTCCGATTGCCCAGCTGCCCCGGTCCATGGAGGGGACGAGGCTGGCCGTGGTGTCCGACATTCACCTCGGGCCACTGACCGGAATCGGTCACACGGAGCGCATCACGCGGGTGATCAATTCGGTGAACGCGGACCTGGTGTGCGTCGTCGGCGATCTCGTCGACGGCAGTGTCGCGGAACTGGGACGGCTCGCCGAGCCGCTGCGCGGGATCGAGTCGCGGCACGGCGCCTACTTCGTGACCGGCAACCACGAGTACTACTCCGGCTATCAGGAGTGGATCGACGAGGTGGCCGAGCTGGGCATGCGCCCGCTGCGCAACGAGCGGGTCGAGATCGACGGGCTTGACCTGGCCGGGGTCAACGACCTGGGTGGGGAGGAGCACGGTGATCCGGCCGATTTCGGCAAGGCGCTCGGTGACCGGGACACCGGCCGGCCGGTCGTGCTGATGGCGCATCAGCCGCTGGCCGCGAAACAGGCCGCGCCCTACGGCGTGGATCTCCAGGTCTCCGGGCACACCCACGGCGGCCAGATGGCGCCGTTCAACTTCCTCGTGAAGGTGCAGCAACCGGTAGTCTCCGGCTTCGGACGGGTGGACGGCGTGCCGGTTTACGTGACCAACGGCGCGGGTTTCTGGGGCCCACCGGTCCGCGTGGGCGCGCCGCCGCAGGTCACGGTGGTCGAACTCCGCGTGGCGTAACTCATCAAGATCGGTAAGTGTGTTTGAGCGTGGCGATTCTTGCCGGAACCGACGGCCGTGACAGGATGCGAGACGTGGAGGTCAGCCCGGACACATACGTCGCGGACCTACACATTCACTCGCGATACTCGCGGGCCTGCAGTCGCGATCTGACCCTGCCCAACCTGGCCTGGTGGGCACGGCGCAAGGGCATCGCCCTGCTGGGCACCGGTGACTTCACCCACCCGGCGTGGTTCGAGCACCTCCGGGAGAGCCTCGATCCGGCCGAGCCCGGCCTCTACCGGCTGAACGACGAGCAGCCGGTCACCCAGCGCCTGCCCGGCTCGCTCAAGGGCACCGCGCCGGCCCGGTTCATGCTCAGCGTGGAGATCTCCACGATCTACAAGCGGGACGACCGCACCCGCAAGGTGCACCATTTGCTGTACGCGCCGGACTTCGAGTCGGCCGCGCGGATCAACACCGCACTGGGCCGGATCGGCAACCTGACCGCCGACGGCCGTCCGATCCTCGGCCTGGACTCCCGCGACCTGCTGGAGATCACCCTGGAGGCCGGCGGCTATCTGATCCCGGCGCACATCTGGACGCCGTGGTTCTCCGCGCTCGGCTCCAAGTCCGGCTTCGACGCGATCGCCGACTGCTACGCCGACCTGGCCGACCACATCACCGCGGTGGAGACCGGCCTCTCCTCCGACCCGGCGATGAACTGGCGGGTTTCCAGCCTGGACCGCTACCGCCTGGTCTCGAACTCGGACGCGCACTCGCCCGGTGCCCTGGCCCGCGAGGCCACCCTGTTCACCGGCACCCCGGACTACTTCGCGGTGCGCGACGGCGTCGGCCTGGCCGGCACCCTGGAGTTCTTCCCGGAGGAGGGCAAGTACCACGCCGACGGCCACCGCGCCTGCGGCGTGAACTGGGAGCCGGAGCGCACCCGGGAGGCCGGCGGCCGCTGCCCGGAGTGCGGTCGCCCACTGACCGTCGGCGTGCTCAGCCGGGTCGAGGACCTGGCCGACCGCCCGGCCGACTTCACCAAGGACACGCACGTCGAGCACCTGATCCAGCTGCACGAGATCCTCGGCGAGATCCACGGTGTCGGCCCCAAGTCGAAGACCGTCGAGTCGCAGCTCAACCACCTGGTCGCCACGCTCGGCGCGGAGCTGGACATCCTCCGCAAGGTCCCGGTCGACGAGATCGGCAGGGCCGGCGGCGACGAGCTGCGCGAGGCGATCACCCGGCTGCGGCGCGGCGACGTGCGGCGGGTCCCGGGCTACGACGGCGAGTACGGCGTGATCACCCTCTTCGAGCCGGGCGAGTTGCGCAACCGCACCAGCGCGCCGCAGGTGGAGACCCTTTTCGACATGCTCCCGATGGAGAAGTCGAAGCCGGCGGTCAAGGAGGAGAAGCCGAAGCCGAAGGCCAAACCGGCGAAGGAGAAGCCGGCCCCGCCGCCGATCGCCCCGCCGCCCAGCCCGCACGAGCCGTTCGAGCCGATGCTGGCCGGCATGGAGGAGGTCGGCACCGGCCTGCTGGACCGGCTCGACGCGATGCAGCGGGTGGCCGCGTCCGCGCCGGGCGGGCCGCTGCTGATCGTGGCCGGCCCGGGCACCGGCAAGACCCGCACGCTGACCCACCGGATCGCCTATCTCTGCGCCGAGCTGGGCGTCTTCCCGGAGCGCTGCCTGGCGATCACCTTCACCCGGCGGGCCGCGGCCGAGCTGCGCGAGCGGCTGGAGAGCCTGCTCGGCGACGTGGCCGAGGACATCACCGTGGGCACCTTCCACGCGCTGGGCCTGACCATCCTGAAGGAGAACGCCAAGGCGGCCGGCTTGGGCGCCGGCTGGCGGATCGCCGAGGAGCCGGAGCAGAAAGCGGCCCGCGAGCAGGCCGGCGAGGACGACACGGCGTACCGGAAATTGTTGCGCCAGCAGGACCTGGTCGATCTGGACGACCTGATCAGCGTCCCGGTGACGCTGCTGCGCGAGGACGCCGCGCTGGTCGAGCGGTACCGGAAGCGCTGGCAGTGGATCTTCGTCGACGAGTACCAGGACGTCGACGAGCTGCAATATGAGTTGCTCCGCCTGCTCTCCCCGGCGGACGGCAACCTGTGCGCGATCGGCGACCCGGACCAGGCGATCTACTCGTTCCGCGGCGCGGACGTGCGCTACTTCCTCCGCTTCAACCAGGACTTCGTGGACGCCCGGCTGGTCCGGCTGACCCGCAACTACCGGTCCTCGGCGCCGATCCTGGCCGCCGCGGTGCAGGCCATCGCCCCGTCGTCGCTGGTCCGCGGCCGTCGGCTGGACCCGGCCCGGCTGGACCCGGAGGCGCCGCTGGTCGGCCGCTACCCGGCGCGCAGCGTCGCGGACGAGGCCGACTTCGTGGTCCGGACCATCGACGAGCTGGTCGGCGGCCTGTCCCACCGGTCGCTGGACTCGGGCCGGGTGGATTCCCGCGCGGCCGTCGCCGGCACCCTCTCGTTCTCCGACATCGCGGTGCTCTACCGCACCGACTCGCAGTCCGGTCCGATCCTGGACGCGCTGCTGCGGGCCGGCGTGCCGGTGCAGAAGCGCTCGCACAACCGGCTGCGGGACCGGGCCGGCGTCGAGGTGATCGCCCGCGAGCTGCGGCACGCCGGCGGGCTGGGCGGCTCGCTGGCCGCCCGGGTGAAGCTGTCCGCCCAGGTGCTGGCTCAGCGCTACGCGGCGCCGACACTGGACGGCGGCCAGCTCACCCCGGAGGACATCTGGTCGGCGGCCGACCTGCTCACCCCGCTGGCCCAGCGGGTGGGCGACGACCTGCCGCAGTTCCTGCAACAGCTGGAGACCGGCGCCGAGGTGGACGCGCTGGATCCGCGCGCCGAGGCGGTCAACCTGCTCACCCTGCACGCCGCGAAGGGCCTGGAGTTCCCGGTGGTCTTCCTGGTCGGCTGCGAGGACGGGCTGCTGCCGCTGCGCTGGCCCGGGTCGACGCCGTCCGAGGAGGAGATCGCCGAGGAGCGGCGGCTGTTCTTCGTCGGTCTGACCCGGGCGCAGGACCGGCTCTACGTGAGCTACGCGGCGAAGCGGTCCCGGCACGGCAGCGAGCGGGAGCAGCAGCCGACGCCGTTCCTCGACGTGATCGATTCCGGCCTGTTCGAGCGGCTGGGCGAGGCAGCCCCGGCCCGGCCGAAGGATCGGCAGCTCAGGCTGCTGTGACGAGGCGGCCGAAGTAACGGCGGAGCGGCCGCGGGGCCGGCAGCTCAGGCTGCTGTGAGCAGTCCGGCCAGCGCCCCGAGCAGCAGCGCGGGCCCGAACGGGAAGATCCGGCGGCGCCGGGTGGCCAGCAGCACCACGGCCACCCCGCCGCCGATCAGGTGCGCCGCGAGCAGCGCGGCGAGCACCGCCGGCCAGCCCGCGACCAGGCCGACCAGCAGCGCCAGCACCGCGCCGAGCTTCACGTCGCCGAGCCCGAGCCCGCGGCCCGGCAGCAGCGCGATCAGCAGGTAGCCGGCGCCGACCAGCAGCGCGGCGAGCAGCGCCGGGCCGATCCGGGCCGGGGCGAGCAGGGCGAGCGGCAGCCCGGCACCGGCCGCCAGGGCGCCGACGAGCCGGTCGGGCAGCCGCAGCGTGCGCAGGTCGATCACGGCGAGCAGCACGCCGATCTCGACGCCGAACAGCAGGACCGGCAGCTGCGGGACCGGCCCGAGCCGGGCCGCCAGGAGCGCGGCGGCCAGCAGCGCGGCGAGAGCGCCGGCGAAGCACCGGCCGGCCGGGAAGACCACCGGCACCATCAAGATCACAAGCGGTAACCACACGATCCGGCAAGGTAACGGCCCGGCCGGGCGAACGCAGGTCGGGTTGTGGACAACCCCGGCCGATGTGATGTGTCCACAGGCGATTCCGGCACCGTCGGCGCAGGCCGCGCACGCTACCGTGACAGGCATGTCGCACAACGGCCCGCACTCCGGCCCGCCCTGGTCCGGCGGACGCCCCGAGGAGCCGTACGCGGAGCCCTCCGACCCGTGGGGGGAGAACAGCCGCGCCCTGCACGACCCGGCCTGGGACGCCGCCCCGATCCCGCACCAGCAGTACCCGGCGCAGCCGGCCTGGCAGCCGTCCGCGCCGCCACCGCCGCCACCACCACCGGCGCCGGAGCGGGGCGGGCGCCGCGGCATCGCGATGGGCGCCCTGATCGCGGTGCTCAGCGTGCTGCTCGGCGGCGGCCTGGCCACCACGGTGTGGTACCTGCTGGGTCGCAAGGACGACGGCGGCACCCCGGCGGCCAGCGCGACCACCGCCGCGGCGGTCACCGTGCCGCGCCCGCAGACCAGCGCCGACGCCCGGTTCGCCGCCAAGGGTCAGTGTGTCCGCAACGAGGGCACCAACACCGAGCCGGAGCTGCGCATCGTCACCTGCACGACGAACACCTTCGAGGTGTTGAAGCGGATCGACGGCCGGACCACCGGGGAAAAGGACGCGGTCGCCAAGTGCGGCAAGGTGCCCGGTTACACCAAGTGGTACTACTACGACACCGAGTACGACGACGTCGACTTCGTGCTCTGTCTCCGCGAGTACCCGGCTCAGTAGGTCGCTCTAGCGGACTCTAGCGGCAGAGCTAGACAGCTTTAGAGCGACATATCGAGCGGACTCTAGCGTTCGTCCTAGATGGCCCGATACGGTGCTACGTCATGGATCCGGTGCGGAACCCGTATGCCCCCGGCGCCGGTCAGCGCCCGCCCGAGCTGGCCGGACGCGGCCGTGAGCTGGACGCCTTCGACATCGTCCTGGAGCGGGTGGCCCGCGGCCGCCCGGAGCGCAGCCTGGTCCTCACCGGCCTGCGCGGGGTCGGCAAGACGGTGCTGCTCAACACGCTGCGCTCGGCCGCGATCGGCCGGCTGTGGGGCACCGGCAAGATCGAGGCGCGGCCCGACCAGTCGCTGCGCCGCCCGGTCTCCGGCGCACTGCACATGGCGATCCGCGAGCTGGCCCCGCACCACCGCGACCCGGAGCGGGTGGACGAGGTGCTCGGCGTGCTCAAGGCGTTCGCGCTGCGGGCCAACGACGCGAACGGCAAGATCCGGGACCGCTGGGCGCCGGGCATCGACGTGCCGCCGGCGCGCGGCCGGGCCGACTCCGGCGACATCGAGATCGACCTGGTCGAGCTCTTCACCGACGCGGCGTCGCTGGCCACCGACGTGGGCACCGGGATCGCCCTGTTCATCGACGAGATGCAGGACCTGAGCGCGACCGACGTGTCGGCGCTCTGCGCGGCCTGCCACGAGCTGTCCCAGCTCGGCGCGCCGCTGATCGTGGTCGGCGCCGGGCTGCCGCACCTGCCCGCGGTGCTGTCCGCCGCCAAGTCGTACTCCGAGCGGCTGTTCCGCTACCAGCGGATCGACCGGCTGGATCGGGACGCGGCCGACTACGCGCTCGCGGTGCCGGCCGAGCGCGAGGACGTGGACTACGAGCAGGAGGCGCTGGACCTGCTCTACGAGAAGTCCGGCGGGTATCCGTACTTCGTGCAGGCGTACGGCAAGGCCACCTGGGACCACGCGCCGCAGTCGCCGATCACCGCGGACGACGTCCGGGTCGCCGCGCCGGAGGCGGAGAGCGAGCTGGCGGTCGGCTTCTTCGGCTCCCGCTTCGAGCGGGCCACCCCGGCCGAGCGGGAGTACATGCGGGCGATGGCCGCGCTCTCCAACGATCCGGGCAACGACATGGACGCCGCGGTGCCGACCTCGGACATCGCCGTGGCGCTCGGCCGCAAGCCGGCCAGCCTCTCCCCGGCCCGGGACGCGCTGATCAAAAAAGGACTCATCTACTCCGGCGAGCGGGGCACGGTGGCGTTCACCGTCCCGCACTTCGGTCGCTACCTCAGAACGCAGCCGGTGTGATCTTCCTCGGACGGGTATAAGGGATCTCATGAAGCCCGTCCGCACCGCCGCCCGAGCCATGCTCGCCTCGATCTTCGTGATCAGCGGGGTCCGCGTGCTGATCAATCCCGGTGAGGCCCGCGTCCAGGCCGCCCGCCGGGTCACCGACCGGCTCACCCCGCTGCTGGAAAAGGCCGATCCACGGCTGCCCACCGACCCGCGGACGCTGGTCCGGGCCAAGGCCGCCAGCGACGTGGTGGCCGGTCTGGCCCTGGCCACCGGCCGGTTCACCCGGCCGGCCGCCGCGGTGCTGGCCGCCGGGCTGGTGCCGACCACGGTCGCCGGCCATCCGTTCTGGGCCGTGCCCCGGGACCGCCGGCCCGATCAGCAGATCCACTTCCTGAAAAATCTCGGTCTGCTCGGCGGCCTGCTGCTCGCCGCGGTCGACACCGAGGGCGAGCCGGGCCTGCGCTACCGCACCGTGCACGCGGTCGACCGCGGTCAGCGCTCGGTCAGCCGCGTGGTGGACCGGTCGCAGCGGTCGGTGCGGCGCGCCGCCCGGACCGCGAAGCGGGAGGCGAAGATCGCCGCGCTCTCCGCCGCCGCTGCCCGGAAGCTGCCCGGCTGACGAGACGCACCGGTTGCGCGCGGGCGTAATGTCCTAAATGACCGGATAACAACCTTGCGGCGACCTCTGCGTTAAAGCGAACGAGGGGCCGCACGCGGACGGTCTGCGCCTTCACCGCTCGCTTCCGCCCGGCTACAAACCCGCCACCACGTGACCCGCGCGGTGGCGGGCCGTGCCGCGCCCGGAGGACGAGACAGGGGTCGCGGCATGCCGGTCAGTCAGAAACGCGCGCTTCGCGCCGCGCCGATCAGGTCCGTCCTGGTGGCGGTGGGCGGGTTGGTCACCCTTGCGCTGGTCGCGCTCTTCCTTTCCCGGTACGGCCTGAGCGCCCTCGCCGTCACCCACGCCGCGGTGCGCGACTGGCTGGGCGGGGCCGAGCTCTACGCGTACCGGGAACCGGTGAGCCGGGCCGGCGCCGCACTGCCGCCCGCACTCGCCATCCTCCTCGCGCCGCTCGCCCTGTTGCCGCTGAAGGCGGCCGGCTGGCTCCTCGCCCTGGCCGGCGTCGCGGCGCTGCTGCTGGCCGCGGTGGTGCTGGCCGGCCCGATCGCCCGCCGGCACGGTCGCCGCCGCACCCCGCTGGTCCTCGGCGTCGCCGCGCTCGCCCTGCTCACCGAGCCGGTCCGGGCCGCGCTCGGCGAGGGACGCCCGGAGCTGCTGCTGTTCGGCCTGGTGGTGGCCGACCTGGTGGCGCTGCGGTGGCTGCGGGCCGGCCGGGCCCGGCGCGCGCCGTGGTGGCCGGCCGATCAGTCGCGGCCGCTGACCGACCGGGTGCGGCGGGGTTGGGCGGACGGGAGCTGGGCCGGGATCGGCAGCGGGCTGGCCGCGGCGTTCGCGGTGACCCCGCTCTTCTTCCTGGCCGGCCTGCTGGTGCTGGGTCAGCGGCGGGCCGCGCTGACCGCGCTGACCACGGCGGTCACCGTGACCCTGGCCGGGCTGCTGTTCGCCCCGCGGGAGACGCTGGCCTGGTTCGGCGGCACGCTGTGGAAGCTGAACCGCACCGAGCCGCTGACCGACCCCGGCAACCAGGCCCTGGCCGGCGTGCTGGCCCGGCTGGACAGCTGCCCGGCGCCGCCGGTCCTGGTCTGGCTGTCGCTCGGGGCGCTGCTGCTGGCGGTCGGCCTGATCCGGGCCCGGTCGGCGCTCGCCGCGGGCGACGAGGTGGCCGCGTTCACCCTGATCGGGCTGGCCGCGGCGGCCTTCGGCCCGATGAGCCCGCCGGCCGAGCTGATCTGGCTGCTGCCCGCGCTGCTGGTCCTCGCCGACAGCACCCGGCGCCGCCGGCGCGCTCTGACCGTCGCCGGGTACGCCCTGCTGGTCGCGCCGGTCCCGGTCCTGCTCGGCTGGAACGTGCCGGCCTTCGCGCTGATCGTGCTGACCGGCGCCCTGCCCTGGCGGACCGCGCCGGTCCCGGCACCGGCCGCGCCACGCCGGCGCGCCGCCATCCCGGTCCCCCGGGGCGGCCGGGTCACGGGCAGTTGACCCACTCCTCCTGACCGTCCAGGAAGACCTGACGTTTCCAGATCGGCAGGCGGGCCTTCACCTCGTCGACCAGCCGGGCGCAGGCCTCGAAGGCGGCGGCCCGGTGGGCGGTGCTGACCGAGGCGACCAGCGCCACGTCACCGATCTGCAGGGTGCCGATCCGGTGCGAGACGGCGACCGCGTAGACCGCCGGGTCGGCGGCGATCTCCTCGGCCACCTCGCGGAGGATCGCGGCGGCGGTCGGGTGACCCTCGTATTCCAGCAGGGTGACGTCACGCCCGTGGTCGTGGTCGCGGACCACACCCTGGAAGGAGACCACCGCACCGGCCCGGCGGTCGGCCACCGCGGCCTCGTGGGCGGCCAGGTCCAGCGGGGCGTCCAGGACCTCGGCGAGGGTGACGGTCATGCGCGCTCCCCGGGCAGCAGCGGAAGGGGCAGGAACGGGACCGGGTCACCGGCGGCCACCTTGACGCCGGGCCGGACCACGACGAAACCGTGGGCGTTGGCGAGACCGCGCAGCATCGCCGAGCCGACGTGCCCGACCGGGGTGGCGACCCGGCCGGTCGGGTCGAGGGCGGCCAGCGCCAGGTGGGTGTCGCGGCCGCGGCCGGCGACCGGGATGGCCGCCTCGACCTGCGGCAGCTCGGCCCGGAACGGCCGGCCGGACAGCCCGTCGAGCAGCGGCGCGACCAGGCTGACCAGGGCGATCACCGCGGACTGCGGGTTGCCCGGGAGGCCGGCCAGGAAGCGCGCGCGGCCGTCCGGCCCGGGGACCCGGGCGAGCAGCATCGGGAAGCCGGGGCGCACGCCGACGGTGTTGACCACATAGTCCGCGCCGAGCTCGGCGAGCGACGGGTGCAAATGGTCGACCGGGCCGTGCATGGTGCCGCCGGTGGTGCAGACCACGTCGGCGGTCTCCAGGGCGGCCCGGATCGCGGCCAGATGCGCCGCCAGGGTGTCCTGGACCGGGCCGTCGACCGAGGTCACCGTGGCGCCGCAGCGGCGCAGCCAGCCGGGGACCTGCGGGCCGAGCGAGTCGCGGACCCGGCCGGCGCCGGGCGGGCCGGCGGTGAGCAGCTCGTCGCCGAAGACCAGGAGGGCGGCGCGCGGCTCGGGGCGCACGGTCAGCGTCTCGTATCCACAGGTGGCCGCGACGCCGATGACCGCCGGGTCGACCGGGGTGCCGGCCGGCAACAGCTCCTCGCCCGCGGCGGCCTCCTCGCCGGGCAGGCGCCACTCCGGAGCGGGCCGCGGAGTGCCGGTGACCAGGCCGTCCGCGCCGGTGGCGGACTCCTCGACGCGGATCAGGGCGGCGGCGCCCTCGGGCACCATGGCGCCGGTGGCGATCTCGACGCAGGTGCCGTCGCCGGTCAGCGGCGGCGGCGTGCCACCGGCCAGCACCCGCCCGACCGGCCGCCACGGGCCGGCGCCGCGCACCGCCCAGCCGTCGATGCTGGAGGTCGGGAAGGCGGGCAGGGCGGTGAGGGCACGCAACGGCTCGGCCAGGGTGCGGCCGTCACCGGCTGCCAAGGGGATCCGCTCGGCGCCGGCCGAGGCGGCGAGACCGGCCTGATAGGCCAGCTCCCGAGCCTGGTCCCAGCCGACCGGGGGATTCACGTCAGCGCTCACCGGTCGAGCGTAGTCCGCGGGCCGGCGCCGGTGGATCACGTGGGTGCGCGGCCCTAGTGGTCGCCGCCCCGGATCTGGTCGACGGTGTGCTGGAGCAGGGGACCGAGGACCGCGAGACCGTCCTTGGCGCCGCCGGTCGAGCCGGGCAGGTTGACGATCAGGGTGCGGCCGGCGACGCCGGCCAGGCCGCGGGAGAGGGCGGCGGCCGGCACCCGGTCCCGGCTGTGCGCGCGGATCGCCTCGGCGATGCCGGGGATCTCGAAGTCGAGCAGCGGGCGGGTCGCCTCGGGGGTCCGATCGGTCGGGGTGACGCCGGTGCCGCCGCTGGTCAGGACCACGTCGACGCCGTCCTGGACGGCCGCCCGGAGCGCCTCGGCGACCGGATCGCCGTCCGGCACCACGACCGGATCGGTCACCTCGCACCCCAGCTCGCGCAGGCCGGCGACCAGGCGGGGGCCGCTGGTGTCGGCGTAGACGCCGGCGGCCGCGCGGTTCGACGCGACGATCACCCGGGCGCGGATCGTCACGGCCGGTCCTCCGGGCGTACCCAGAGTCCGGTCTTGCCGCCCTCCTTGCGGATCACCCGGACCGCGTCCAGGCTGGCGGCCGGATCCACCGCCTTGATCATGTCGATCATCGCGAGGCCGGCGGTGGCCACCGCGGTGAGCGCCTCCATCTCGACGCCGGTCCGGTCCGCGGTCTTGGTCACCGCGGTGATCTCCACCACGTCCGCGCCGAGCTCCAGCTCCACGGTGACCCCGTGCAGCCCGATCGGGTGACACAGCGGCACCAGATCCGGGGTGCGTTTGGCGCCCATGATCCCGGCCAGCCGGGCCACCGCGAGGGCGTCGCCCTTGGGCAGGTCGCCGCCCCGCAACAGCTCGATCACCCGGCTGGTGGTGTGCACCTGACCAGCCGCGACGGCCCGGCGGTCGCTCACCGCCTTGGCGGACACGTCGACCATCCGGGCGGCGCCGGTCTCGTCGACATGGGTGAGATGTGTTTCCTGGGGCATACCGGGAGCTTATAGAGCGATGCCGGAAACCGCGTTCGCATCGCCGCCGAGCTGGCTTCACACTTTGTCCATACCGGCTCCGTACCGTCTCCAGTTACTGCTCAGGGACCCTGCCCGGGGTATTGAAAATAGAAATCGGAACGGTTTTTCATCGCTTTCCGTCGCCATTGGGAAACCGTCAGTAACGATCCCTGGAATCGTTCCCGCATTATGCGCATAACGACACGATCTACTGGAAATCGGAAAGATCGCAGCCTAGCGTCGATCTCGTCGCGACGGACACCCCGCCGGCTCGTTGAAGACCCGGCCACCACTGAGCGGATTTCCGCACCAATGAGGATGAGGAGAACGCCATGCGCGGCGGCGACTGGATCTGAAAAAGACAGTGATGCGCAAAACGGCGCAGATGAATAGCCTTGAACCCTGAGCGACAGCTCAGTTGCGTTCGGCGACAAGGACACCATGCCTGACACCGGCATCAACGACGACGCGACCGATCGGCGGCTCCGGCTGCTCATCGGTCTCGTCGTCGTTCTGGGCCTCGGCGCCTCCGCCGCCTGGGCCCACCAGGCCTATCTGCATCCCGGCCCGGTCCCGCCGCTCGGCTTGCTGGCCCTGCTCGGCGGCACGGTGATCGCGGCGTACCGGCTCCGGGTCTCGGTCCGGGTGCGATCCGGCCGCGAGGGCCTCGCCTGGGACGAGATCCCGGCCCTGGTCGGCCTGATGCTGATTCCGGCGCCCTGGGTGGTGCTCTGCGCCACGGTCAGCGTCCTGGTCCTCAAGATCTGGGACCGGCCCGGCCTCCGCAAGACCGTCTTCGCGACGGCCAAGGAGGCGCTGACGGTCAGTGCGGCGGGCGCCGTCTTCGCGGCGTTCGGGGTCCGTCCCGACCTCTCCACCCCGCAGGTCCCGGTGCTCGCCGTCCTCACTGGCCTGGTCGTCTTCACCCTGGTCGACCAGTTGGTCTTCCTCCCGGTGCTGGCGACCGACAACCGGACCAGCATCCTGCGCGTCGCCCGGCGCAGCTGGATCGGCAAGATCATCGGCTTCCTCGGCGAGCTCGGCGCCTGCCTGCTCGCCCTCTGGGTGCTCACCTCCCACGCGAACGTGCTGCTTCTCCTGGTCGTCCCGCTCGTTGTTGCTTGCATGCAGCTGTGGCAGTCCCGCAGTTCCCGGACCCGCGAGGAGCGCGAGGCGTGGCAGCGCCTGGCGAAGGCCACCGACGAGCTGAACGCCGTCGACCTCACCCAGGTGCTGCACTCCGCGGCCACCCGGGCCGCGCAGATCTTCCGCGCCGCCGAGGCGGCCATCGACCTGACCGCGGCCGGACCCGGCCGCACCGTGCTCGCCACCGAGGAGCGGGTCCTCGCCGACGGCCCGCTGTCGGTGGCGCCGGCTCGCACCGGCGACACCAGCGTGGACCTGATCGCGCACGACGGCGGCGTCCGGGTCGGGGTGCTCCGGCTGCGCTTCGGAGGCGCGGTCCGGCTCACCGAGGTGGAGGAGTACAAGCTGCGCACCTTCGCCTCGGCGGTGTGCACCGCGATCCGGAACGCGCAGGCGTACGCCGAGCTGGCCCGGATCGCCGCGGAGAACGCCTACGCCGCGGCCCACGACCCGCTCACCGGGCTGGCCAACCGCCGCCAGTTCTACGAGCGCGCCGAGCAGCTGTGCCACGACGTGGCGCCGGACGGCCTGGTCGCCCTGATGATCATCGACTTGAACCACTTCAAGGAGGTCAACGACACCCTCGGCCACGCCGCCGGTGACGACGTGCTCCGCGAGGTGGCCCGCCGGCTCAGCGAGGCCGCCGCGCCCGGCGACCTGGTGGCCCGGCTCGGCGGGGACGAGTTCGCCGTGCTGCTCACCGGTCTGCCCACGCCCGCGCTGGCCAACCACCGGGCCGGCACGATGCTCGCCGCGCTGGAGCCGGGCATCGAGGTCGAAGGCATGGTGATCACCGTGGAGGCGGCCGGCGGGATCGCGCTGGCGGCCGGCACGGGCAGCGCCGAGGAGTTGATGCGCCGCGCCGACATCGCCATGTACCAGGCGAAACGCGCCGGCGAGCCGACCATGAGCTACACCCACGCCCGGGACACCGCGGATGTCGAGCGGCTGATGCTGACCGGCGAGCTGCGCCGCGCGGTCGACAAGCAGGAGTTCACCGTCGACTTCCAGCCGATCGTCGACCTGGGCAGCGGCGAGGTGATCTCGGCCGAGGCACTGGCCCGGTGGCACCACCCCGGCCAGGGCAACCTCGACCCGCTCCGATTCCTCGAGACGGTGGAGCGCTCCGGCCAGCTGCCGGCCTTCGCCGACGCGGTCCTGGACCAGTCGCTGGAGGCCATGCGGACCTGGCGGGAGGCCGGGTTCGACCTGCCGGTGGCGGTCAACGTGTCGCCGCGCAGCCTGCTCGACCCGGACTTCCCGGCCGCTGTGCTCGGCCGGCTGGAGCGGCACGACGTGCCGGCCGACCGGCTGGTCCTGGAGCTGGCCGAGACGCTCACCATCAGCCAGCTCGACGTGGTCGCCCGGGTGCTGGCCGAGCTGCGCAACGCCGGGGTGCGACTGGCCGTCGACGACTTCGGCACCGGGGTCTCCTCGCTGTCGGTGCTCTCCCGCATCCCGGTGCACCAACTCAAGATCGATTCGGAGTTCGTCGCCGCGGTGGAGACCTCGGCGGAGGCGGCCGCGGTGATCCGGACGACCGTGGACCTCGCCCGCAACCTGCATCTGACGGTGGTGGCCGAGGGCGTGGAGAGCGAGCCGCAGCGTCGGGCACTGTGGGAGCTGGGCTGTCTGGCCGGGCAGGGGCACCTGTTCGCGCGGCCGCTGTCGGCGGCGCGGTTCCTCGGCACGCTGCAGCGTGGATCGGCCGGGCGGCCGGGTGCGCTGGCGGCGGCGTTGCACGACGCCGGGTCGGTGGTGCGGATGCCGGTCCGCCGGTCGTCCGGACCGGGGAGATCTCCTCTGCCACACTTGCCGGCGTGACGAAGACCGCCGGCGGCTTGCTCGGGCGCATCGACCGGGCGGCCGGTGGACTCGCGGCCGACCTCGGGTTGTATCTGGTGTCGGCGTTGTTCGCGCTGGTCACCGGGCTGACGTCGACGTTGCTGCCGCATCGGGCGTGGGGCTTGATCGCGGCGTGCGGCTATGCGGTCGCCGCGGTGCTGGTGGTCGCGCAGCTGACGCTCTCCCGCCGAGCGGAACGGGCGGGCGCTGCCGTGTCGGACGCTTCGCCTTCCGGTGCGTCCACCGCTTCGCCTTCCGGCGCGTCCACCGCCTCGCCTTCCGGTGCGTCCACCGCCTCGCCTTCCGGCGCGTCCACCGCTTCGCCGGTGGCATCGCGTACCGCCGCCACCTCGACGCACACCTCGGAAGTGGATGGCTCGGAGACCTCGTCACTCAAGTCCGCCAGCGCGCCGCCCACGCCGTTGCCAGCTACCTCGGGGCGCGGTGACTTGTCGGGCGACGGCGCTCACCTCGTACCCAAATCGGATTTTTCGGTTTTTGCTCTTGCGGGTGATCGGTTTCGGGTCTGGCTGGCGTGGCTGACGTGGGCGGCGGTGGCGCTGCTGCCGCTGGTCGTCGAGGCGGTCCAGCGGGCCGGCGGACGCACCGACCGGGCGCAGGAAGAGGTGCCGGTCGTCGAGGCGATGGGGAAATCGCTGGTCGAGCACGGCACGCCCTATCTGAGCCGGGCCGACATCGCCGCCCTGCCGATCGACGAACGGCTGCTCGGCTATCGCCCCTACCAGCCCGGAATGGCGATCTTCGGGCTGCCGCGGGCGCTCGCCGGTGATCATTGGTGGACTGACGCGCGGGTCTGGTTCGCGATCACCGCGGTGCTCGCGGTCGGCTTGGCCGTCGCGGTCCTGCGTCCCTTCACCCCCTTCCCGGTACGCGCGATCCAGGCAGCCACCGTCCTGCCGGTGACCGCACTCACCCTGGCCACCGGCGGCGACGACATCCCGGTGCTCGCGCTCTGCCTGCTCGCCCTGGCCCTCGCCGCCACCGGACGGTTCGCTTGGGCCGGCGTGGCGGTCGGGATCGCGGCCGCCGCCAAGCTGTTCGCCCTCCCGGTCGTGGCGGTGCTGGTGGTGCTGGCCGTGGTGGCCGGACGCGGCCGGCGGCTGATCCCGTTCGCGGTCGGCCTGCCGATCCTGGCGCTGATCCCGCCGCTGCTGGTCGACTTCGACGCGCTGGTCGAGAACGTGCTCCGGTTCCCGCTTGGGCACGGACTCGTGACCAGTCCGGCGCAGTCCCCGTTCCCGGGATACCTGGTCGCCCAGCACCTGCCCGGCGGCCGACTCCTGGCCGCCGCCCTGCTCGGCGCGGCCGCGCTGGTGATCGGCTGGCTGCTGCTGCGCCGTCCGCCCCGCGACGCCGGAACCGCCGCGCTGTTCTGCGGCTGGGGACTGCTCGCGGCGATCCTGCTGATGCCGACCACCCGATTCGGTTACCTGCTCTACCCGGCCGCGCTGCTGGTCTGGGCACCCGCGCTGGTGCTCAGGAATCGCACAGCTTCTTCCGCCCCACGGCATGACACAGCCTTGTACCGTCAATGAAATGCAGATGACCTGTCCCAAGTGCCACGGCGAAATGCGGGTCTACGAGCGCAGCGGCGTCACGATCGACCAGTGCACCGAGTGCCGCGGCATCTTCCTGGACCGCGGTGAGCTGGAGAAACTCTTCGCCGCCGAGGCTACTTACAACCGTTCCGCGCCGGCACCGGGTCCGGCCGCCCACACCCCTCCGCCGCCGCCTCCCGCGCCGCACGGTGGCCACGGATATGTTCCGCCGCCCCCGCCGCCGCCGGCTTACGGGACTCCGGTGCACCACGCCCCGCCGGCCGCCCACTACCCGCCGGCGGTGCCGCACTACGGGCACCACGGGCACTACCGGCAGCCGCACTACGGGCACCACGGGCACTACCGGCGGCGCAGCTTCCTGCACGACCTGTTCGACTGACAGTTCTTCTTGGCTGACCGGGCTGCCGGGTCGGGTCGGGGTCTTCGGTTTCGGCCGGTAAGGCGCTGATTCGACCGGCGGTCCGGCACTTGGGTCGGTCCGCCGCTTTCGCCGGCGGACCGATGCCACCTTGCATGGTGTGCTGATTTGCCGGCGGTCCGCTGCTCTGATCGATCCGCGGCTCGTCCCCGCGCGGCCTCCGGCTCCGGCGGGTCCGCTGCTCGCCGCGGCGCCGCCCCCCTGCTCTGATCGGTTCGCTTCGAGCCTCGTCGTCCGCTGCCCACGCCGGCCCGCAGCCCGACCCACGTCGTCCGCCGCTCACGCCGGCCCGCAGCCCGACCCACACCCGCCGCCCACGCCGGCCTGCTGCTCGACCCACACCCGCCGCCCACGCCGGCCTGCTGCTCGACCCGCACCCGCCGCCCATGTCGGCCTGCTGCTCGACCCACACCCGCCGCCTACGCCGGTCCGCAGCTCAACCCACACCACGCGCCGCCCACGCCGGCCTGCTGCTCACCCACACCACCCGCCGCTCACGCTGGCCCTCAGCGCGGATGGCCGGTGAACACAGCCCGACGCCCTGCTCGACCCACACCACCCGTGGCCCACGCCCGGCTGCTGTTTCTAGACGCGGCCTGCTGCCCGGTAGGCGTGCTTGAGCGGCATTCCGGATCTCGCCAGCCGGCATGAGTCTTTGCTGGCGACCTGCGGCTCGCTCCGGCCCCGAGCCGGCCTGCGGGTTCTTTGTCGCTTTTGGACTTCGTTTCCGGTTTCCGGCGGCTTGCCCGCGTTCCGATCTCTGGTAACGCCGGGCGACCAATGAAGCGTTCCGGGACAGGCAGCCGCTGGGCGGTCAATGGCCGGAGCTGGCCTCCCGCGCCTACCTCACGCCGTCCCCGCTGAGCCGCCCTTGCGGCCGCTGGCTGATCGCTGCGTATGGGGCGACGGCTGGATTGGGGTAGGTGACTGTTCGGCAGTGGGAGGACCGGCCGAAATGGTGATGGACGGGGCGGAGCGCGCAATCGACGGGTCGCTCGGTGATACCTGGGCGTCCGCGAATTGGGACGGGTGCGGGACGTTACCGAGGTTGATCCGGCTGGCCGCGTTGACCGAGAGCGACCATATGGGCTTCGAGGAGCGGGGCTTCAGGGGCTCCGGGAGTGAAGCCACGACCAGCGGGTACTGATCGACTTCGTGAGTCGGGTGGGAGCTGCGGAGACAAGCCGCAGTGGGATTGATCACTCTGCGTGAGCACAAAACGGAGTCGGGCCGTCACTTTAAAGAGAACTATTTCGATAGGTCTCTCTTTTCGTTCGCGTTACGAAGTCGCTGGAATACGCAACGTCGCGGATCTTGGGTATTGTCACGTCGCCCCCTGTCGCGGCGAACGGAGGAAGAACCGTGACTGAAACAGCTGATCGCACGGCGAACCAGGACCTGCGAAACGACTTGGAAGACGTCTACGGACGGTATGAGGAAATGCGCTCCGGAGTGGACGAACTCCAGCGCAGTCTGGCCACCATGCAGGTGAGCGCGCAGTCGCCGGACGGCGCCGTGCAGGCCACCGTGAACGCCGACGGGGATCTCGTCGGTCTGCGCCTGGACCAGCAGGCCTGCCGGGAGTGGGACGTCGAGACGCTGGCCCGGGTGATCGTCGAGACGGTGCAGAGCGCGTCGGCCGGCAAGCACCGCCAGGTCGAGCAGCTGGTGACCACCCATCGCGTGCCGGACGAGGCGGCCTGACCGATCCGCGGTGAGCCGCCACCGAGCGGCTTCGACCGATGCCGGTGCACGCCGGTCGGGGGCCGCGGCCCAGTGCCGCGACCCGGCGTGCCACCGCATCCGCGGAGATTCTGGCGATGAACGCCCGCTTCGAGCGGGAGCACCCTACAAACGCCCGCTCGGAGCGGGCACACCCCACAAAGGACTACCAGCCGACACTTCGGTCGGCGCATCTCCTGCCGCCGCCCTGCACCTCAACGCCGCATGCGGGATCAGAGCGTTGCGGAGACAAGCAAGCTCGGTAGACCTACGACAGCCGGCACGCGACCGCGGCAGAGTACGAGTCGGCGGACGGTGCCGATGACCACGGACAGGTGCTCACGTCGTACCCCAAAGGGGGTGGCGTGGGGCGGCAGCGACCGCGCGCCTGCCCACGGCCCCTTCGTCGCCGCCGGAGGCACAACGGGCCACTAGATGGCCATGTCGACGAAGCGGGACAGGTGCAGCTGCGCCGCCACCGTGATCGTGTCGGTCGGGCCGTTACGGTGCTTGGCCACGATGAAGTCGGCCTCGCCGGCGCGCGGCGACTCCTTGTCGTAGTAGTCGTCGCGGTGCAGCAGGATCACCACGTCGGCGTCCTGCTCGATGGAGCCGGACTCACGCAGGTCGGACAGCTGCGGGCGCTTGTCGGTGCGCTGCTCGGGACCACGGTTCAGCTGGCTGACGCCGATCACCGGGCACTCGATCTCCTTGGCCAGCAGCTTGAGGCCACGGGACAGCTCGGAGACCTCCTGCTGACGGCTCTCCGTCTTCTTCGGCGAGGACATCAGCTGGAGATAGTCGATGACCAGCATCTTCAGGTTGTGCCGCTGCTTGAGCCGGCGGGCCTTGGCGCGGATCTCCATGAGGTTCATGTTGGGCGTGTCGTCGACGAAGATCGGCGCCTCGCTGATCTCGCCCATCCGGCGGGCCAGCTTGGTCCAGTCGTCGTCGGAGAGCTGGCCGGACCGGAGGGTGTGCAGCGGCACCCGCGCCTCGGCGGAGAGCAGCCGCATCACCATCTCGATCTTGCTCATTTCCAGCGAGAAGATGGCGCTGGCGCAGCCGTGCCGGATCGCCGCGTTGCGCGCGAAGTCCATGCTCGCGGTCGACTTGCCGAGACCGGGTCGCCCGGCCACGATGATCAGCTGGCCCGGGTGCAGGCCGTTGAGCAGGCGGTCGAGGTCTTGGAAACCGGTCGGGACGCCCTGCATCACGCCGCCGGAGGCGCCCACCGCCTCGATCTCGTCGAGCGTCGGCTGCAGCATGTCGCCGAGCGCGGCGAAATCCTCGCTGACCCGTTTCTCGGTGATCTCGTAGATGGTCTGCTGGGCCCGGTCGACGATGTCGTCGACATCACCACCGGCGTTGCCGTTCGCGTTGTAGCCCAACTGCACGATCTTGGTGCCGGCCTCGACCAGGCGGCGCAGGATCGCCCGGTCGGCGACGATGCGCGCGTAGTAGGACGCGTTGGCGGCGGTCGGCACGCTCTCGATCAGCGTGTGCAGATAGGGCACGCCGCCGATCCGCTGCAGGTCGCCGCTGTCGGCCAGGGCCGCCGCCACGGTCAGCGCGTCGGCCGGCTCACCCCGCCCGTAGAGGTCGAGGATGACGTCGAAGATGGTGCCGTGGATCGGCCGGTAGAAGTCGTGGGTCTTGAGGATCTCCACCACGTCGGCGATCGCGTCCTTGGAGAGCAGCATGCCGCCCAGCACGCCCTGCTCGGCCGCGACGTCCTGCGGGGGCGCCTTGTCATAGGCGCCGCTGCTCGGCGCGCCGCCACCGCCGCCGCGGGGCGAACCACCGCTCTGGGGTCCCCCGGTCGGCTGAGATGAGGGACGTGGATCCGGCCGTGCGTCGTCGGTGATCGACACCGGGACATCCCCCCAAACTGACCATGCCGACAGGACCATCGAACAACCCTCGTACGACTCCTTCGGCCGGTTCGCACCCGACTTCAGCAGATCCGGTCGATCAGAGGGCGGGACCACTGTACGAACCCGGCCGCCACCAGCCCAACTGCCACGGTGGACGAGTCTTGGGACAACCTGTGGACAGGACGCTCCCAGCTGTGGGCAGGCCTGTGCACACCATGTGGACAACTCTTGGGGAAAGAGCCTCAGCAGCACTTTTCCGCCGCCGTCCTGTGGAAGGCAGAAAAGCTGATGGATCTGCGGAAATACCGGGTCGGGTGAGCAAGCCATCGCTGTGAGGCGTTGCGGTTCCGTCTCCGGCACGTCACCCTTTTCAGGTGGACCAACGGGAGTGGGACTACGGCGCCCGCATGTCGCGCGAGAGGCGCGCTGTGGACGCTTGGCCCATTTCTGAGCAGGAAAGGGACGAATCGGAAGCCCGGTGGTCCTCGCTGACCGATACCGGCAGCATGACCCCGAGCCCCGAGGCCCTCACCTGGCAGCGCCGGGCGGATGCCTGGGCGCAGCAGGGCGGCAGCGAGATCGAGCCCTACGCCGGTGGCGGTGGCGGCCAGGCCGTGGAGCCGGCGAACCGGTGGTCGGACGTGGCCTCGACCGGCCGGCCCACCTTCCCGGCCGACGGCACCGGCTGGCGCACCCAGACCTCGGAGTGGCGGGCCACCGGCGCGCGCTGGCGGCAGACCACCGAGTGGCGCTCGTCCACCGGCTCGCACGTCTGGCGCTCCACCACCGAGGCCTGGCAGTCGGAGAACGAGGCGGCCGAGGCCGCCCCGACCCGCCCGACCATCTCCGGCACCGCCTGGCCCACCCCGGAGCAGGAGAGCGGCGCCCGGGAGAGCTGGTCGGACACCCCGTCCTGGCGGCGCGAGGCGGACACCGGCCGGGCCGCGACCACCCCGGTCGAGCAGACCTGGAGCAGCAGCTCGGGCACCCCGTCGTGGCAGCAGCCGTCGGCGCAGACCCCGTCCTGGCAGCAGCCGTCGCAGACGCCGTCGTGGCAGCAGCCGTCCACGCCGACGCCGTCCTGGCAGCAGCCGTCCACGCCGACGCCGTCCTGGCAGCAGCCCTCCGCGCAGACCCCCTCCTGGCAGCAGCAGTCCAGCCAGACTCCGTCGTGGCAGCAGCCGTCCCGGCCGGCCGCCGAGCCCTGGTCGTCCACCGCGTCGGCGAGCGGCTCGTGGAGCGCCGACCGCCGCGGCACCCCGGGGGAGAACACCACCGACATCGGCGGCTGGGACCAGCGGTCCGACGGTCCCGGCTGGCAGGCCGGCCCGCGCGACGACGGCCGGCACTTCGTCCGGGAGGACGACCGGGCGGCCTGGCGGCGCGGCACCGAGACCGAGTGGTCCACCCGCCCCGGCCGGCGGCGTGCGCCCGAGCCGGAGGGCCAGCCGTCCGGCGGCACCGGCTGGTCCAGCACCTCGGACACGGACAACTGGGCCGGGCACACCGACACCGGCAGCATTCCGCTGTCCCCGACGTCACCGATGCCCGATCCGGGCGCGCCGGCCCCCTCTTGGGGCAGCCGGTCGGCCCGGCGCGGCTATGCCGCGGAGCCGGACAGCTATCAGGACGCTTACGGTGAGCGCTCCGGTCAGACCCCTATCCGGTACGGCGTCCGTCCCGAGTCGTCCACCCGCCTGTCCCGGCGTGCCGCCCCGGAGGACGGTCCCACCGCGTTCCGCGACGAGAGCGCCGCCGCCTCGGGTGGCCTGCCGCAGCGTGAGCGCGGCCGGGCCGAATCGCCCGCACTGCCCGAGCGCCAGCGTGGTGCCGGCCAGTTCCGGGACGAGCCGCCCGCGCCGCCGGAGCGCCAGCGTGGTGCCGGCCAGTTCCGGGACGAGCCGCCCGCGCTGCCCGAGCGCCAGCGTGGTGCCGGCCAGTTCCGCGAGGACGGCGCCGCTGCCGGCGGCCTGCCGGAGCGCGGCGCGCCCGATCGCGGCGCGCCGGAGCGTGGCCTGCCGGAGCGTCAGCGCGGCGCCGGCCGTCGCGCCCAGCGCCCGCAGCGCTACAACGCGAACCCGACGAACTGGCGCGAGGACACCTCCTCCTGGGAGGCCGAGCCGGACACCAGCAACTGGACCCGCGACCCGGACACCGGCCAGTGGAGCCGCGCCGAGGACGACCCGCGCGTGCTGGCCTGGCGTGCCGAGGCGGCCCGTCGCGAGCAGGTCAAGCAGGAGGACGAGGCGCCGCCGGAACAGCCTGGTCCGGCCGGTCAGCCCGGCCCGGCCGGCTGGGGTGGCGGCGGTCGGCGCAGCCGGCGTGCCGACGAGCCCACCGGCCCGGTCGGCGGCGTGCCCGGCGGCCCGCTGCCCAGCAGCGGCATGCCGGACGGCCCGCGCCCGCGCAGCGCCATGCCCGGTGGCGGCACCTGGTCGACCGGCGGCGCGATGCCCGGCCCGACCACTCCGCGCAGCGCCATGCCGAGCGGCGGCGACCAGCCGGATCCCTACGCCTCCGGCCGCTTCCGCACGGATCAGTACGGCCCCGACGCCAGCGGCCGCCGGCGTGCCCCGGAGCCCGAGCCGGATTCCTGGTCGGCCCGCCGGTCCGGCGGCCCCGCCGAGGATTACCAGACCGACGGCTGGCGGCAGGGTCCACTGCCGCCGCGCCAGGATCCGCCGCGCGAGCTGCCCGCCGGGCGATCCGGTGGCTGGGCCGAGCCCGGCTACCCCGCCCAGCAGGCCCGCGAGCTGCCGGCCGGCCGTTCGTCGTGGCCCGAGCCGGAGCGTAATGTGCCGCGGCAGACCGGCTACGGTTCGCTGCCGCCGGAGGATTCCGGCTGGCCGGAGCCGGATCGGGGCCCGCGCCGCACCGGCGGTTACGGCTATGGCGCTCCGGAGCCCGACGAGCGCACCTGGTCCGACCAGCGGCGCCCGGGCGGCGCCCGGGAGTTGCCGGCCGCCCCGCAGCGCCGGGACGACGGTTACGGCGCCCCCGGTGCCGACCCGGCGTGGCGTGACCCGCGCAAACCGGCGTACGGGGCGCAGCGGGCGCTGCCCAGCGGCCCGTCCTCGTGGGCCGACCTGACCGCCGAGGCGCCTGGCGGTGACGAGGAGACGGATCGCTACGGCAACCCGCGCCGCCGCGACGACCGGGACGACCCGCCGTACGGCGGGGGTGGTGGCGGTGCCCGCGGCCAAGGCGATTGGCGGACACCGGGACCATCCGGCGGAGCTTCCTGGAACGGTGGTTCCGGCCCGGCCAACGGGTGGAACGGGGCCGGCCCGGGCAACGGCAGTTATCGCCGCGGCGCACCGGATCCCGGTTACAGCAGCGGCGGCGCGCCGGACGGGGGCGGCTGGCGCGCCAGTGCCGACACAGACGCCCCCGGCGATGACCGGCGTGCCCAGCTCAACGGCGGCACCGCCGCGCCCACCTCCGGCGCATCCGGTTACCGCGCCACCGCCGCCGCCGACTGGCGTCAGGAGCTGAACGGCGGTACACCCAGCGCTGCCCCGGTTTCCGGCTACCGGGCCACCGCGACTCCGCCGGGCGACTGGCGTGCCGAGCTCAACGGCGGCGCCCCGGCCGGTGCGGCCCCGGTCAGCGGCAGCGCGGCCGTCCCGCCCGCGCCGGCCGCCGACTGGCGTGCCGAGCTGACCGGCGGCACCGCCGCGCCCACCTCCGGCGCCGCCGGGTACCGCGCGACGGCCGCTGCCGCCGCGCCGGTCGCCGACGACTGGCGTCGCGAGCTCAACACCGAGCTGGCCGACGGCGAGGCGCAGCGGTTCAGCACCTCGGACTTCCCATCGTTCCGGCCGAGCGGCTCGGCCGCGGTCGCCGACGGGGAGAACCTGGCGCTGAGCGCCACCTCGGTGATCACCGCGCCGCCCGGCGAGGACACCTCATGGCCGCCGCGGCGTGCCACGAGCGGCGCCCTCTTCGAGAGCACCGGCTCCTACGAGCGGCGGCCGGTCAGCAGCGGCCTGCTCACCGGCCGGCCGAGCGACCTGCTCAACCCGGACGACGAGGACGAGGAGGAGACCTCCAGCAGCCCGCTGGCCGCCGTCGGCTACACGGTGGTCTGGTACGGCGTGCCGGTGGTGCTCTTCGTCCTCGGGATGCTGCTGCTGAACACCGGCCAGCGCGCGCACGCCCTGCAGACGCTGGCCAACGCCGCCCCCGAGTTCGGCATCTCGCTGGCGCTGAGCATCGTCGTCGCGTTCGGCCTGCGCTTCGCCACCACCGCCTGGAAGTCGGCGAGTGTCGGCCTGGCCGCCGCGGTCGTCGGCGGCGGGCTCGCCACCGTCCTGAGCTCGGCGATCACCGGCAACAGCCTGAGCTGACGCGGCTCCTTCCGCGCCCGCTCGGACCGCCGTCGGCCCCTTTCCGCGCCCGCTCCCACCGCAGCCGGTCTCTTCCGAGCCCGCCCCCACTAGCAGCCGGTCTCTTTCCGAGCCCGCTCCGACCGCCACCGGCCTCTTTCCGAGCCCGCTCCGACCGCCACCGGCCTCTTCCCGCGCCCGCTCCGACCGCCACCGGCCTCTTCCCGCGCCCGCTCCGACCGCCACCGGCCTCTTCCCCGCGCCCGCTCCGACCGCCGCCTCAGCTGACGGTCAGGTCCTGCTGTTCAGCGGTGACCGCGGCCCGATCCGGGTCGGCGGGCAGGGTCACCAGCAGGACCAGCGAGCAGAGCACCAGAAGGTTGCGCAGCAGGAAGTCGTGCGGGGTGACGGCCGGCGTTGCTTCGGCCCCGGTCCAGACCAGGAACGAGACGGTGCCCCAGACCAGCGCCGCGTACAGCGCCGCCAGCGCGCCCCACAGCACGAACCGGCGCCGGGCCGGCCAGCCGCGCGCGTGGAGCAGCAGCAGGATCATCGCCGGGATGAACCAGTAGATGTGGTGCGGCCAGGTGATCGGGCTGACCAGCCCGGAGGTGAGCCCGACCAGGGTGACGCCGACCAGGTCGTGGCCGGCGCGGTGGGCCTTGACGGCGCGGTACAGCCCGGCGACCGTCACGACCGCGACGAGGGCGGCCCAGAGCACCGTGCTCGGCGGCGCCGGCGCGACCAGCCGGGCCAGCAAGCCCTTGATCGATTGGTTGCCGGTGTAGAACGCCTGGCCCACCCGGTCGCTGTCCCACAGCGCGCTGGTCCAGTAGAACCGCGACTCGCGCGGGGCGATCACCGCGGCGAGCAGCGTCGCGACGGCCGCCGAGGCCACCGCGACCCCGAAGGCGCGCCAGCGACGGGTGACCGCCAGATAGACGATGAAGATCGCCGGGATCAGCTTGATCGCCGCGGCCAGCCCGATCCCGACGCCCGCGTACCACCGATGCCGGGACAGGGCGTAGCAGAAGTCGAACATGATCATGGCGATCAGCACCAGGTTGATCTGCCCGAGCGTCAGGTTCTCCCGGATCGGCTCGATGATCAGCAGCGCCGGGACCGCCGCGGCGGTCAGCCACCAGGCCGAACTCCGGGTCGCGGACGGCAGCGCGGTCCGGAAGATCGCGTAGGTGGTCTGGGCGAGCAGCCCGACGGTCGCCACGGTGAACAGGACGGCCACCCAGCCGAACGGCAGCAGGACCATCGGCCACATGACCATCGCGGCGAGCGGCGTGTAGGTGAAGTAGAGGGCGCCCTGGACCGGGTCGGGCCGGGCGTAGTCGTACAGGCTGCGGCCGTCGGCCCACCACGTCAGCGCGTCGTAGTAGATGTGCAGGTCGAAGAAGTGGTGCCGGTTGCCATACCACCCGTAGAAGAGCACGGCGAGCGCCAGCAGAGCCGAGCAGATCACCGCGCGCCGGCGCGACCCCGGAAGACTGTGCCCCAGGTTGCTGATGACTGCGCCCATTCCCCCGTGGACTCAGAGCCGGCCGTCGGATCGGCTCTCGTGCCCGACCAGGGTAAGGGAATCCGGCTCGCGTTCGCCGCTCCGGAATACAGCCTCGTCGATGACGAGGATCACAGGCCACGCACCACCCGAAAAGCACGAACGGCATGCTGGGCGTGAGCCCAACATGCCGTTCGCGGTGGTGCGTGCGACTACTTGGCGGCGACCACGTTCACCGGGAACGTGGCGGTCACCTCGGGGTGCAGCTTGACCTGGACGTTGTACGAGCCCGTGGTCTTGATGTGACCCGGCAGCTCGAGCCGACGACGGTCCAGCGCCGGACCACCGGCGGCCTTGACCGCGTCGACGATCTCGGCCGGGGTGATCGAGCCGAACAGGCGGCCACCGTTGCCGGAGCGCGCGCTCAGCGTGACCTTGAGGCCGGACAGCTGGCCCTTGACCTCGTTGGCCTGGCCCAGGTCACGGATCTCCCGGGCCTCGCGGGCCCGCTTGATCACGACGACCTGCTTCTCAGCGCCCTTGCTCCACGGGATCGCGAAGCCCTGCGGCAGGAGGTAGTTACGGCCGTAGCCGTTCTTCACCTCGACGATGTCGCCGGGGGTGCCGAGGCCCGACACCTCCTGGGTGAGGATGATCTTCATCTCGGTGACCCTCCTCAGCGCGCCGTGGCCGTGTACGGCAGGAGCGCCATCTCGCGGGCGTTCTTGACCGCGCGGGCGATCTGCCGCTGCTGCTGCGAGGTCACCCCGGTGACGCGGCGGGCACGGATCTTGCCGCGGTCGGAGATGAACTTGCGCAGGAGCGCGGTGTCCTTGTAGTCGATGTAGGTGATCCCGTCCTTGTCGAGCGGGTTCACCTTCTTCTTCGGCTTGCGAAGCGCCGCAGCCTTAGCCATTGCTCTTACTCCTGAACTCAAGAAAGCCCGAAGGCTTAGAAGGGAGGCTCGTCGTCGAACGAGGAGTTGTTGCCGCCGCCGGAACGGTTGCCGCCAGCCGGTGCAGCCGTGGCCCAGGGGTCGTCGAAGTCGTTGTTGCCCCGACCTCCACCGCCGCTGGACTGCTGCCGGTTGCCGCCACCACCGAAGTTGCCGCCGCCACCGCCGCCGCCGAAGTTCCCGCCGCCGCCACCGGAGGCGCCGAAGCCACCCCCGCCGCCGCCGGACCGGTTCATCCGCTGCACCTTCGCCGTGGCGTAGCGCAGCGACGGGCCGATCTCGTCGACCTCGAGCTCGATGACGGTGCGCTTCTCTCCCTCTTTGGTGTCGTAGGTGCGCTGGCGCAGCCGGCCCTGCACGATCACCCGGGTGCCGCGGGTCAGCGACTCCGAGACGTGCTCAGCGGCGTCACGCCAGATGCTGCACGACAGGAAGAGTGGCTCGCCGTCCTTCCACTCGTTTGACTGCCGGTCCAGGGTCCGCGGCGTGGAAGCGATGCGGAACGAACAGACCGCCGCTCCCGACGCGGTGAAGCGGATCTCCGGGTCGTTGACCAGGTTGCCAACGACGGTGATTACGGTTTCTCCAGCCATGAAACTTCTCCTCGCCGCTCAAGTCGTCGATGCAAAGGGTCTCAGGACCCTCTGACAAAAACGCCTCAGCGGGTCTCGGGACGGATGACCTTGGTCCGCAGGATGGACTCGTTGAGCCGGAGCTGACGGTCCAGCTCGGCCACGGCCTCGGGCGTCGCCTGCAGGTCGACGACCGCGTAGATGCCCTCAGCCTTCTTGTTGATCTCGAACGAGAGCCGGCGACGGCCCCAGACGTCGAGCTTCTCCACCGAGCCACCCGCGGTCCTGATCACGTTCAGGTACTGGTCGAGCGACGGGGCGACGGTGCGCTCCTCGAGCGAAGGGTCGAGGATCACCATCAGTTCGTAATGACGCAAGACATTCACCTCCTGTGGGCTATGCGGCCACGGTCTCTCCGTGGCAGGAGGTCTTGTGTCGAACGCAGAAGAAAGCCGTGGGAAGAAGTGCGCCCCACGGCGGACAGTCTGCGAACCGAGCCAGCATACCCAGGTGGGGTGCTCCGGCCCAAAACGAAGACCCCGTCCGGGGACGGGGTCTCTCGCCGTGCAGAGCCGCGGGGCGTCCGGTCCGGTTCGTTGGGTGGGACCTGGGGAGGAACGACCACACCGATGAGGTGGACGCGGTCGCCCCGCGGAGCCTTACAAGAGGGAAGCTTACGCCAGATTTGCCCGAGATGCACGTTGCGACACGATTGCCCGAATAGCCGCGGTGAGCACGCCCAGCACGCAGACCATCGCGGTGAGCCCGAGCAGGCCGATCGGGCGGCCGGTGCGCATCGGCTCGATCGCGGCAACCGGCTCGGCGGCCGGCGCGGCGGCCGGGCCGTCCTGCCCCCGATCCGGGGCGGCCGCACCGGACGGCGACGCGTCGGCGCTGGTCACGCCGGTGACCGAGGCCCGGTCGTCGGGGACCAGGGACTGGCGCTCACCCGGGGGCATACCGGCGAACGGCGGGGCGCCCGCGGTGGTCGTACGGGAAACCTTGTTCTTGATCTTCTGGGTGGTGGCGTCGTGCGGCGCGCTGGCGGCCGTGTCGTGAGCGGCGCGGGCGGGCTGGGCCGGCGGCGTGCCGGTCCGGTGCTGAGCGGCCCGCGCGGCGTCGGTCGCGGGACGGATCGGCCGGGACCGCGGCGACCGGGTGTCCGGCCCGGTCGAGCCGGCGGACGACGAGAAACCCGACGAACCGGCGATGATCGACGGCAGCGTTCCGGCGCTCGACCCGCCCGGCACCGGGTCCGGCAGCGTGGCCGGGGCCGACGGGACCGCGGTGACCAGCATCGGCACCGGGTCGTCGGCGTCCGAGCAGTCCGGGTTCAGCACGACCGGCGTGGTGCCGCGCCGGAACACCACCTCAGCGGCGCCGTCGTCCGGGATCACGCCCTTGCGCGCGCCGGCCAGCTCCAGCCGGGCGTCGTGACCGGTCCGGTTGATCACGTGCAGGGTGCTGTCGGCGGGCACCGTCATCTTCTCCACGCTGGGCTTGGAGTCACAGCTCAGGCCCAGCATGCCGCCGCCGAAGGTGACCCGGCGGTCGCCCGGCTCGAGCTGCTCGGCGCTCGCCGTCCCGGTGGCGATCAGCGGCACACCGAAGATCAAACCGCTGGCCACCAGCGCTGCCATCCGGTATCGGAACTGCCGCGACATGCATTACTCCCCAGTTCGCCGCCGGTCACGACCGGCAATCGGTCAAACGTGATCGATGGGGCTAACGAGGCGCGGCGGAGGCCGGTGACGCTCGGCGGAAAGTGTCGGTCCGGCGTCGTAGGCTCGGTCCATGCGCATCGGAGCCCACGTCGATCCCGCCGACCCGCTGGCCGAGGCCGCCGCACGCGGCGCCGAGGCGGTGCAGTTCTTCCTCACCGACCCGCAGGGTTACAAAAACCCCAAACCACGTGAGGACGCCGAGCAGTTGCGCGCGTCCGACGTGGACGTCTACATCCACGCGCCGTACATCGTGAATGTCGCCTCGCCGAACAACCGGATCCGCATCCCCAGCCGCAAGCTGCTGATGGCGCACGCCAAGGCGGCCGCCGAGCTCGGGGCGAAAGGGTTGATCGTGCACGGCGGGCACGTCGGGGCGGGCGCCGATCTCAGCGCCGGCTTCGACAACTGGCGCAAGGCCTTCGAATACGCCGAGAAGGACGGCGGCCTCCCGCTCCCGATCCTGATCGAGAACACCGCCGGTGGGGACAACGCGTGCGCCCGGCGCTTCGACGACCTGGCCCGGCTCTGGGAGGCGGTCGGCTCGTTCGGGGCCGGCTTCTGCCTGGACACCTGCCACGCCTTCGCCGGCGGGGAGGACCTGGTCGGCATCGTCGACCGGATCAAGGCGATCACCGGGCGGATCGACCTGATCCACGCGAACGATTCCAAGGGCGGCTTCGACTCGGGCCAGGACCGGCACGACAACCTGGGTAATGGGAAGATCGACCCCGAACTGGTGGTCGCCGCCATCCGCGCCTCCGGTGCTCCCGCCATTGTGGAGACGCCCGGCGGGGTGGAGGGGCAGAGTGCCGACATCGCGCTGCTGCGGGCGCGGTCGGGTGCCTGACGTGTTGGGCCGGGGAGGGTCATGACAGAGCAGCCGCAACCGCTCTCGACCAGGGCCGCCGGTGACGGGACGGGGGCGCGGGAGCCGAGAGGGCGACGGTTGTTCGGGATCTTTGGGTCTCGTCGGCGGGACAAAAAGGACGGACCGCGATCCTCGGATTCGTCGGGGGCTTCGGGCTCGTCGAAGGCTTCGGGGTCGGTTGGGGCTGCGGATGAGGCCGGTGGGGCGAAACTCGGGCCCAAGGCTGAGCAGATCGAGGCCGGTCCGCTGGAGGCTGGTGGCGCGGTCGGCGCCTTGAAGCCGGACGCTCTCAAGCCTGACGTCACGAAGCCTGACGCTCTTCCGAAGTCTGATCATGCGGATCCTGAGGGTGTTAAGTCCGGCGCTGCACGATCTGAGGCTGCGAAGCCGGCCCCTGCTGCTTCGGGGGAAATATCCGACAAGAGCGACGGGTCGCCGGCGGGTGGCACGAAGGCCGGGGCGGATGAGGCCGGTCGCGGGAGCGCGGATCCAGAAGGCAAGGCCGCGGGATCAGACAGCAAGGCCGCAGGCCCGGAGACCAAGGCCGCAGGCCCGGAGACCAAGAGCGCGGGCTCAGAGACCAAGGCCGCAGGCCCGGAGACCAAGAGCGCGGGCTCGGAGGGCAAGGCCGCGGATCCGGCGACCAAGGGTGCCGGGCCGGAGGACAAGGGCGCGGCTGCCGGGGGCGGGAAGGGTGCTGGCGATCCACTAGGGACGGCGGCGAAGGGGAAACGGAAGCGGAAGGAGCTGCCGGAGACTCGTCCGCCGGGGGCGCCGGAGGATCCGTGGTCGGCTTTCGCGGCGATCGCCGCGGAGAAGCCGCCGGGGCGGCTCCGGCGTGGGTTCCGGGTCGTCTGGCGTGCGGTCGTTCATGAGTACGCGCTGGCCGCCTACATCTCCGCGGTCCTCGCGATCGGGCTGACCTGGCCGACGCTGCGGTACCCGATGCACACGCTGCCGCAGGACCTCGGCGATCCGTCGCGGCAAGCCTGGCAGGTGTCCTGGCTGGGCCACGTGCTGCGGACGAACCCGGTCAAACTCTGGCAATCAAATGCCTACTTCCCCAACAACAACAGCTTTGCGTACGGCGACAGCCTGCTCGGATATGCCGGGTTCGGCCTGGTCGGGGACGGGCCCAGCGCCGCCGTGCTGCGCTACAACATCATCTTCGTGCTGGCCCACGCGCTGCTGCTGTTCGGCGCCTACGCGCTGGTGCGGCAGCTCGGCGCGCGGCCTACCGGAGCGGCCGTGGCAGCGGCGGCCTTTGCGTACGCGCCGTGGCGCCTCGCTCAGGAGGGGCACCTCGACATCATCTCGGCGGGGGCGATCCCGCTGGCGCTGGCGCTGCTGGCGCGCGGGCACGGGTGGTCGATCCGGTACGGGTTCCGGCCGGAGCGGCGTCGGGCCGGATGGGCGGCGCTGGGTTGGCTGGTGGCGACCTGGCAGCTGAGTCTCGGGTTCTCGCTCGGGCTGCCGTTCGCCTATGTGCTGGCGGGGATCGTGCTGTTCCTGCTGGTGGCGGTCCCACTCCGACGGCTGCGGCGACGCCGGCGGGAGCGGAAGCTCAGTAGGGGCGAGCTCAGCCCGACGCCCGCAGCCGGTGCCGAGAAGCCTGCCGCCGCTGCAAAGCCTGGCACCGACGACCCGTCCAGCAAGAAGGCCGCCGGATCCCCCGGCGCCAAGACGGACGAGTCAGCCAAGGCGACTGAGGGCACCCCCAGCGACAAGACGGACAAGGCAACCAAGGCGACCGACGGGACCCCCGGCGAAAAGACCGGCAGGTCGACCGTCGATACCGCCGGCGAGACAGCCGGCAAGACCTCCGCCGAAACCGCCAGCGAGAAGACTGAAAAGCCGACCGCCGGCACCGCCACCGAGGCAACCGAAAAGACCGCCGGCGAGGAGACCGACAAGCCGACCGCTGGGACCTCCACCGAGAAGACCGACAGTCCCTCCACCGAAGCCACCGACGGAACGGTCGGCGGCAAGGCCGACGCTGCGGATAAGGCCGTTGTAGGCGAGGGTGTTGCCGGCAAGGGATCGGTCCGCGACGGAGTGCCGAGCAAGGCTGAGGCTCGTGACGGCGTCTCCAGTGGTCTGGAGGTTCGCAAGGAACGGCCGGAGAAGGGCGAGGCGGCGGGGGCGACGGCTCCTGACAAGGGCGTCAAGAACAAATCCGGCACGGACAAGGCCGACACTAACAAGGCCGACACGGACAAGACCGGCCCCGACAAGACCGGCACCGACAAGACCGGCGAGAGTGGGGCGGCGGGGTCTGCGGCTGGCAAGGGGCCGGCGAAGGGTGACAGCGACTCGGTTGCTTCCGGCGCGGGTTCGACGGCGGGCGAGGGCAAGGTAGGCAGACGTCGGGTTCGTAAGGAGAAGGGCGGCACGGCGCGGCCCGGGGCCAAGAAGGTGGCGGCTGGGCCTCGGCGGGAGAGTCGAGCGGTGCTCGGTTGGCGGCTGGTGCTGACCAACGTTCTGGGAGTGCTGTTCTTCGTCGGGGTCGGGGCGGTGATCGCGATTCCGTATCTGCGGGCGCCGGACTCACCCACCCGGACCGCGGAGATCGACTTCTTCTCGCCGCCGGTGCGCAGCCTGCTGATCGGGCCGGCGGAGTCCCGGATCTGGGGTGCCGCGCACGCCACGCCACGCGCCTCGCTGGACTGGGCGGCCGAGATGTCGCTGCTGCCGGGCTTCGTGCTCTACGCCCTGGCGCTGGCCGGGCTGCTCTTCTCGATCTGGCGGTGGCGGCAGCGGCTGTTCCTGGTGCTGGCCCTGGCCGCCGCGGTGATCCTGACCCTGGGCACCACGTTCTTCGACGGCCGGTGGACCTACCTGCCGCTCTTCGGGCATCTTCCGGCCTCGTTCGACCTGCGCATCCCGGGTCGCCTGATGCTCTGGACGACGCTGCTGCTGGCGATTCTGGCGGCCGGGGCGATCGACGAGTTCGTCCGGCGGATCGAGCATTTCGCGGCGCAGCGGACGCCGCCGTGGCCGAGTCCGTGGCTGCGGCTGGCCACGCTCGTCCCGGTGCTGCTGATCGTCCTGGAGGGCTGGAACGCCACCGCCCATCCGGTGGTCCCCGCCCAGCCGGCCGCGCTGCGCACCGTCGGCGGTCCGATGCTGGTGCTGCCGACCGCGGCGCTCAGCGACCAGACCGTCCAGCTGTGGACCACCTCGCGCTACCAGCAGGTGACCAACGGCGGCGGGAACGTCGCCGCGGTCAAGCAGGAGGAGCTGCGGAAGAACGTCGCGTCGTTCCCGGACCTGGCCAGCATCCAGTACCTGCGGGACAAGGGCGTCGGCACCGTCCTGCTGATCCGCTCCGAGGTGGTCGGCACCCCGTGGGAGCAGGCCGGTGACCTGCCGGTGGACGCCCTCGGCATCCGCCGCGAGGACCTCCCCGACGCAGTCATCTTCCGCCTGAACTGAGACGGCCGCTCATCGCAGCCCCAGCAGGTCGGGGGACGGGACGGGGCATCGCGCGTACCGAAAAGGAGCGGTCGGGAGCGGCGCGGGCCTGGGAGTGGAAAGCGCGGCGGGGCACACCGGAAGGTGTGCCCCGCTCTGTCGGGATGGGTCAGACCTTGACGACGGACGGGGGCTCCGGCGGGACGACGACCGGCGACGGGGACGGGGCGCCCACGCCGAAGGACGAACGCAAGCGCTGCACCCAGCCGTCATCCGGGCCTTCCGCCGGGCCGGCGTCCGGGTCGGCGCCGCCGTAGGTCTGCCGGACTACGTCCAGCTCCGGACGCCAGATCTCCCGGATCACCAGGCCGCAGAGCACCGCCACGGTGACCAGCCGCAAGGTGGAGGCGAGGACGAAGGTGCCCTCCGGGATGACCGGCTTGCCGCCGGCGCCGATCAGCTCGGCGTAGAACGCGGCGAAGTAGCCGATCTCGGCGACCGTCCAGGCCAGGATCGCGCCCCACTTCGGGCGGGCCAGCACGATCAGCGGCACGAGCCACAGCACATACTGCTGCGACCAGACCTTGCTGAAGATCAGGAAGAACGCGACCACCAGGAAGGCCAGCTGGGCCAGGCGCGGCGGCTGCGGGGCGAGCAGCCCGAGCACCAGCAGGCCGACGCAGGCCAGGCCGAACAGCGCGTAGGTCACCCAGTTCAGCGTCGGCACGTGATCGCTGAGCCACTGGAACGGGCCGCCGCCGCTGCTGCTCCACTTGCCGTCGAGGTAGCGGCCGATGTACCAGAGCGTGCCCCAGTCGATCGGCCGCTCCGAGTTGAGCCGGAAGAACCGCAGCCATGCCTCGTGCTGCCAGTACCAGACCGGGAAGTTGGCCACGCCCCAGGCGACCACCGCGCCGGCCATCGCCTGGAACCAGGGCGTGAGCCGGCCGGAGCGCAGCGCGATGATCAGCAGCGGCCCGAGGATGAACAGCGGCCAGAGTTTGGCGGCGCCGCCCAGCCCGAGCAGGACGCCCGCCGCGATCGGATGCTTACGCACCCACAGCAGCAGGCCGATCGCGGCCAGGCCGATCGCCAGGAAGTCCCAGTTGACCGTGGCGGTCACCAGGATGATCGGGGAGAGCGCGAAGATCGCCGCGTCCCAGGGTCGTCGCCGGCGCAACGCCAGGATCACCGCCACGGTGATCACCGCGAACAGCGACAGGACCAGCGCGTTCACGTTGTAGAACCAGCTGCCCTGGTTGATGTCCGGGTGGTTGACGCCGTACCAGTGCACCGGCAGCCCGAGCGCCCCCATGAAGTAGCCGGTGACCACCGGGTACTCGACCTGGTGGTCGACGTAGGGGACGGCGCCGTCGCTGAGACCCTCGGCGTAGTAGAGGGCCAGCACGTCGGTGTAGCAGAACCGGGTGTACTGGACGTTCTTCTGCCAGTCGCCGCTCATGCAGGGCGATTTCTGCACCCAGGAGAAGGCCAGGATCAGGCAGGTCAGCGCCATGATGATCCGCGGGGCGGTCCAGAACCGGCCGGGCCGGGCATCCGGGCGGGTGGCGTGCGAGCCGAGCGGCCCGCCGATGAATTGCGACAGCCCCCGCACGAAACCGTCCGAGGTCGCACTCGGGACGTCAGGCCGATCAGTGGACGGTTGCGTGCTCATGACTTCGCATCATGCCCTATGGCACGGTCTCGACTGAAGTAACCCGCTTCGCGATGCGATCCGGTTGTTTCCGGCGACCGACAAAGAACGGTGCCCACCTGATTCCAGGTGGGCACCGCTACCGTCCGGGACGGGGTCGGCTAACCGCCGTTACCGCCGCCACCGTTGTTGTTGTTGTTCCCCGGACCGGTGTTGCCGCCGTTACCGCCGCCACCGTTGTCCTGGTTGTTCCCGCCACCGTTGTTCTGGCCCTGGCACAGGATCGACAGCGCGCCGTCGCAGACCCCGCTGTTGTCCTGGATCGGATCCGGCTCCGGCGGCGGCGCCTGGCCGTTGCCGAGCGAGTCGTCACCGCCACGCTGCCGCTCCGGGAACGAGGCTTTTTCCCAGTCCTTCTTCTCGGCGACCGTATCGAGGAACTTCTTCCAGATCGACGCCGGGGTGCCGGAGCCGAACATCTTCTTGCCGCTTTCCTCGGTCAGCGGCACCCGGTTCTTCTTACCGCCGACCCAGACGGTCGCCGCCAGCTGCGGGATGCCGCCGACGAACCAGGCGTCACCGTTCGCGCTGCTGTTCTCGCTGTTGAGCTCCCACGACCCACTCTTGGCAACCGCCTCGCGGCCGTTCGCGAGGTCGTGCTTGGCGTGGTCCGGGATCTGCTTCAGCACCGCGGTCAGGTCCGACATCTGCTGCGCGTCGAAGACCTTGACGCCTTCCTTGGTGACCGTGGTCAGGCTCTTGGTCTTGCCGGTGGCCGGGTCGACCGCCTTGATCGACTTGATGAAGTGCGTCTGGTGCCGCACACCCTGCGCCACGATGGTGGCGACACCGGTGGCGTGCTCCAGCGGGACCACCCGGAACTGGCCGAAACCGACCTCACTGCTGAAGTTCTTGTTGATCGTGGCAGCGCTGGCGGTCTTCAGGTCGATCCGGACGCCGTCGTTGTTCCAGACGTACTGGATGCCGGCGTCCCGCGCGGCGCCCAGCACCTTGTCCGGGCGCAGCGTGTCGGCGATCCAGTAGAACGGGAAGTTGTACGACCGGATGGTCGCCGTCTCCAGATCACAGAACTTGATCTTGCCGTTGCACAGGCTGTCGTCGGCGCCCGCGTTGCTGATCTTCTTACCGTTCTCCCGGGTCTTGGTGCCGTCCCAGGTGGTCTTGAACGAGTAGTTGTTCTTCAGCGCTGCGGACAGCGTGTAGATCTTGAAGGACGACGCCGGCGACTGCCCGCCGCTGTCCTTCGTCACGCCGCTGCCGTCACCGGACATGTAGCCGCCGTAGTCGATGCCCTCGGGATCGTCGCCGCCGTAGTACCCCAGCACCTCACCGTTGTCCGGGTCGATGCCGATCACCGCGGACTGGTACGTCTTCGGCCGCCCGTGCAGCGGCGACTCGTCGCTCTTGGCGGAACCGGCCTCCTCGGCGGCCTTCTGGATCACCGGGTCGATCGTGGTGGTGATGGTCAGGCCACCCCGATCGCGCATCTCCTTGTTGATGCCGAGCTGGTTCAGCTCGTACGTCACGTGGCGCAGGATCATGCCGACCGGCTTGCCGTCCGCGCAGGTCTTACAGGTGGCGCTGGTCTTGTTCGGCAGCGGCTTGGGCCAGACGCGCTTGTCGTAGACGTCCTTGGTGATCCAGCCCATCTCGTACATGTTGCGCATCGTGTAGTCCCACCGGATCTTGGCGTCGGTGGGGTTGATGTTCGGGTCGTATCCCTGATGCGTGGCGGACGGGTAGGGCTGCTTGATGATCGAGGCGATCACCGCGGCCTGGTAAGGATTGATCTCCTTCCGGCCGCCGGACCCACCCTTGACGATGCTGACGTTGTAGTAGCCGTTCGCCGCGGCCTCCGCGCCGAGCCGGCCCTCGCCGAGGTCGATGTAGTTCAGGTACAGCCCCATGATCTCGGGCTTCTGGTACTTCGACTCCAGCTTGCGGGCGATCACCGCCTCGCGCAGCTTGCGGCTGTAGCTGATCTCCTTGAGTTCGGCGACGTGCCGCGCGTACTGCTGGGTGATGGTGGACGCGCCCTGCTTGTCGCCGCCGGTGAAGTTGTTCCAGGCGGCGCGGGCGATGCCCTTCATGTCGATGCCGTTGTGCGTGTAGAAGTTCTTGTCCTCGGCCGCGGCGACGGCGTGCGCCATGGTGTCGGAGATGTTCTGGTACGGCACGTTGACCCGGGGATCGCCGAGTTTGGCGAGCGTCTGGCCCTTGGCGTTGAGGATCACGTTCATCTGATCCTCGGCCTTGGGCGTGGGCAGCTCGACGTCGTCGAAGAAGTAGGTGCCGCCGACGATGCCGGCGCCGATCATGATGACCAGCACGGCGGCCGCGGCGGTGAGGATGTTCGCCCGGCGGTACTTCTTGTCGGCCTTGGTGCGGGGCCGCTTGCCGCCGCCACCACCGCCGGATCCACCGGAGCCTCCGCCACCACCGGACCCGGGTGGCGGCACCGAGGCGCGCCCACCGACCGCGGCGGCACCGACCGACGCGGCACCGACCGAGGCCCGGCCGCCGACCGGGGCGGCGCCGCTCACCGAGGCACGGCCTGGGGTGGCCGAGCCGACCGAGGCGGAACCGACCGAGGCGCGCCCACCCACCGCGGCCGAGCCGCCGACGGAGGCGGAGCCCACCGACGCGGAACCGGATGGACGCCGGTAAGCATCGGGTGCGGGACGCTGGTCGTCGTCCGGTCCGGAAGCAGCGGACGGCCCGGGCACTCGGGCCCGGGCTCGTGCGTTCTGCGGATCGCCGTACGCGTTCATTCCTTCACACCTACCGTTCGCGGGGGCGCGGCTCGTCCCGCCGGGAAGTGCTCCCGGAGGCCGCGCCACGAGCGGGCGTTTGAGGCTGCGTTGGCGGCAGCCGACTGTTGAGACGTCGAAAACGAGCCGGTCTTAAACGTGTCCACGTTACTGAGATCGATCCGGTTCACCGCCGGCCCTCCCCGACTTGTGAAACCGAACCCGTTTTCCACTGGATCGGGGACTCATCCTCGTCGAGCGCGTCCCGGCCGAGCACGTAGCGCTCGATGAGATGGTTCCACGAGCAGGAGCGGCACACCTCGACGACGAAGACCTGGCACTCACGGAGTGTCATCGCGAGAACCGACAACTCGGCGACCTTGTGGGCCTGGCCGGCGGACTGCTTCAGCTCGTCGCCATAGACGTAGTGCACCAGTGTCAGGTTGTCCCGGCGGCAGATCGGGCACCGCTCGTCGGTCGGCTCACCGTGGAACGTCGCAGCGTTTTTCAAGTACGGCGACGCGTCGCACACCTCTAGCGGGCTGACCTTGCCATTCCGCACGTCACGCAGGACTGACCGCCTCTGAAGCGAGTAGTCGACCACCTGCCGCTGCGTGCGCATGGCGAAGAGAGTACGCGGTCCCCGCGAACAGGGCGACCGTCATCACGGAGCGTGGCGTGGCGACAGCGCAGCATGTCCGAGTTGCGCCGCCCGGGATCCCGATCTACGGTGACGATGTATCGGGCCGATACATCGGGACACAGACTGCGGGAGGGGTCGAGGTGCTGGAACTGGCGATCCTCGGGCTTCTGCAGGAGACCCCGATGCACGGGTACGAACTCCGCAAGGAGCTGGCCACCAAGCTCGGCACGCTTCGCGCCGCGATCAGTTACGGGACGCTGTACCCGACGCTGAAGCGGTTGAAGCTGGCCGGCTGGATCAGCGAGGCCGAGGCGAACAACAACGAGATTGTTCCCCCGATGACCAGCAAACGGGGCCGGGTTGTCTACAAGATCACGGCAGAGGGCAAGGAACGCTTCGCGGAGCTCCTGGCCACTGCCGGGCCGGAGACGTATGACGACGCCGGGTTCGGGGTGCACTTCGCGTTCTTCGCACGGACTGATCAAGCGACCCGGCTGCGGATCCTCGAGGGTCGCCGGCGTCGCATCGAGGAGCGCCGGGAGGGGCTCCGGGAGATTCTCGCCCGGGCCGCCGACCGCCTCGACGCGTACACGCTGGAGCTGCAGCGGCACGGCCTCGACGCCTGCGAGCGCGAGGTCCGCTGGCTGGAGGAGCTGATCACCAACGAGCGGTCCGGCCGTACCCCGGCCTTCCGCAACCGTGCCGGCGGGCTGTCGCCGGCGGCGGAGACACCCCCGGAACCACCGCGTCCGCACCTGGACCGGCCGTGATGAACAACAAGGAGGCAAACGCGATGGGCTCCGTCCGCGTCGCCATCGTCGGTGTGGGTAACTGCGCCTCGTCCCTCGTGCAGGGCGTGGAGTACTACAAGAACGCCGACCCCAACGACCGCGTCCCGGGTCTCATGCACGTGACCTTCGGCGACTACCACGTATCCGACGTGAAGTTCGTCGCGGCGTTCGATGTGGACGCCAAGAAGGTCGGCATGGACCTGGCCGAGGCGATCGTCGCCAGCGAGAACAACACGATCAAGCTGACCGACGTGCCGCCGACCGGCGTCACCGTGCAGCGTGGCCCGACCTTCGACGGTCTGGGCACGTACTACCGGGAGATCATCGAGGAGTCCTCGGCCGAGGCCGTCGACGTGGCGCAGGCCCTGCGCGACGCCGAGGTCGACGTGGTCGTCTCCTACCTCCCGGTCGGTTCCGAGCAGGCCGACAAGTTCTACGCGCAGGCCGCGATCGACGCCGGTTGCGCGTTCGTGAACGCTCTGCCGGTCTTCATCGCCTCCGACCCGGTCTGGGCGCAGAAGTTCACCGACGCCGGTCTGCCGATCGTCGGCGACGACATCAAGAGCCAGGTCGGCGCCACCATCGTGCACCGCGCGCTGGCCAAGCTGTTCGAAGACCGTGGCGTCGAGCTGCTGCGCACGTACCAGCTCAACTTCGGCGGCAACATGGACTTCATGAACATGCTGGAGCGCAACCGCCTGGTCTCCAAGAAGATCTCGAAGACCCAGTCGGTGACCTCGCAGATCCCGCACGAGATGATCAAGAGCGACGTGCACATCGGCCCGTCCGACCACGTGCCGTGGCTCGACGACCGCAAGTGGGCGTACATCCGTCTCGAGGGCCGCTCGTTCGGTGACACCCCGCTGAACGCCGAGCTCAAGCTCGAGGTGTGGGACTCGCCGAACTCGGCCGGTGTGATCATCGACGCGGTCCGCGCCGCGAAGATCGCCAAGGACCGCGGCATCGGCGGCCCGATCCTCTCGGCGTCGTCCTACTTCATGAAGTCCCCGCCCGTGCAGTACAGCGACCACGACGCGCACAACGCCGTCGAGGCCTTCATCAAGGGTGAGGTGGAGCGCTGACGCGCTGCGCTTGAGAGAGGCCGGCCCAGACTCTGGGCCGGCCTTTTTTCACACAACCCCACTTTTCGGTACGGCCGGAGCGCCGTCCCCGGTTCAGCCCCAGGCGCGGGTCAGCGCCACCCGGGCCTCCAGCTCGAGCAGCTTGCGTTTGCGCTCCAGCCCGCCGCCGAAGCCGACCATCCTGCCGCCGGCCCCGACCACCCGGTGACACGGGACGATCACCGGCACCGGGTTGTGGTTGCAGGCCGTGCCGACCGCGCGGGCCGCCCCCGGATCGCCCAGGGCGTGCGCGATCGCGCCGTAGGTGACCATCTCGCCGTACGGAATCTTGGCGATCTCGGCCCACACCGCGCGCTCGAACGCGGAGCCGCCACGCATCTCGACCGGCACGGTGAACGCGGTCAGCTCCCCGGCGAAATAGGCGGCCAGCTGCGCCGCGGCCGGATGGGCTCCGGCATCGCCGGGGTGGGCGCCGAACCGCACCCCGACCACGGCGTCGCCCTCCACGGCGACGCCGAGCGGCCCGATCGGTGACTCGACGACGAACACCCCCCGATTCTGCCTCGGGGGTACGACAAACTCCGCCGGCCGTGCAGACATCGGCGCCGCCCACACGTTCTATCCGGCGGAGGTGCACGTGAAGGAGTCGACCGACGCCGAGTTCACCGCGTTCGTCGAGGAGCGCGGTGCGGCCCTGGTGCGGATCGCGTACGCGATGACCGGCGACCAGCGATCCGCCGAGGATCTGGTGCAGGCCGCGCTGGCGAAGGCGTACACGAGGTGGCCGCGGATCCGGGACGACGCCGAGCCCTACCTGCGGCGGATCATCTACAACGACCGGGTCTCGATCTGGCGCCGGCAGTCCCGGATCCAGGAGTTCCCGGTCGCCGAGGTGCCCGAGCCGCCACCGGGCTCCGGGCACGACCACGACACGACGCTGCGCCTGGCCCTCCGGCAGGCCCTGCTCACGCTGCCCGCCCGGCAACGCGCCGTGCTGGTCCTGCGCTACCTGGAGGACCGGTCGGTGGACGAGACCGCGGAGCTGCTCGGCTGCCGGCGCGGCACGGTCGCCAGCCAGGCCACCCGGGCGCTGCGCAAGCTGCGCGAACTGATCCCGGACCTGAACGAGACTCTCACCGCGGAGGTGCTGCGATGACCCGGACCGCCGACGACCTGCTCCGCACCGCGCTGCGCGACCTGGCCGGGGAGGCCGGGAGACCGCACGCCCTGCCCACCCGCGCGCTGGCCGCCGGGCACCGGCGACGCCGGATCCGCCGGACGGTCGTCTCGTCCGCCGCGGCGATCCTGGTGGCGGCGGCCGCGGCGGTGCCGTACTCGCTGACCCGCTCGCACCAGCCGGCCCCGGCCGCCGTCGCGCCCGCGCCCACCGTCGTCGACCTGGGCACCCGGCCCTTCGCCGAGCAGCGGGCCTACCTGCTGCCCGGCGGCGTCCCCCTGGTCGGCGCGTTCCGCTACGGCTCGTCCGGCGACACCTCCGCCCTGGTGCTCCCGCCGGGCGGCACCGGCTACCGGCAGGTGCCCGGCTTCACCGGATCGCTCACCGTCTCGCCGACCGGCCGGTACGCGGTGGTCGAGCGGCTGGCGGCGGAACGCCTGCACCTGCTGGACGTCACCACCGGCCAGGAACGGACCCTGCCGTACCCGATCGCCAGCGCCGCGGTCTGGTCGACCGACGGCGCCCGGCTGCTGGTCACCCGGGACACCGGATTCTCCGTGGTGGATCCGGCCACCGGCGCGGCCGCCGACCACGACGTCGATCCGGGCCGGACCCGCTGCCTCAACCGCTGCCAGTACACCTGGCTGGCCGGCGGGAAGCAGGTCGCGCTGCCCCAGGCGGTCGCCCAGAACAGCGAGGCGCCGCGGGTCACCGGCCTGGCGATCTTCGACGCCGGCACCGGCGAGCTCCTGCGCGACGTCCCGGTGACCGGAGCGCCGCTGGGCCGGGACGCCTGGTCGCCGGACGGCCGGCTGGTCCTCACCCGGGACACCGACCAGGTCGGTCGCGTCTGGGTGGTCGATGCCGCCAGCGGCCACGTCGTTCGCGGGCTCGCCGCCGAGACCGCGGTGTTCCGGCCGGACGGCACGGTGCTCGCCGCCGACCGGGAGAGGGTGACCCGGTACACCGCGGACGGCACGCCGATCGAGACACTGACCCTGCCCGACGTGCTGGCCGGGCGGAAGCTGACATTCGGTCGATGATCCGTGCAAGGTTTTGGGCCGGTCCGCGCGTCATACCCGGCGGAGGTGATCGGTGAAGCAAGCGCTCGAAGCGGAGTTCACCGCATTCGTCGCGGATCGGGGGCAGGCGCTGCTCCGGATCGCGCATGCCTTGACGGGGGACCGGGACGCTGCCGCGGACCTGGTGCAGGGGGCGCTGGCCAAGGCGTACGCCCGCTGGCCCCGCATCCACGGGGAGGCGGAGGCGTACGTACGAAAGATCATTTACAACGACCGGGTGTCGGCCTGGCGCCGGCCGATGCGCCGCAACGAGGTGACGGTCGCCGACGTGCCGGAGCGGCCGGAGGCCGGACGGCACGACCATGACGTGACCGAGCGCCTCGCGCTGCGTGAGGCGCTGCTCTCGCTGCCCGCCCGGCAGCGGGCCGTGCTGGTGATGCGGTACCTGGAGGACCGCACCGTCGAGGAGACCGCCGAGGTGCTGGGCTGCCGGCCGGGGACGGTGGCCAGCCAGGCCTCCCGGGCGCTGGCCAAACTGCGCGAGCTGGTCGGTGGGGTCGACGACTGGACGAGCCGGACGGAGGCCGCCCGATGAGGCATCTCGAAGACGATCTGCGCGCCACCGTCGAGGATCTGGCCGGGTCCGCGCCCCCGCTGAACGGCATGGCCATGGTCGCCCGGATCCGCGGCCGGCGGATCCGCCGGCGCCGCCGGGCCGTGCTGGCCGTGGCCGTCGCCGTGCTGGCCGGCGCGGTGATCGCGCCGTATGCCGTCGTGAGTGGACACCGCGCCGAGCCGGGACCGGCGCCGGCCACCGCGCCCCCGTCGGCCCCGGCGCCGAGCCGGGTGGTGACCGCGCCGGCGATCGGCAAGGACTGGTGGAAGGCGCCGATCGCGCTGCCCGGTGGCCTGGTGGTCACCTCGGTGGGCCGCCGGTCGACCTGGGACGCCGAGGGCAACGACGTGCCGGCGCCGGAGACGATGCAGGCCGGCAACGTCGCGCTGGACCGGGCCACCGGCCGCTACCGCACCTACTCGAGCAAGTACCAGCAGTTCGTCGGCGCGCCGACGGGCCCGTATGTGATGGTCGAGGACGCCAGCGCGGTGGGCGGCTACGTGCCGCTCGGTTTCGTCAATGCGGCGACCGGCGCCGGCCGGCTGCTCAACCACGGGTCCGGCAGCGGCGCGGTCTGGTCCGAGGATGGCACGAAGGTGCTGCTCACCCTCAACTCCGGCGGCTTCCGGATCATCGACGCGAAGACCCTCGCCGAGACCGACCGGGAGATCCCGTCGGCCGGCGAGCTCTGCCCGAGCCACTGCTTCTTCACCTGGCTGCCGGGTGGGCGGAAGGTCGCGATCGCGCAGCGGGACGAGACCGTCTCGGGGTCCGAGGGGGAACCGAGCACCGTCGAGAGCATCGCCGTCTACTCGGTGACGACCGGCAAGCTTCTGCGTACGCTTCCCATCCCGGGCGTGCCGGCCGGGACGGCGGCCTGGTCGCCGGACGGGCGCCACGTCGTGGTGCTGCCGGATGCCACCGACGAGACCGGCCTGCGGATCGTCGAGGTGGCGACCGGCCGGACGGTCGGCGTCATCCGGGACCTGTCGGCGTTCGACTACCCGGCCGTCACCGCGCAGGTCCGCTTCGTCGGCAACGACCAGATCGTCACCCTGAACGGCCTGGACGTGGGCCTCCACGACCTGACCGGGACGTTGCGGGCGAGCACCCGGCTCCCGGCCGACTTCGCCGACCGGGAGGTCAGCCTCGGCGTCGGCTGATCAGGAGATGTGGCCCTGCTCGCGGGCCCACTTGAAGAGTTCCGCCTCGGCCTCGTCGCGATCCAGCGGCCCGCGGTCGAGGCGGAGCTCTTTCAGGAAGCGCCAGGCCTGGCCGACGATCGGGCCCGGCGGCACGCCGAGCAGCTCCATGATCGCGTTGCCGTCCAGGTCGGGGCGGACCTTGGCGAGGTCCTCCTCGGCCGCGATCCGGGCGATCCGGTCCTCGAGGGCGTCGTAGTCGGCGGCGAGCTGGGCCGCCTTGCGCCGGTTCCGGGTGGTCACGTCGGACCGGGTCAGCTTGTGCAGGCGGGCCAGCAGCGGGCCGGCGTCGGTGACGTACCGGCGGACCGCGGAGTCGGTCCACTCGCCCCGCCCGTACCCGTAGAAGCGCAGGTGCAGGGCGACCAGGCCGACCACCTCGGAGGTGACGTCCTTGGGGTATTTCAGGGCCTTCATCCGCTGCTTGGTGAGCCGGGCGCCGACCACCTCGTGGTGGTGGAAGCTGACCCGGCCGTCCCGGCCGACCGCCTTGGTGGCCGGCTTGCCGACGTCGTGCATCAGCGCGGCCATCCGGAGCACAAAGTCCGGCGCCTCGTCGCCCTCGAGCCGCATCGCGTTCATCACCACGATCAGCGTGTGCTCGTAGACGTCCTTGTGCTGAGCGTGCTCGTCGATCTCCAGTTTCAGCCCGGAGATCTCCGGCAGGAAGCGGTCGGCCAGCCCGGTGTCGACCAGCAGCCGCAGCCCGGCGATCGGGTCGGCGCCGCACATCAGCTTGGTGAACTCGTCGCGGATCCGCTCCGCGGTGATCCGGTCCAGGTCGGCCGCCATGTCCCGCATCGCGGCGACCACCCCGGGATCCACAGTGAACTGCAGTTTCGCGGCGAAGCGGGCGGCCCGCAGCATCCGAAGTGGATCGTCACCGAAGGACAGCTCCGGGGCGGCCGGCGTCCGGATCACCCGGGCGGCCAGGTCGGCGATCCCGCCGAACGGGTCGGTGAACTCGTGCCCGGGCAGCGACACGGCCATCGCGTTGATGGTGAAGTCGCGGCGGCCCAGGTCGTCGAGCAGCGAGTCGCCGTACTGCACCACCGGGTTGCGGCTGACCCCGTCGTAGGCCTCGGCGCGGAACGTGGTGATCTCGATCCGCAGTCCGTTCTTCTGGATGCCGATCGTGCCGAACTCGCGGCCGGTCTCCCAGATCGCGTCGGCCCAGCCGCTGACCACGGCGAGCGTCTGCTCCGGCCGGGCGTCGGTGCAGAAGTCGAGGTCGTCACCGAGCCGACCGAGCAACGCGTCCCGGACCGATCCGCCGACCAGGTGCAGCTCGTGGCCGGCGGCACCGAAGCGGCGCCCCAGCTCGTCGGCGAGGGGGGACACGCGGAGGAGCTCGGCGACCGCGTTCTGCTGGGCATCGTTGAGTACAGACATGGGGTGACCAGCGTATCGGGTTCCGGTTCCGTTTCCGGGTGGCGGGTGGGACGGTCGGATGGCTGCGTTGGCGCTCGCGGGACGCGCCGGGCAGGATGGGAACGTGCCCGTCCCCGAGGCGCTGCGCCTGCTGAGCCTGGATCCCGGGTTCTGGACCGGCGAGATCAGCGACACCGAGTTCCTCCCCGAGCTGCTCCGGGTCTCGTTCCCGGTGCTCGACGGCTATGCCCTGGTGCTGGAGATCGAGCTGCCGTCCGGTGAGCGGACCCTCGGCCTGCGCCGCCCGGCCACCAGCGAGCCGGTCCAGCTCGGCTGGGCGCCGGCCACCGGGCCGTACCCGGCGGCGCTGCGCTGGTGGGAGCTGGAGACGTGCGCCCGGGTGATCGCGCTGGCCGACCCGACGCTGCCGCATCCGGGGCTGGTGGTGGCGCTGCTCTCACCATTCGCCCCGGCGACCGCCGACGACGACGTGCCCGCGGTGGCGGGGGTGCGCGAGGCGGCGTACCGGTCGTTGCGCCGCGAGGTGCCGCCGCCCCCGCCGTCCGGCCCGGAGCAGGCGCCGCTGCCGCTGTTCACCGCGGAGCACTGGTGGCCGGCGCCGCCCGCGCCGTCGCCGCAGGTGCTGGACGAGGCCGCGATCGCGGCGCTGAGCGCGCCGGACCAGGCCGGGGATCAGGTGCGCGCCGACAAACGGTTCCCGCATGAGGAGCTGGCTGATTTGGTACGCCGGGCCACCGCGCACCTGGCAGCCCTCCCGAGCCAGCACTGGTACGCCGGCACCCGTCCCCTGGCCCGGCGGATCGCCGACTCCGGTGACCTGGCCCCGGTCCCCGCGCTGCTCGGCGCGCTGACCGAGGCCGGCTGCGACCACCCGACCGTCCTGGACGCGCTGAGTGAGCCCCTGGTGCCGCTGGAGGCCTGCTGGATGGTGGAGACCCTGGCCGGGGCTGAGCCCGGCACCCTCCTGCGTCACCACGTGTGACGTTTTCTTCTAAGGTGGCTCCATCATCGGTACGGTTCGGGAGGCATGGGTGAACGGCGGCTTGTACCGCAGCACGCACGCGGCGCCGGACGGCAACCCGCACCGGCAGGAGGGCGTGACGGTCGTCTCGGTCGACGACCAGTCGACGCCCACCGCCGCCGGTGATCAGGCGCTGCCTCCGGAGAACCTGCCGGCGGCCGGTGGGGGCAGCGGCGGCACGGCCGGCCAGAGCGCGATCATGGCGGTCGGCAGCCTGGTCAGCCGGATCATCGGCTTCGTCCGGACCGCCCTGATCGGCATCACCGTCGGCAAGGTGGTCGGCGACGCCTACACCAGCGCCCAGTTCTTGCCGAACCAGATCTACGAGCTGCTGCTCGGCGGCATCCTGTCCAGCGTGCTGGTGCCGCTGCTGGTCCGCCGCCGCAAGAGCGACCCGGACGGCGGCCAGGAGTTCACCCAGCGGCTGCTGACCTTCGCCGTGGTGTCGCTCGGCATCGCGACGCTGCTGGTGGTCTCGCTGGCCTCGGTGATCACCGCGATCCAGTCCGGCAGCGACACCAGCCCGGCCTACCGGGAACTGGTCACCCACTTCGCGTACCTGATCCTGCCGATCATCTTCTTCACCGGCCTGTCCGGGCTGGCCGGCGCCGTGCTCAACGTGCGGGGGCACTTCGCCGCGCCGATGTGGGCGCCGATCCTGAACAACATCGTGGTGATCGCCACCTGCGGCCTGTTCCTGCTGGTCTACGGCAGTCAGAAGGAGCTGACCCCGGACAACATCACCACCGCCCAGATCGTGCTGATCGGCGGCGGCACCCTGCTCGGCATCGTGGTCCAGGCTCTCGGCCTGATGCCGGCACTGCGCAAGGTGGGTTTCCGCTGGCGGTGGAAGTGGGCGCCGCGCGCGCTCGGGCTGCGCGAGATCGGCCAGCTGGCCGGCTGGATGCTGGTTTACGCCGGGGCCAACCAGCTTGCCGTCTTCCTGCTGGTCCGGGTGCTCAGCGACGTGACCGGCAGCGACAGCAGCGCCAGCATCCTGGCGTTCAACAACGTCTTCCTGCTGACCATGATGGCGCACGGCATCGTCGGGGTGTCGGTGATGACCGCGCTGCTGCCGAAGATGAGCGCGGCCGCTGCCGAGGGCCGGTACGACGAGGTCAGCGCCGACCTGAGCCGCGGCATCAAGCTCACCTCCGCGGCGCTCGCCCCGATCGTGGTGGTCTACGCGGTGCTGAGCGCGCCGATCTCGGTCTTCCTGTTCCAGGGTGGCCGTTTCTCCAACGCGGACGCGCTGGCCACCGGCGACGTGCTGACCGTGGCCGCGTTCGCGGTGATCCCGCTGTCGATCAGCTACCTGTGCACCTACGCCTTCTACGCGCTGCAGGGCAACAAGACCGTCGCGCTGATCAACCTGGCCGTGGTCGCGGTCCGGATCGGCGCGTACTTCCTGCTCGCCGAGGTGCTCAAGCAGTCGCTGCTGGCGGCCGGCATGACCGCTGCCAACGCGCTCTCGTACCTGATCTCGGCGCTGATCTCGCTGGCCGTGCTGCGCCGCCGGATCGGCCGGCTCAACCTCGGCTCGGTGGCCGCCTCGCTGGCCCGGGTCGCGGTCGCCGCCGGGGTCGCCGCCGGGCTCGGCCTGCTGGTGCTGCACCTGCTGCCCGGCGGGAGCGAGCCGGACGGGCGGATCGAGGCGCTGGTCCAGCTGATCCCGACCGGCGCGGTGATCCTGATCGCCTACCTGGCCGGGGCGTACCTGCTGCGCGTCCGCGAGGTGACCCAGGTGGTCAGCATGGTGCGCCGCAAAATCGGTCGCTGAGCTTTGCCGGGCCTGCCCTGAACAGGGGTCCTTCCTCCGGACTGCCCGGAAAAGCACCCGTTCGTACGGGGCCACGCCAATGCCGCGCCGGGGGGACGACCTGCCGAAGGCTGGCTGAGTGCGGGTATGGTCGTTGTCGGCATGTGCTCCGGAGCACCTTGTCCCGAGCACCGAGACATGCACCACCGAGGGAGGACTGGTGACCCAGGTCGGCGAAGGCCACGAGACCGCGGCCGACGAGGCCGGACCGGTCTTGACCTTCGGTGCCCCCACCGTCGGTGAGATCCTGGCCGAGCGCTATCAGCTGGAGCAGCACGTCAACAACGACAGCGCCGGCCGGCAGGTCTGGCGTGGGATCGACGTGGTGCTGCGCCGCCCGGTCGCGGTCGTGCTCCGGCATCCGGGTGGCGACTCGGCCGCCGAGATGCTGCAGGCCGCGGTCGCCGCGAGCCGGGTGCTCCACCCCAATCTGGTCGGCGTCTACGACGCCATCGACGAGGAGCAGCGGGCCTACGTGGTCCGCGAGTGGGTCGAGGGCGAGTCGCTGCGTGACCTGATCGCCGCCGAGGGCCCGCTCGACCCGGCCCGGGCGATCGCCATCGCGCACTCGGTCGCCGACGCGCTGACCGCGGTGCACGCCACCGGCATGGTGCACGGCAACGTGCATCCCGGCACCACGCTGATCGGCGACGACGGCCGGGTGGTGCTGGCCGACGCCCGCGCCGACGAGGCGGACAGCGTCGAGGCCGACGTCCGCGCGGTCGGCGGGGTCCTCTACTTCGCGCTCACCGGCCACTGGCCGCACACCGAGGTGGGCCGCTCCGCGCTGCCCGACGCGACCCGGGACAGCGCCGGCAACCCGGCCGCGCCCCGGCAGATCCGGGCCGGCGTCCCGGCGTACCTCGACGATCTGACCATGGATCTGCTGGACCGGCGGGTGGCCGCGCCGGCCGCCGAGGCGCTCACCGCCGAGCTGGGCCGGCTGGACGCGGCCGCCGAGGACGAGGAGTTCGAGGACGTCGGTCCGCTGCGCTTCGTGCAGAGCGGCGGCACCGCCACCGAGCCCGCGCGCAGCGCTCCGAAAATCCTGCTCGGCGTCGGCGCGCTGGTGATCATCGCGATTGTCGGCCTGGTCTTCGGGATCCAGGCGATCAACCGGTCCGGCAAGCCGGACGCCTCGTCCACCTCGACCGTCGGCGCCAACGCCGGCGCGCAGCCGGGCGCCGACGATCCCAGCGACGCCCCGCAGGGCAACCCGGTGAAGATCCCGCTGACCGCCGACATGGTCCGGATCGTCGACGCGCCGGGTGGCCAGCGCAAGGACACCGGCGAGGCGAAATACACCGTCGACGGCGACCCGGACACCGCCTGGGAGATGTCGTGGTACGGCTCGGCCAACTTCGGCGGCCTGAAAGACGGCATGGGCGTGCTGATCAAGCTGCCCGAGGCCCGCGCGCTCTCCGACGTCCGGGTGGTCACCTCCGCCCCGGGCGCGGCGATCGACATCCGGACCGGCAAGAGCGATCCCGGTGACTCCACCCAGGGCGACAAGAAGATCCTCAAGGAGTACACGAAGCTCAGCGACAGCGACTCGGACGCCAACACCGGCGACCACCAGACGCTGACCGGCTTCGACCCGAACCAGAAGTACCAGTACGTGCTGGTCTTCGTCACCAAGCTGCCGAAGAACGACGACACTCCCGGCTACCAGGTCGACGTCAACGAGATCGAGCTCTACGGCTACTGATCCGAGTTCACAGGAAAGGGGCGGGAAACCGCCCCTTTTTCGTGACATCGAGGGGCGCCCGCCCGTGGACCCATGGCATACATTGCTGGCGTGACTTCCCGGGACGTTCCGCCGGGCGGCGCCGGCACGGGCGACCCCGTGCCGAGTGACGCCGAGCTGGTGCGCGCCCACGTGGCGGGTGATCCGCAGGCCTTCGGCGAGCTGGTCCGGCGGCACCGGGACCGGCTCTGGGCGGTCGCCCTGCGCACCATCGGGGACCGTGAGGAGGCCGCCGACGCGGTGCAGGACGCGCTGCTGTCGGCGCACCGCGCGGCGGCCGGGTTCCGCGGCGACTCGGCGGTCACCACCTGGCTGCACCGCATCGTGGTGAACGCCTGCCTGGACCGGATCCGGCGCCGTCAGGCGCACCCGACCGTGCCGCTGCCGGACGGCTCCCGCCCCGGCGACGAGCACCCGTCCCGCCCGGAGCCCGCCGCGCCCGCCCCCGACCAGGACACTGTGCTGCTGGTGCGGCAGGCGCTGGCCGCCCTGCCGGTCGACCAGCGGGCCGCGATCGTGCTGGTCGACGTGCAGGGTTACGGCGTGGCCGAGGCCGCCGCGATGCTCGGGGTGGCCGAGGGCACGGTGAAGAGCCGGTGCGCCCGCGGCCGGGCCCGGATGGCCCTGTCGTTGCGCGACCTTCGCGGTGGACCGTCGAGTGAGCCGGGGCACCATGGGAACCGGAGCGGCACCACCGACGTCCCATCCAGGTCGGGTGCGGTGCTTCCGCTGCCGACCGGGCGTGAGGGGAGGGACCAGCGGTGACCGGGGCCGAGTTCGACGGGGTCGACATCGACCTGCTGGCCGACTATGTCGGCGGCGCGCTGGACGGCACCCCGGAGGCGGAGCGGGTGGCCGCCCTGATCGCCGCCGAGCCCGCGTGGCAGGAGGCCTACGCGCTGCTCGTCCCGGAGATGGCCGCGGTCGGCGCGCTGCTCGGTGACCTGCCGCCGGAGCCGATGCCGGCCGAGCTGGCCGCCGCCCTGGACGCCGCCTTCGCCGCCCCGGCGGTGAGCACCGTCCCGGTGGACGAGGCGGCCGCTCCGGCCGTACCGGAAACGGTTGTGGATCTTGATGAGCGACGCCGCCGGCGCGGCAGCCACCGGTGGTTGCGGATCGCCGCGCCGATCGGGATCGCCGCGAGCGCGGTCGCCTTCCTGGGGTACGGGTTGAGCCGCCCCGATTCCGCCTCCGACTCCGGCTCGTCGGCGGCCGCTCCGGCGCGCGGCGAGGCGCTGGTCGGCATGATCCCGCCGCTGACCCTGACCAGCGGCGTGGACTACACCCTGGAGACGCTCGGCACGCTGGGGCAGAGCCTGAAACGGGCCACCGACGCCCCGAGAACCACCTCGTCCGAGGACTCCCCCGGCATCGCCGGCACCGAGGAGCAGGGTCTGGCCCGGCTGCGCGACCCGGCCGCCCTGCTGGACTGCCTGACCGCGATCGCCCAGGAGAACGGCGCCGGCCCGATCACCGCCGAGTCGGCCGACTACGCCCGGTTCGAGGGCACGGCGGCTCTGGTGGTCCGGTTCAGCGCGGACAACGGCGAGTGGGTGTGGGCCAGCGGAGCCGACTGCGGCGCGGCTGGTGGCGGCGCGGACACCCTCGGCAAAGTGCCGGTACGCTGAACGCCACCCCGTGAGGTCCGACACGAGCCGGGACCTGGGGAATGGTGAATGCCTAGCATGGCGTTCTACCGGGCGTACACACCAATCTTGAGGAGTCGGCAGTGGACGAGGTCCGCAATCTGATCATCATCGGTTCGGGACCGTCCGGGTACACGGCGGCGTTGTATGCCGCGCGCGCCAACCTCAAGCCCCTCGTCATCGAGGGCGTGCAGTCCGGCGGCGCGCTGATGACCACCACCGAGGTGGAGAATTTCCCGGGTCACCGTGACGGCATCATGGGTCCCGAGCTGATGGACAACATGCGCGCCCAGGCGGAGAAGTTCGGCGCCGAGTTCATCACCGACGACGTGAGCCGGGTCGAGCTGACCGACAAGCCGACCGAGGCCGGCACCGAGGGCCTGAAAACGGTGTGGGTCGGTGACCAGCAGTTCTTCGCCCGCGCGGTGATCCTGGCGACCGGCTCCGCGTGGCGCCCGATCGGCGTGCCCGGCGAGCAGGAGCTGCTCGGCCACGGTGTCTCGTCCTGCGCCACCTGTGACGGCTTCTTCTTCCGCGGTCAGCACATCGTGGTGGTCGGCGGCGGCGACTCGGCGATGGAGGAGGCGACCTTCCTCACCCGGTTCGCCGAGACCGTGACCATCGTGCACCGCCGCGACTCGTTCCGGGCCAGCAAGGTCATGCAGAGGCGGGCGCTGGACAACGAGAAGATCAAGGTCGAGTGGAACTCGGTGGTCGAGGAGATCCTGGGTTCCGACGGCAAGGTGGTCGGCGTCCGGCTGAAGAACGTGCAGACCGGCGAGACCAAGGTGCTCGACGTGACCGGTGTCTTCGTGGCGATCGGCCACGACCCGCGCAGCGAGCTCTTCAAGGGCCAGGTCGAGCTGGACGACGAGGGCTATGTGAAGGTGGACTCGCCCAGCACCCGGACCAACGTCCCGGGCGTGTTCGCCGCCGGTGACCTGGTCGACCACACGTACCGGCAGGCGATCACCGCCTCCGGCACCGGCTGTGCCGCGGCGCTGGACGCCGAGCGCTTCATCGCTTCATTCGTAGAGCTGTAAGACCGGGAGGGTCCACGTGAAGGTCGTCACCGACAAGACGTTCGCCGTCGACGTGCTGGAGTCCGACAAGCCAGTGCTGGTGGATTTCTGGGCCGAGTGGTGTGTGCCGTGCAAGAAGGTCGACCCGCTGCTCGCCGAGATCGCCGACTCGGAGCTGGGCTCGCAGGTGGAGATCGTCAAGGTCAACATTGACGAGAACCCGCAGACGGCGCTCGCCTACCAGGTGATGTCGGTGCCCACGCTGGCCATCTTCAAGGGCGGCGAGCGGGTCAACCTGGTGACCGGCGCCAAGCCGAAGAGCTTCCTGGTCAACTTCATCGAGTCCGCGCTCTGATCGGTTGCCGCAACCCCGCGTCCGCAGTCGGACGCGGGGTTCTCTTTGTGCCCCGGAGTACGCTCCGGAAGGTCGTCCTTTCTCGCCCCTGGGAGTCGTGAGTGCGGTCCATCCGACGCGGAGACACCGGCCCTGCCGTTTCCGAGATCCGGTCGATCCTGGCCGGCCTGGAGTTGCTCGCCGACCGTGAGCCGGATCTCTTCGACGAGAGCGTGGAGGACGCGGTCCGCGCCTTCCAGCAGAGTCGTGGGCTCGGCGTGGACGGCATGGTCGGCGACGAGACGTGGGGCGCGCTGGACGGCGCCCGCTGGCGCCTCGGCTCGCGCACGCTGTTCCACTCGGTGCCCGGCGCGCTGGTCGGCGAGGACGTCCGGGCCCTGCAGGAGCGCCTGCTGGAGATGGGCTACGACGCCGGCCGTCCGGACTCGATCTACGGCGCCCGGACCGCCCGCGCGGTCGCCCAGTTCCAGCGCGAGGTGGGCCTGGTCCAGGACGGCTCGGTCGGCCCGCAGACGATGAAGGCGTTGCGCCGGCTGGGCCGCAAGGTGGTCGGTGGCCGCCCGCAGTGGCTGCGCGAGGCGGAGGCGTTTCGGCAGTCCGGGCCGAACCTGGTGGGCAAGACCATCGTGATCGACCCCGGGCACGGCGGCGGCGACGACACCGGCGTGGTGGTGCCCGACGGGCCGCTCCGCTGGACCGAGGCCGACCTGGTGTTCGACCTGGCCGCCCGGCTCGAGGGCCGGCTCGCCGCGGCCGGCATGCGGGTGCACCTGACCCGCGGCCCGCAGCCGGCCGAGCCGATGAGCGGCTCCGAGCGCGCCGCGCTGGCCAACAGTCTCGGCGCCGACCTGCTGATCTCGCTACACCTGGACGGCGTCGCGTCGCCGGCGGCCGAGGGCGTGGCGACCTACCACTACGGCACCGGCAGCGGGATGAGCAGCACCGTCGGCGAGCGCCTCGCCGCGCTGGTGCAGCGCGAGATCGTGGTCCGCACCGGGATGCACGACTGCCGCACCCACGCCAAGACCTGGGACCTGCTGCGCCTGACCCGGATGCCGACGGTCCGCGTCGACCTGGGTTATCTGACCTCTCCGGCCGACCGCGAGCGGCTGGTCAACCCGATGTTCCGGGAGCAGATCGTCGAGGCGATCCTGGCCGCGGTGCAGCGGATGTATTTCCCGGTGGAGCGGGACGTGCCGACCGGCTCGATCGACGTCCGGCAGCTGCGGATGGCGCTGGCCGAGCGGGGCTGACGCCCCGGTCCGCGCTCAGTTCTCCATCGAGCTGGTCGCCGGCATCGGGCGGAGCAGCTTCTCCGGGCTCATCGAGCCGAGCAGCTTCTCCAGCGCGTACTCCACATCCGACTTCCAGGAGAGGGCGGTCCGCAGCTCCAGCCGCAGCCGCGGGTACCGCGGGTGCGGGCGGACCGTCTTGAAGCCCACCGACAGGAAGAAGTCGACCGGGGCGACGCACGCCCCCTCCTTCTCCTCGTCCGGCTTGGCGTCGCCGAAAGCCTCGATCGCCTTGACGCCGCGCTTGGTGAGGTCGCGGGCGACCCCCTGCACCAGCATCCGGCCCAGGCCGCCACCGGCGAACGCGGGCACCACCTTGGCCGTGGTGAGCAGCGCGGCGTCGGCGCTGACCGGCGAGGTGGGGAAGGCCATCGAGCGGGGGACGTAGGCCGGTGGGGCGTACATCACGAAACCGGCCGGCATGCCGTCCACATAGACCAGCTTGCCGCAGGAACCCCACTCCAGAAGTGTCTGCGAGACCCAGGCCTCCTTGTCCAGCCCGGGGTCGCCGGAGGCGCAGGCCCGCTCGGCGGAGACCGGGTCAAGCTCCCAGTAGACACACTGCCGGCAGGGCCGGGGCAGATCCTCGAGCGTGTCGAGAGTGAGATTGACCAGGCGTCGCGACATCGGCGAACTCCCCGCACGAGGGACACGGAAGCGGGCCGCTGTCTCCGCGCCCTGGAAAATCGTACGTCGTAGCACCCATGAACGGGAGCAGTCGTGGATGTCTCCGCCGATTAGGCTGGGCGGAGTTTTCCGCTCTTCCTCTGGGGGTGACCCGCATGACCGGTACTACTCAGGACGACTACACCGATCGGTACGCGCGGAGGGTTCGTGGGATGACCACGTCCGAGATCCGCGCCCTGTTCGCCGTCGCCAGCCGGCCCGAGGTGGTGTCGCTGGCCGGCGGCTCGCCGTACATCGCCGCCCTGCCACTCGACGCGGTCGGCGAGATGCTGAACCAGCTCGGCTCCACGCACGGCGCCACCAGCCTGCAGTACGGCATCGGCCAGGGCACGATCGAGCTGCGGGAGCAGATCTGCGAGGTGATGGCCCTCTCCGGGATCACCGGCGCCTCCCCCGACGACGTGGTCGTCACGGTCGGCGGTCAGCAGGCCCTGGATCTGCTGGCCCGGCTGTTCCTGGACCCGGGCGACGTGGTGCTCGCCGAGGGACCGACCTATGTCGGCGCACTCGGCGTCCTCCAAGCCGCCCAGGCACAGGTGCGCCACGTGGCCATGGACGAGGCAGGGCTGATCCCGGAGGCGCTCGAGGAAGCTCTTCTCGAGTTGGCGCAGGCCGGGAAGCGAGCCAAATTCCTCTACACCATCCCGACGTTCCAGAACCCGGCCGGCGTCACGCTCTCCGACGAGCGGCGGGAGCGGGTGCTCGACATCTGCGAGCGGGCCGGGCTGCTGGTGATCGAGGACGATCCGTACGGGTTGCTGTCCTTCGAGGGCGACGCGCCGCGGCCGTTGCGGGCCCGGCGCCGCGACGGGGTCTTCTACTGCAGCACCTTCTCCAAGACGTTCGCCCCCGGCCTGCGGGTCGGCTGGGTGCTCGCCCCGCACGCCGTCCGGGAGAAACTGGTCATGATGAGCGAGGCGAACGTGCTCTGCCCGAGCGCCTTCGCGCAGGGCGCGGTCACCCAGTACCTGACCACGATGCCGTGGCAGGAGCAGATCAAGGTGTACCGGGAGATCTACCGGGAGCGGCGGGACGCCCTGCTCAGCGCGCTGACCGATCTGATGCCGGCCGGCACCACGTGGACCCGGCCGGGCGGTGGCCTGTTCGTCTGGGCCACCCTCCCCGAGGGCCTCGACTCGAAGGCGATGATGCCGCGCGCGATCGCCGCCCGGGTCGCCTACGTGCCCGGAACGGGCTTCTACGCCGACGGCACCGGCCGGGGCAACCTGCGGCTCAACTTCTCGTTCTCCGCCCCGGAGCGGCTGCGTGAGGGCGTGCGCCGCCTGTCCGGGGTGATGGAGCAGGAGCTCGCCATGCGCGCGGTCTTCGGCAGCTCCACCTCCCTCTCCGCGCAGCGCCGCCGCGGCCCGGCCGCCGCGGACGCGCCCGGACCGGACTTGGCATGATCACCGCTATGGGTTCGCGTGACGAGTTACGAGTGCTGGTGCTGGCCGGCGGCCTCTCCTACGAGCGGGACGTCTCGCTCCGGTCCGGCCGCCGGGTGCTGGACGCGCTGCGCTCCACCGGGATGACGGCGGAACTGCACGACGCCGACGTCTCGCTGCTGCCCGCGTTGCAGGCCGACCCGCCGGACGCGGTGGTCATCGCCCTGCACGGGGCGACCGGGGAGGACGGGTCGCTGCGCGGGGTGCTCGACCTGTGCGGGGTGCCCTACGTCGGCGCCGACGCGCGGACCGCCCGGCTCGCCTGGGACAAGCCGTCCGCCAAGTCCCGGCTGCGCGAGGCCGGGATCCCGACGCCGGACTGGGTGGCGTTGCCGCACGACCGGTTCTCCGAGCTGGGTGCGGTGGCGGTGCTGGACCGGATCGTCGAGCGGCTCGGGCTGCCGCTGATGGTGAAACCCGCCCAGGGCGGGTCCGGTCTGGGGGCCGCGGTGGTCCGGGAGGCGGCGGATCTTCCGGCTGCGATGGTGGGGTGCTTTGCGTACGACTCGACCGCGCTGGTCGAGCAGTATGTCAGCGGGACCCGGCTCGCCGTGTCGATCGTCGACCTGGGGACGGGGCCGGAGGCACTCCCGATCGTGGAGATCGTCCCCCGCGACGGGGTCTATGACTACGCGGCCCGTTACACGGCGGGGTTGACGACGTGGCATGTGCCGGCGCGTCTCGATCCGGAGGTGGCGGCGCGGGTGTCGGAGACGGCGTTGACGGCGTACAAGGCGCTCGGGCTGCGCGACCTGTCCCGGATCGATGTGATCGTGTCGGAGGGTGGGGAGCCGCAGGTCCTCGGGTGCAATGTGTCGCCGGGGATGACGGAGACGTCGTTGCTGCCGTTGGCGGTCCAGGCCGCCGGGGTGGACCTCGGGGCGGTCCTCGGGGCGTTGGTGGGGAGGGCGGTCGCTCGTCAGGGCTGATCGTGGTGGTGCTGAGCGGGGTGCGTGCCGGGTGGGCACGCACCCCGCTTCTCGTTCCGGCCGCTCATCACGGGAACGCTGCCGCTTCTCCATAGTTGCCGGCGCTCCCGCGCTTTAGTTCCTGGCACTCCCGCGCTCTAGTTCCTGGCGCTCCGGCGCTTCCCGTCCGCAGCAATACCTCCACTCGCGCGCCTCCTCGCCCGCAGCGGTTCCTCCGCTTGCGCGCCTCCTCGCCCGCAGCAGTTCCTCCGCTCGCGCGCCTCCTCGCCCGCGGCGGTTCCTCCGCTCGCGCGCCTCCTCGCCCGCAGCAGTTCCTCCGCTCTGCGCGCCTCCTCGGCAACGGCGATCCACTTGCGCGCCTCCTCGGTCACGACGAATCCGCACCTGCGCCACTCCTCGGCAACGGCGATTCTCGCGCTTGCGCGCCTCCTCGGCCGCGGCGATTTCGCACCTGCCCGCCTCCTCGGCAACGGCGATTCCTCCGCTTGCGCGCTTCCTCGGCAACGGCGACGCTTGCGAGCCTTCGGCCGCGGCGATTCCTCCGCTTAGGTGCCTCGCATGCGGCGGCGGTCTCTCGGCTTGCGTGTCTCTCGGCGCCACTGTGCTGCCCTTAGCGTCGACACGTCGTTCTCCGCCGGTGCCGTCGTTGGCCGTCCTGCGCACCCCATCCTTGTGCAGGCGTGTTGGCGTGATGGTTTCACGTGAAACGGAGAGCCTCGTTCCACGGGGCGCGTTCGTCTGCTCGACCCCGGACGGGCGGGGCTGCACTCAGGGAGTGTGGTCGACTTCCTCGATGTCGCCGATCACGCTGGAGAGGCTGGGCGTCGCCGACGCGGTGGGCTGGTGCGGGATCGGGAGGCCGGTTCCGTTCGGCGCCGCCGTGCCGGGCACGTTGCCCGTGTGGTGGGCCGCGGTGGTGCCGGGCTGGCTGCCGGCGGCTGGGGAGTCGCTATGGCGTACCCAAGAATCTGTCGTCGGCGCCGCGGCCTGGACGTCGCCAAGCGTCGCTGGACGACGGCCGTCCTCGCGATCGTCGTCGGTGCTCGTGGTCGGGACGGTGAGGGTGGCCGGCGACTCCCACGCGATGTGGGCGGGCTCGGCGTTGGCCTTGCCGCCGAAGTCAGCGAGCCACGCGGCGACGAGGGCCAGATTCTCCCGCCACTGGTGCTCGGGGATGACCGGCAGGATGTCGTCCCAGAGCGACAGGAAAGTTCCGCGCAGCTGCAACCGGCCGTAGGGCCTCGCGAGGAACCACATGTGCAGGTGCGCCGAACCGTCGCCCCACCGATTGACGTGCACGCGGGCGACGCCGTCGAGAGACCGGATCGCGCGCTCCAGCCGGACCGTCATCACGCCGAGTTCGGCCGCGAGAAGGTTCGGCAGATCGCCGAGGTCGAGGTGCGACCGGCACTCCAGGATCAGCACCATCGGGAGCCCGGTGGGCCGGTCCATGGCGCGGACGCGCCACCGCTCCGACACCCAGATGTACGCGTCGTCGGGCGTCCCGCAAGCCACACAGTCTGACCCGTCCTCACCGCTCCGCGGCGGCTCCACCTCCACCGGCGGAGCAAGCTTCTTGACTCGCATGTCGCCCTCGAACGGGAACGACGGCCAGCGAGTGAAGTCCGGCAGCGGGCCGGTGTTCTCAGACACGACGTGACCTTAGCCCAGCCCACAACAGCCTGTCCCGGGTCAATTTCGCACGATCGGGGGAGCCGGCCAACGCCTCGCCCTCAGGCCCGAGCGGCCCCCTCCGCGCGGCCGTTTCCCGCAGCGATGTCACCCGCAACCTCACCAGGCGCGGGGCCAAAGCGCTGGGACAGCTTCGCACTCACCGTCATGCGAGCGCCCATTGCTGTCGGCAGGCTCCACACCGACAAGGACCTCACCCGCGCTAGTCCCCACGCGGCAAGGAGCTCACCCGCCCTGGTCCCCACGCGGCGAGAAGCTCACCCCCACCCTGGTCTCCCACGCGGCAAGGAGCTCACCCCACCCTGGTCTCCCACGGGGAAAGGCGTTAACTCCGGGCCCAGATCTCGGCTAGTTCGCCCAGCAGCCTTTCGTGCGCCGGCCGTCCTGACGGCCCCATGCAGGCTCGCGTGCCCAAGCCCGCTCATGAACCCTTTTCCCACCGCCGCTCAATCCGGCTCACAAGCCCCTCCGGTTCAGGTGCCCGGTCCGGCGCACTGACTCACCCCTGCTCACTGCTCGGTCCGGGTCACGAATCCCTCCCGGCTCGGCACACTGGCCCTTCCCCGCTCACTGCTCGGTCCGGGTCACGAATCCTTCCCGACTCCGGTGCCTGGCCCGGTGCAGAGACCACCTTCCTACTCACCGCTCGGTCCCGGTCCGAACCCTTCCCGCCTCGGGTGCCCAGCCGGGCGCACAGACCCCTCCCTGCTCGCCGCTCCGTCCGGGTCACGAACCCTTCCCGCCTCGGGCGCCCAGCCCCGTGCACAGACCCCTCCCTGCTCACCGCTCGGTCCGGGTCACGAACCCTTCCCGGCTGGGGTCCCCGGTCGCGCGCACGAACCCTTGCCGTCTTGAGCGCCCGGTCGGCCCATGGACCGATCGCAGCTTGCGCTCGATCCGGCTCGCTAACCCCTTCCGGCTCGCGCGCCCGGCCCGGTTCCTGCGACCCAGCCCGCTGACCGCTGCCGTCGGCTGCTGGCTGCTGGCTGCTGGCTATACAAGCCGTCTTCCTGGTGCGCCGAACTCGTAACTGCCGTGGACGTGACACAGGTCGGATGATGACCCGGCCAGGTCGTTGTGCCGACCCGACTCGTGTCGGCCCACCCGGCTACCGCGCCCCCTCTCGGCTCGGGTTAGCCGCCAGTTCGCAGGGGCCGTCTTACCTTGGCGGGAGCGTGTCGGTGGAGCCGGCCACTCCTCGGCCCGGCAGTCTCAACACGTCGACGAAAGTGAACATGCGACCCTCCACACACCCATCCCCAAGTTATCCACAGAAGTTATCCACAGGCCCACCCGTTTCACGTGAAACACGACGTAGAAGGCTTGCGCGCCCTGTGGATAGTGCAGTGGACGACCCAAAGCCCATCGGCGTCGTTTCACGTGAAACGGCCCACACCCCAGCAGCCCCACCACAATCCACAGCCTGTGGATAACGGCGCCGACCCATGTCCCACAGCCCGCTTTCCTCACTACAAGCCGCCCGCAAGAAGCGCCCTCGCCAACGCCTCGTCCAGTCCACCGGCCGCCGCGCTACAAACCACAACGGGCCAGCCTCTGGCTGCAGGGAGACCTTCGCGAGCCCCCCAGCCCGTCCCGCGCCGAAGGGTCCCGTCATCACCAATGTCGACCGGAAGCACGAAGTGCAAAACAAAGCTGCAGCCAATCCGGGGCGACCTACCCGCTTACTCCACCCCCGACCGCTGACGCCTACGCCGCTCCACCACACCGCGCCGCACCACAGCATGCCGCGCCGTGCCCCCACCACGCCGGGCCTGTCCGCGCCCACCCCGCGCCACGCCTACCCCGCGCCACGCCGGCCACGCCCATCCGCGCCGCACACCGGGTCGGACCGGACCGGGCCAGGCGAAACCGCGCTGCGCACACCACGCTGACCGGGACGAGTCACACCGCGCGGGGCCAGACCGGCACACCGCACCGCGTCCGCCACGCTGGGCCGCGCCGCGCCATGCCAGTGGACTTGCATCGGGTACCCGCGCGCCTGCACCGCCCCGGCCGCGCCGTATCCCCACCCCGCGCCACGCCAGCCACGCCCATCCGCGCCGCACCGCGCCGCGCCGCACACCGGGTCGGACCGGACCGGGCCGGGCGGAACCGCGCTGCGCACACCACGCGAGCCGGGACGAGCCACACCGCGCGGGGCCAGACCGGCACACCGCACCGGACCGCGCCCGCCACGCTGGGCCGCGCCGCGCCATGCCAGTGCACTTGCATCGGGTACCCGCGCGCCTCCACCGCCCCGGCCGCGCCGCTCGCAGACCTCCACCGCTCAAACGGCCCGCACAACCCGCAGACCTACACCGCTGGAGCGCCGCGCCGATCGCACACCACTACCGCCTGCGGCTCCGGCGTCGTAGACCCTCACCACCCTGGCCACTCCAGCTCGCGACTCCCATCCGAGGTCCGCACCAGCCGAAGACCCACGGATCCACACCACCAGAGGACCCACGGAGTCGGAGAGGCCTGGCTTCTCTCCGCCAGCCGGTCCGCAGCCGTGGCCGCTTGCTTCCACGCGTTGCCCTTGAACCCGGCTACTTCTTTCGAGATTCCGTCGGCAGTCGGCCGTCGGTGGCTGACAGCAGCGACTGGCGGCCGTCAGCCGGCAGCCATGGGCCGAGCTTTATCCGCCGGAACAGCTCCGGCCTCGGACGTGCCTCCAAGCTCTCGTATCTGGGGCATTTGCTAGCCCTGCTTCGGAACCGGTCCGTCTTGGCACACTGACCCGGTTCTGAATCGTCCGTGTTCTTCCCTCCAGTAGCTGTTCGGGCAGGCGCCGCCATGTTTCACGTGAAACGGGGTGTGTCGCATGTTCCGCTGCGGCAAACCCGCTGAAGCCAGATAGACAAACGGATGACCTACGCCGGACAGCAACAGGGCTCTAGGCCTTCCCGACGACGCAGGCGGCGGGCCGTGGCCACAGACCGCCGATCGCGCGGGCCGCGAACCCTAGGCCGCGAACCGCAGGCGGCGGGCCGTGGCCACAGACCGCCGATCGCGCGGGCCGCGAACCCTAGGCCGCGAACCGCAGGCGGTACGAGATAGCTGCAGACCTTGAGTCACAGCGATACGCCGCGGGCCGCGAATCTTAGGCTGTGCGCCCTGGACCTTTACACCTGGCCGGCAGCCGTAGATGACTAGCCATGATCCGCGTGCAACGGGCTAACGCCTACCGAAAGCAGGCGGCGGCGAACTGCAGAGGGGTGCCGAAGCACAAGCGGCTTAGAAAGCTCCGAGGTCGGCTCCGGCACGGAACCGTCGGCACTCGCTTGCCGGTTCAAGGAACGCAGCCAGCCACGGTCGAGAGGGCGCTAGCGGAGACCCCGCAGGAAGTGTGCGGCAGGCGGAGTCGACAAGGCGCGGGTGAGACCGAGCGACGGACGCTGAGCACATGGGCCCGAGCGGCGGACGCGCCTCAACGTTGTCCGTCCCGCCACGGGCGCACTCATGGCTTGCCTTGGCGCCCTGTGGGTGGACCCGTTTCACGTGAAACGCGACCTGCCCACTTTGCTCTCCCGATCGCGCAAGAGAGTCGGGCGCTACTGACACGGCTGGAATAACGATCGCCTCGAAGGAGGGCACCCAGAGGGAAGGCCAGGGCCAAGTATCGGTCCGACCCATGCTCAAACGAACCAGCAACGCGGTGGCGAGCCCGGCACGGGCAGCGGGCTCTAAGACGTGGCCGCTAATCAGCAGCAAGCGGCGGGCAGTCCCGGCCATGGTTCCGAGGGCTTGCGCAACGGCTTCAGCCCTAAGCAGTTGGTTGCGCGGGCGGTGATCGCACCCGGTTGGGCCGCGCCTTTCCGAGCCAGCGGTAAAGCCAGATAGCGACCTCCCGCATCCGGCGGAAAGGTCAGAAATGGCGGGCCTTCCCCGGTCCGGCGGGGGTCAGAAATGCCGCGCCTTCTGCGGTCCGGCGGGAAGGTCAGAAGTGGCGAGTCTTCCGTGGTCCGGCGGCCAAGGCTTCAATTAGCGAGCCGCCCACGGGTGGCTGAAGGGTGGTGGCGAACCAGGCGCGGCCGGTAGGGAGCTGGAACCAGGTTAGGGAGGTCGACGGCTCGAGACGAAGGCCCGATGGTTAGGCCGGCCCGCAGTGACCAAGCGCGGTAGGCCGTCGCTTCGGGCAATTCGAGGCGACGGTCCTCTGGAGCCGGACGCGTCGGACACTAGGCCTGCAACACAATGACCGAGCGAAGAACCGGTTGGTCGCCTTCGAGCAGGTCGAGCGGGCGGTGCGCTGACGGCAAATGCGCTGGCGCGAGGCCGGGAGCGGGGTGACTCAAGGGAGAGCCCCGGATGGTCACATTCGATCGGATCAAAAAGGCGGTGCGTTGTAGGTGAACCCGCTGGGCGCTAAGCCGAGACCGAGATGACCGGGCGAACCGGGCGGTTGCCTCTGATCGGTCGAAGTGCGGAACGCTGAGAGGAGAGGCCCGGAACGCTGAGAGGAGAGGCGCGGAACGCTGAGTGGAGAGGTGCGGATCGCTAAAAGGAGAGGTGCGGACCGCTGAGAGGAGAGGTGCCGGATGACGGGCAACTGGAGAGGCGGAGCGATCGTGACGGCTACGGAACGGCGGCCAGCGGGAGAGGCACCCGGCGAAGCTGGAGAAGACGGCACGTTCAACGGGCGGGTCAGGCCAGAGCTGCGGCGGGGGACTGCTTGTGGAGGGCGATGTAGCGGGCATTCCAGGCGATCAAGAGGGTAAAGGTCAGGACGGTCAGGAGGGTGGAGAGGCCGACCATTACGTGGATCGGGAGTAGGTAGACCAAGGCCACTCGGAGGACGGCTTCGGTCAGCAGGCCGGCGCCCCAGACCATGGAGGCAACTCGATGGCCGTGGCGCAGCTCGGGGTTGGTGGCATATTCAGTGGCCAGCTCGGTGGCCTTGGCCGGCATGAAGCTCTGCTGGGCCGACAGAGTCAAAGGCTTGGCGCCGCGCCAGGCGGTGACCACGAACAGGGTGCCGATCACCGCGGACATCGCCGAGTGCTTGATCAGCAGGAAGCGCGGATCGCCGGTTAGCAGAGTGAAGAGCAGCCCCACTCCGAAGACGGCGCCCATCACGATCGAGAAGTGGCTCAGCGACCGGCTCCGGACGGCGACCCAGATCAGGCGGACGCCGGCGGCCACGGTGCCGGCCAGCAGGGCCGCGGTGTCGCCGGCGCCCAGGGCGTGCAGACCGTAATAGGTGAGAACCGGCAAGCCGAGGTCTGCGGCCATCGAGCGGACCATGGCGGTCATACCGGGGTCGAGTCGCATCTTCGAATCTCCTCTGGCTAACCGCTCCTCGGTGGCGGCGATGCATTCATCCTCGCTGCGGAGGCGGCCGCAGCGGGACGACCAAGCCATGGAGACCGGCTGTCAACCACTCGATGGACAGCACCGACTTACACCGCTGGAGATCCGCAGTCCTACGCCGGTTGAGATCTGCCCAGCCCTACACCGTTATGTCGGGCCTAACAAGGTTGTTCAACGAGCCTCAAGCTGCCGACCGCTCAAAGCACCCATATCGGGCGTCAGAAACGTCGCCAACTTGATCCGCTGGCGAAAGAGAAATCCCAGGAGAATGGCTCTGACAGAACCGAAAAACGAAGAAGGCACGCGATCATCCGCGTGCCTTCCACCCCAAACTCGAAACCAAAAACGCTCCAGGACCAACCGGAGGAGGAACCCTCACTCCTCCGCCTCAGCCCGAGCCCCTTCTTCCTCAATCCCAATCATGCCCACTATCCGCTCAAGATCATCAACGGTAGCGAACTCGATCGTGATCTTGCCCTTGTTCCGCCCGATGTCGACCTTCACCCGGGTGTCGAACCGATCCGACAACCGATCAGCCAGATCGTTCAGAGCCGGCGCGTGCACCTTCGCCCGTCGAGCCGGCGCCGCCTTCTTCGCCGGCGCGTCATGCTGCGCCAGCTGAACGATCTCCTCGGTCGACCGGACCGAGAGCCCTTCCTTCACGATCCGCTCAGCGAGCTGCTCCTGGGCCTCACTGTTGCTCAACCCGAGCAGCGCCCGAGCATGCCCGGCCGACAGCACCCCGGCCGCGACCCGCCGCTGCACCTGCGCCGGCAGGTTCATCAGCCGGATCGTGTTCGAGATCTGCGGCCGGCTCCGCCCGATCCGCCGAGCCAGCTCCTCGTGCGAAACCCCGAACTCCTCCAGCAGCTGCGAGTACGCAGCCGCCTCTTCCAGCGGGTTCAGGTTCGCCCGGTGGATGTTCTCCAGCAGCGCGTCCCGCAGCATGGCGTCATCCGGCGTGTCCCGGACGATCGCCGGAATGGTCTCCTTGCCGACCGCCTGGGCCGCCCGCCACCGGCGCTCACCCATGACCAGCTCATAGCGGCCGTCACCGAGCTCCCGGACCACGATCGGCTGCAGGAAGCCGATCTCCTGGATCGAGGTCTTGAGCTCTTCCAGCGCCTCTTCGTCGAAGACGTGACGCGGCTGCTTGGCGTTCGGCTCGATCGACGACACGGGCAGCTCGGCGAACCGTGCCCCGGGCACCGGCGCAAGGTCTTCCTGCGGCGCCAGCACCGGCTCCGGAACCGGCGGCGGCGCCAGCGCGGTAGCCGTCGAGGGCAGCCCGTCCGGCGACACGGCTACCGCGGTTGCCGGAGCGGCCGACACCGGTGCCACGTCGACGCCGTTGTCGGGGGAGGACGGACCGGGAGCCGGCGCCGTGGGGATCAACGCGCCCAGGCCACGGCCCAAGCCACCCCGCGGACGGTTCTTCATTCCGTTCCTCCTGTGTTGACCCCGCGCACCGCGATCTCCAGAGCAGCCTCGAAGTAGCTGGTTGCGCCCCTTGATCCCGGATCGTAGGTCATCACCGACTGGCCGTAGCTCGGAGCCTCCGACACCCGCACGTTCCGGGGAATCACCGCGTTCAGAACCTTGGCTCCGAAGTGATTCCGCACGTCCTGCTCCACGGCGTCGGCCAGGCGGGTCCGCCGGTCGTACATGGTCAGCAGGATGGTGGAGACGTCCAGCGTCGGGTTCAGGTGCTGGCGCACCAGGTTGATGTTGTTGATCAGCTGATTCAGCCCCTCCAGCGCGTAGTACTCGCACTGGATCGGGATGAGGACCTCCTGCGCCGCGCAGAGCGCGTTGACCGTCAGCAGGCCGAGCGACGGCGGGCAGTCGATGAAGACGTAGTCGAACTTCTCCGGGTGCGCGTTGATCGCGCGCTGCAGGCGGGACTCGCGAGCCACCACCGACACCAGCTCGATCTCGGCGCCGGCCAGGTCGATCGTCGCCGGGACGCAGTAGAGATTGGGGATGCCCTCGACGCCCTGGGCCACCTCAGCCAGCGGCACGTTGTCGATCAGGCAGTCGTAGACGTCCGGCACACCGGCGTGGTGCGGCACGTTGAGGCCGGTGGACGCATTCCCCTGCGGGTCCAGGTCGACCACCAGCACCCGGTTGCCATGCAGCGCGAGCGCCACCGCCAGGTTCACCGTGGTGGTCGTCTTCCCGACGCCGCCCTTCTGATTGGCGACGCAAATCACCCGTGGGTGGTCCGGGCGCGGCATGATGATCTCGCCGCTCGGGTTGAGGATCTGCACAGCTCGCAACGCTTCCATGGCCAGGGGCGGATCGTCCTCATCCACGCTCGGCGTTTCACGTGAAACATGCTCGTCGGGCTGAACAGATGCACCAGATACGGGGACAGTAGCGGCGGGCGCCGCCGAAATCGGCGTGGCGGACACTTGCCCGACCGCAGGGGGACCGGACCGAGGTGCCGGCGCGGGTCCACGGAAGTCGTCCGGTTGATGTGGCGCGGGCGCGCCGTAGCCGTAGGAGGCCGACGGGCTGTACCCGCCTGGGCGGGGCTGAGGAACGCCCTGCTCACCGGGGTGCGGTCCGCCCGCGTTCACTCCCGACGACCGGTCGAGAGGCGACTCGGTTTCACGTGAAACACCGTACTCATGCACCGCTTTATCCCTGTTGGCTAGGAATGGGTCGGCCGGTTGATCGCGCGTCCCGGCGGGAGAGATCCGGTCCACACTATCGACGCCTGGCCAGCCTACGGCCGCAGGGCGAGCGTTGCCATCTCCGTACACAGGATGAGTCGAGCGCAACGTCTCGTCCGCATCCTCGGTCGTCCCGACAAAAACCATCACGCCCGACACAAGTCGCAAGGTTCCGCCATACCCGCCAACCTCGCCGGCGTCCGGACCGTCCGCTCCCTCAAGCTCCGCGTCCGAGACACCCCCTTCCGTACGATCACCGCTCGCCCGCCGGAACGCATCCGTCGACGTTTCCCGTGAAACAGGCGCTTCATCGGCCGCGACCCGTCGCAGCGCCACACCCGAGGACCCAAGCGCCCCCACCACAGAAGGCACTGATCCGGCTTCTGACGGCACTGGGGACGAGATCCCTGGGTGCCCTGAGGGTCCCGGCGATACGGCCGACGGGAGGGCCGCTGGGCCCTCACGACTCGGAACCGCGGTAGCACTTGATTCGTCGACCGCGGCGACATCCAGGCTCGCCACCCCGTCCCGCCGCGGTTCCTCGTCCACCGGGCGATCCACAGCCGGCTCCGGGCGTACCTCCAATGGTGTTGATGGCTCGGGGCGCGCCTTGCGCGCATGCCGCTTCCTCGCACCCCGCCTGCCCATCTAACCCCTCCGTCTGTTCCCCCGCCCGCCGCGGCCGCCACCGGAACCCGCAGACCGCCCAGCGCCACCCGAACCCGCCGCCCGACCGGCGCCCGTGGCGCCCCCGGCCCGACGACCACCCGAACCCGCCGCCCGAGCCCGGCCGACCAGAACGTCCCGCTCTTTCACGATCTCGACAACCGTCGCCGGAGGATCGATCAGCCCCGCCCCGCAGAGCCGGATCTCCGGCACCCCGCCGCCGAGCCGCTCCACCGCAATCCGGTTCTCCTCGATCTCCTCCTCCGCCGACGCCCCCTTGAGCGCCAGCAACCTGCCCCCGACCCGAGCCAGCGGCAGGCACCACCCGGCCAGCTTGTCCAGCGCCGCCACCGCCCGCGCGGTGACCACGTCGGCCTCACCGACCTGGCCGAGCACCTCCTCGGCCCGCCCGCGCAGGACCGTGACCCGGTCCAACCCGAGCTCGTCGACCACCTCGGTAAGGAAGGCGGTACGCCGGGCCAGCGGCTCGACCAGGGTGATGCCAAGATCCGGACGAGCCACTGCGAGCACGATACCGGGCAAACCGGCACCAGAGCCCACGTCAACCACCGAAGCGCCGATAGGGAATAACTCGGCCATAACCGCACAGTTCACCAGGTGGCGTTCCCAGATCCGCGGCGTCTCCCGTGGACCGACCAGCCCGCGCAGCACACCCTCGGTCGCCAGCAGCTGTGCGAACTCCCCGGCCAGCGCCAACCGGTCACCGAACACCCGGGCCGCGACATCCGCGATCTCGGCCGGTGGCCGCAGCACGTCGACCGCGGAGACGTCCCGGGACGCCTCGGCCGACGAGGACGGCGCGTTCTGCGCCAGGCCGGGACGGTCCGCGTAGGAGGAAGGGGCGGGGAAAGACGACGGCCCGGGCGTCGCAACGCCCGGGCCGAGGTCACCCGCGCCGAAGCGTGGGTCCGTCATGTCACTCCGCCACGCGAACCACGATGCGCCGGTTCGGCTCGACGCCCTCGGACTCGCTCAGCACGCCCGCGATCGCGTTGACCACGTCGTGCACGCACTTGCGCTCGAAGGCCGACATCGGCTCCAGGCGGACCACCTCGCCGTGCTCCTTGACCTTCTCCACGGCGTTGCGGGCGACCGCGGCCAGCTCCTTGCGCCGGGCCGCGCGGTAGCCACCGATGTCGAGCAGCAGCCGGCTCGGCGAACCGGTGGCCCGGAAGATGGCCAGGCGGGTCAGCTCCTGCAGCGCCTCCAGCGTGGCGCCGCGCTGGCCGACCAGCGGCTGCAGCCGGCCGCCGACCACCTCGACCATCGGACGGCCGGCGGAGACCAGCTCGTCGATGTCGCCGTCGTAGTCGAGGATGTCCAGCAGCCCCTCGACGTAGTCCGCGGCGATCTCGCTCTGCCGGAACAGGTCGCTGTCCGACGCGACGCTCTCCGACTTCTTCGTCTCCGCCGAGCTCTCGTCCGCCGGGGACGCCGGGGACGCCGGCGCCGCAGCCGACGCGGCCGCGTCCGTTTCCGGAGCGGACGAGTCGGAAGCAGGAGGAGTAGAAGCGGGGGGAGTACTGGTGTCGGTCACGGTCTCATCTCCGTTGTCACTCGGGCCGGACCGAGATCGGTCCGCTGTTTCCCGCGCCGCCGCCATGGGGACGTGTCGCGGGGAGGTCGGTAGCAAGGGGAGCGCGCGGGACCCGGTCAGCCGGGCCCCGCGCCGCGATCATCCCTTGGGTTTGTTCGCTGGCCGGGCGCCCTTCTTCGGATTCACCGGTTTGGCGCCGGGCTTCGGCGCGAGCGCCTTGGTGTCGACGACCGGGACGGCCGGCTCCTCGGCGTCCTTCTTCCGGCTGAACAGGCCACCGCTGCGGCCCGGCTGCACCGGGTTCTTCGACTTCAGGTCGCTGGCGGTCGCGTTCGCCGGGCGGGCGCCGGAACCACCCTTGCCGGCCATCTGCGGCGGCGGGAACTTGCGCAGCACCCACTGCTGCTGGGCCAGGGTGAACAGGTTGTTCGTCACCCAGTAGATGACCACACCGATCGGGAACAGGGAGCCGGAGATCAGCAGCGAGAACGGGATGCCGTAGAGCATCAGCCGCTGGATCATCTTCTGCTGCGGGTCCTCGGCCCAGCCGGTCTTCAGGATCATCTGCCGGCTGGTCAAGAAGGTGGTGGTCATCATCAGCAGGATGAGGACCGCGGCCAGCACCTTGACCGTGGTGCCGTTCGCCCCGAGCGCGGCCAGCTCGGCGTCGGTCGACCCGAACTTGGCGCTGATCGGTGCGTTGAACAGGTGCGCCGCCGACGCGCTGTTGAACTGCTCGAGCGACCAGCCGTAGATCGTCTTCAGCCGCTCGGGCAGCGCCGGGTTCAGGTGGCGCAGCACGTGGAAGAGGCCGAGGAAGACCGGGATCTGCAGGAGCATCGGAAGGCAGCCCATCAGCGGGTTCGCCTTCTCGGTCCGGTACAGCTCCATCATTTCCTTCTGGAGCGTCTCCCGGTCACCCTTGTGCTTCTCCTGCAGTGCCTTCACCTTGGGCTGCAGCGCCTGCATCGCCCGCTGGCTCTTGATCTGCTTGACGAAGACCGGGAACAGGATGACGCGCAGCGTCACCACCAGGAAGAAGATCGAGAGGACCCAGGCCCAGTTCGTACCGAGCACGCGGTCGTCCGGCACGCCGATCGCGTCCCACAGGGCATGCCAGCGAAGGAGGATCCACGAAATGGCGTAGTAGATCCAGTCGAGACTCAATCTAAGCTCCAGTCACATCGGCAGGACGGTGACGGCTTGGGTCAGGCACCGGGTCGAACCCGCCAGGGTGGAAGGGATGACAACGCAGGAGCCGCCAGATCGCCAGGCCCGTCCCCCGCACCGCACCGTGCCGCGCCAGTGCCTCCTGGGCGTACGCACTGCATGAGGGGTAGAACCGACAGCGGGCCGGCAGCACCGGACTCAAGTATCGACGGTACGCGACGACGGCCGCGGTCAGGAGCCGGGCAGCCGGGCTCATCGCGGTCTCCGGGGCCGGCGGGCGGACGCCAGCGCGCCCTCCAGATCGGCCGCGAGATCGGCGAACCCGGCCTGGGCGGCCGGCGGCAGAGCGCGCACCACCAGCGAAGATCCCGGCGGAAGGTCGGTGAGCAGCGGCCGGACCAGATGGCGCAGCCGGCGCCGGACCTTGTTGCGGACCACCGCGTTGCCCACGGCTTTGGATACGACGAAGCCGGCGCGCGCCGTGGTGGCGTGCGCCGGCTCCTCGATAAGCAGGTGGACGACCAGGGTCCCGCGGCCGGCCCGACGGCCACCGCGGATCGCTGCGGCGAAGTCCGCGCTACGCCGCAGTCGCTGCGTCGCGGCCAGCACGACTACCTGGGCATTCCGGCCCGACTAACCGCCGACTCAGGCCGACAGCTTGTCGCGGCCCTTGCCACGGCGGGCAGAAAGGATGGCGCGGCCGGCACGGGTGCGCATGCGCAGCCGGAAGCCGTGGGTCTTGGCGCGCCGGCGGTTGTTCGGCTGGTAGGTGCGCTTGCTCACGTCAGAACTCCGTCTTCAACTACGTCAGGGGGCATCCGCTGCAAGACGCCACTTTATCAGAGCGCGGCGGAGCAACCGCTCAACCCTACGCAGGGCGGTTGCAGCGGTCAACCATATCCTGTTCCGGCACGCCCGGCACCGGCGTTTCCCCGACCCGCGACCAGCGCACCCGCCTGGGATGGGCCGGACGGCGGTTGTAGTTGGCCACTCGGCGCTGTTAGCGTGCCCGGTTGCTGGTCTTACCCGGTCGTTCGCATACCGCGTGGCGGCGGCCAAAACCGGACAAGCAGGTGGATCGTTCGCCACGGTGAGCCTGTTTCAAGCCCGCGCCGCTACAGGCTCCGGTGAATCTGCCGACCATCCGGCCGGGAGCGCCATCGGCACCGCCACGGGTTGTGGATAACCTGTGGATAGCCGGTGGCGCCGTGCGTGTTCAGCGCGTTAACTGTGCTGGGGTTGGGGAGCCGATCGGTGCGCCTGCACGGGCGCCGACAGGCACAGCGGAAGGCCGGACACAAGGTCCACCGGGGGTCGGTGGCGATGGGGGTGGCGCGGCGGTGGCCGATCAGGTCGACCTGGGCAAGCTGTGGCAGGACACGCTCAGCGAATTGTCCGAGGAGATCGCTTCCCGGCAGCAGCGTGCCTATCTCCGGTTCACCCGCTTGCGGGCGATCGTCGAGGACACCGCTCTGCTGTCGGTTCCGGACGCGTACACCCGGGACGTGATCGAGCTGCGGCTGCGCCCGGCGATCACCGAAGCCCTCACCCGCCGGCTGAACCGTCCGATCCAGGTGGCCGTCACGGTCCGCCCGCCGGAGGACGGCACCGGCATGCCCGGCACGGTTTACGGCACCCCGGTCGAGCCGGAGCCGGCACCCCGCCCGGAGCCGCAGCCGATGCACTACGCCGACCCGCCGCGCCCGGCCGACCCCAGGAATTTCCAGCCCGAGCTGCCCGGATATCCGGCTGAACAGCAGTATCAGCAGCCGGCGTTCGGGCCGCCGGAGCACGCCCCGGAGCCGTACCCGACCGGGTCCGCGCAGCACTCGTCGCCGCCGGCCGTGCCCTATGTCCGCAACGACGGCCAGGAGGCGCTCTTCGCCGACCCGATGCCGGCGATGCCTCCCGCGCCGCCGGTCAACCGGTCGGCGCCGCCACGCGCCCCGGAGAAGAACGAGCTGCCCCACGAGGCAGCCCCGATGCCGCCGCAGAACAACCAGCGTCACCCGATTGACCGCCGCGACGACCCGATGCCCAACCGCGCCGGCGACAACGGCCCCGGCCGGCCGCAGGTCGACCTGCGCGGCCCGGGCGCCTCGCCGCGCCCCGGCGGCAACGACGGGAACCGGCTCAACCCGAAGTACATGTTCGAGACGTTCGTCATCGGCTCGTCCAACCGCTTCGCGCACGCCGCGTCGGTCGCGGTCGCCGAGTCACCGGCGAAGGCGTACAACCCGCTGTTCATCTACGGCAGCTCCGGGCTGGGGAAAACCCACCTCCTGCACGCCATCGGTCACTACGCCACCACCCTGGGCCACGCCCGGTCGGTGCGTTACGTCTCGACCGAGGAGTTCACCAACGACTTCATCAACAGCCTGCGCGACGACAAGACGCAGGCGTTCCAGCGCCGGTACCGGGACGTCGACATCCTGCTGATCGACGACATCCAGTTCCTGGAGAACCGGGAGCGGACGCAGGAGGAGTTCTTCCACACCTTCAACACGCTGCACAACGCGAACAAGCAGATCGTGATCAGCTCGGACCGCTCACCGCGCCAGCTGGCCACGTTGGAGGACCGGATGCGGACCCGCTTCGAGTGGGGCCTGCTCGCCGACATCCAGCCGCCGGACCTCGAGACGCGCATCGCGATCCTGCAGAAGAAGGCCGCTCAGGAGCGGATGTACGCCCCCGACGACGTGCTGGAGTTCATCGCGTCCCGGGTCTCCAACTCGATCCGCGAGCTCGAGGGCGCCCTCATCCGGGTGACCGCGTTCGCCAGCCTCACCCGCTCCCCGGTGCAGCTGTCGCTGGCCGAGGAGGTGCTCCGCGACTTCATGCCGGACGGCGCCGGCCCGGAGATCACCGCCGACCAGATCATGGTCTCCACCGCGGACTACTTCGGCGTCTCGCTGGAGGACCTGCGCGGACACTCCCGCAGCCGGGTGCTGGTCAACGCCCGCCAGGTCGCGATGTACCTGTGCCGCGAGCTGACCGACCTCTCCCTACCCCGGATCGGACAGGCCTTCGGCGGCCGCGACCACACCACGGTCATGCACGCCGACCGCAAGATCCGCCAGCACATGGCCGAGCGCCGCTCGCTCTACAACCAGATCGCCGAGCTGACCAACCGGATCAAACAACAGAACACCTGATTTCGGTACGCCCTCAGCCCGACCCAACCGCAAGCGACCGTCCCGTCGAGCCGCCCCCAGGCCCGGCGGGCCCCAGACCGCCTCCGGCTCACGGGCGAATCCCCACTCCCGCCTGCTCCGGCCCCGCCCAGCGCCGCCCCGCTCCCCGTGGTCCAACGCCCCGCTGCGATCCCCTCTACGCCGGGTCCCGCTGCGATCCCCTCTACGCCACGGTCCCGCCCGGCGCCCGCGCCATCCCACGCTCTCGCCCGGGCCGCCCGCGCTCCCGCCCACAGCCTCGCGCAGCCTGCCGATCCGGAAGCCGCCGACGGCTCGCGACGATCACCAGGGCCAACGGGCCGGCATCGCCCGTTAGAGCACCAACGCGGAGTTACCCACAGGCACCTGACAACGGCATTGACCTGGGACAACACGCGATATACACGGGTTATCCACTGCTTTCACCCCGGTTTTCCACAGCACCATCCCCAATTTCTGCACTGACCTGGGGATATTGCCATTGTTCGATGTCAACTTTCGAGGGCGCAAAACACGAAGTTGTCAACGGCAGAACGGGTCCGTTTCGTGCCAACGTTTTCCACACTAATCCACAGGCGTCCACAGGCGTCCTCCCCAGACAGTGGACAACGCTCCCGCCGTTAGCCACAGATGTGGAGAAGTCCTGGGGATATCGATGTGGACAAACACGGGAGGGTGATCCGTTAGTCAACAGCCTGTGGAGGAGTGTGGATTACCTGTTGAAGGTTCTGGGGACAACCAGACGCCGGCCTCGCTCCGCTGTCCACAGGTCGGGGGACAAACCCAGTGGATTACCGGTGGATAGCCTGGGGACAACGGTGGATAACCGCCGTGAACTTCTTCGCTGTGGACGCAGACCCGGGTTTGTACCCCGGTTTCCCACATGTGAATCACCGGTGGATAACCCTCTCACCAGGCAAAACGCGGGTTCTCCACAGAATGCACAGGCCCTATGAAGACGACTAGTTATTTCTCTAATAGGACTCAAAAACAATCATCAGCGTTGTGGAAGGTGTGGATGCTCGGCTTCCGGGCTCGCTGAGGGCCGGGTCAGAGCGGCACCAGAAGCAAGGAGCCGGACCGCTGTCGCCTCGAAGCGAGATCCCCAGCGTGACACCCCGGCAAACCCACCGACCGGTCTGCGACGCTCCCCAGGGGCTGAGTGCTGAGTGCTGAGTGCTGAGGGCTGAGTGCTGAGGGCTGAGTGCTGAGTGCTGAGGGCTGAGTGCTGAGAGCGGGAGAGCGGGAGAGCGGGAGAGCGGGAGAGCGGGAGAGCGGGAAGGCTGTGGGTCGGCCGGTGCGCGGAGGTCGTACCGAAAGATCGGGAACCTGTCGCCGACCGGACCCGAGGTTGTCGAAGTCGCGTCTACCGGTTACGCCTGAATACCGGGAAGCTGTGTCTCGATCCGCTTCACCACGGCCGCCGATCGCACCGCGGGCCGGGCTTCCCTCGTTCCGGCGATGGGGTCCCTCTCCGGTGGCCGGATCCGCCTCGTTCCGGCGATGCGGTTCGCCTTCGGCCGCCGAGGCGGGTTCGCTGCGACAGGACGGATCCGCCACCAGGCGCGGGAAGTCAGCGGCAGCAGCACCCTCGGAAGCCGGCCCGTGCGGTCGCGCCCCGGGGCCGGGCACACGTGAACACCGTCAGCGCCATAGAGTTTCAGTGGGGTCGACACCCCGTAGAGGAAGCATCGCGGAGGACAGCATGAAGTTCCGGGTGGAGCGAGACGCGCTCGCCGACGCCGTGGCCTGGACAGCCAAGAGCCTGCCCAGCCGGCCGTCAGTGCCGGTGCTGGCCGGTGTCCTGCTGCGAGTCACCGACGGGCGCCTGCAGGTCTCCGGGTTCGACTACGAGGTCTCCAGCCAGGTCTCGGTCGAGGTGCAGGCGGACGCGGACGGCGCCGCGCTGGTCTCCGGCCGGCTGCTCGCCGAGATCACCAAGGCGCTGCCCGGCAAGCCGGTCGACATCGCCGCCGTCGGCGCGCACCTCGAGCTGGTCTGCGGCAGCGCGCGTTTCACCCTCCCCACGATGCCTGTGGAGGACTATCCGACCCTCCCGGACATGCCGACCAGCGCCGGCACCGTCGACGCCGCTACGTTCGCCTCAGCGGTCTCCCAGGTGGCCATCGCGGCCGGCCGGGACGAGACGCTGCCGATGATGACCGGTGTCCGGATCGAGCTGAACGGCACCACCATGGCGATGCTCGCCACCGACCGCTACCGGTTGGCCATGCGCGAGATCGAGTGGAGCCCGGACGACCCGGAGATCAGCCTGAACGCGCTGGTCCCGGCGAAAACGCTGAACGACACCGCGAAGGCGCTCGGCCCGCTCGGCGGTTCGGTGACCCTGGCCCTGGCCCAGGGCAACGCCGGCGAGGGCATGATCGGTTTCGCCGGCGGCACCCGGCGCACCACCAGCCGCCTGCTCGACGGGGCGAACTACCCGCCGGTCCGCTCGCTCTTCCCAACCGCGCACAACGCCGAGGCCCGGATCGCCGTCTCCGCCCTGGTCGAGGTGGTCCGACGGGTCGCCCTGGTGGCCGAGCGCACCACCCCCGTGCTGCTCAGCTTCAGCGAGGACGGCCTGGTCGTGGAGGCCGGCACCACCGAGGAGGCGCGGGCCAGCGAGGCGATGGAGGCCCAGTTCACCGGCGAGGCGCTGACCATCGGCTTCAACCCGCAGTACCTGATCGACGGCCTGCAGAACCTGGGCGCACCCACCGCGGTGTTCTCGTTCGTGGACGCGTTCAAGCCCGCTGTGATCTCCCCCGCTGGTGAATCCGGCGAAATCATCCCGGGATACCGCTATCTGATCATGCCGATCCGGGTAACGCGCTGATACTGAGCGAGGAACATTCGCACTTCTAGGGGGAAGACCATGCAACTCGGCCTGATCGGTCTCGGCCGGATGGGTGGCAACATGCGGGAACGACTTCGTGCTGCCGGGCACGAAGTCGTCGGATTCGACCAGAACCTGGATGTAAGCGACGCCACCAGCCTGGCGGACCTGGCTGAGAAGCTGGCCGCGCCGCGCGTGGTCTGGACCATGGTGCCGTCCGGCAAGATCACTGAGGACACCATCGACGCGCTCGCCGAGGTGCTGTCCCCCGGCGACATCATCATCGACGGCGGCAACTCGAAGTTCACCGACGACGCCCCGCGGGCCGCCCGGCTCGCCGAGAAGGGCATCAAGTACATGGACGTCGGTGTCTCCGGCGGCGTCTGGGGCAAGACCAACGGCTACGCGCTGATGGTCGGCGGTGACAAGGAGACGGTCGCGCACTGCATGCCGATCTTCGAGGCGCTCAAGCCGGCCGGCGAGTTCGGGTTCGCGCACGCCGGCGGCCCGGGCGCCGGGCACTACGCCAAGATGGTGCACAACGGCATCGAGTACGGCCTGATGCACGCGTACGCCGAGGGGTTCGAGATCCTCGAGGCGTCCGAGCACGTGGACAACGTGCCGGCGATCATCAAGAGCTGGCGGGAGGGCAGCGTCGTCAAGTCGTGGCTGCTCGACCTGCTGGACCGGGCCCTCGACGAGGACCCGAAACTGGCCGGCATCAAGGGCTACGCGGACGACACCGGTGAGGGTCGCTGGACGGTCGACGAGGCGGTTCGTCTCGCCGTGCCGGCCCACGTCATCTCGGCGTCGCTGTTCGCCCGGTTCGCGTCCCGGCAGGACGACTCGCCGGCCATGAAGGCCGTCGCGGCGCTGCGCAACCAGTTCGGCGGCCACGCCGTCAAGCGCTGACCCATGCACGTACGCCGGGTCGAGCTCGTCGACTTCCGTTCCTACGAGCGGGTTGCCGTCGATCTCGACCCCGGCGTGTCCGTGCTGGTCGGGCAGAACGGCATGGGCAAGACGAACCTGATCGAGGCGCTCGGGTACGTGGCCACTCTGGACAGTCACCGGGTGGCCACCGACGCCCCGCTCGTCCGGTTCGGCGCCACCTCCGCGGTGATCCGCTGCGCGATCGTCCACGAGGGACGTGAGCTGCTGGTCGAGCTGGAGATCGTGCCGGGCAAGGCGAACCGGGCCCGGTTGAACCGGTCGCCGGTCCGCCGCCCGCGCGAGGTGCTCGGCGCCCTGCGGATGGTGCTGTTCGCCCCGGAGGACCTGGAGCTGGTTCGCGGCGACCCGTCCGAGCGCCGCCGCTACCTGGACGACCTGCTGGTCGCCCGGCAGCCCCGTTACGCGGGTGTCCGAGCCGACTACGACCGGGTGGTCAAACAACGAAACGCCCTTTTGCGTACGGCGTACCTGACCCGCAAGGTGGGTGGCTCGCGTGGCCAGGACCTCTCGACCCTGACCGTGTGGGACCACCACCTCGCGCAGTTCGGAGCGGAGCTGCTGGCCGGTCGCCTGGAGCTGGCCGCGGCGCTCGGCCCGCACCTGACCAAGGCGTACGACGCGGTGGCGGCCGGCAAGTCGGCGGCCTCGATCGCCTACGCGTCCCGTCTCGGCGACGACCTGACCACCGACCGCGCCGTCCTGGAGGCGGCCCTGCTCGCCAAGATGCAGGAGCGCCGGACGGCCGAGGTGGAGCGCGGCACCACGCTGGTCGGCCCGCACCGCGACGACCTGCTGCTGTCGCTCGGCGAGCTGCCCGCGAAGGGTTATGCCAGCCACGGTGAGTCCTGGTCGTTCGCCCTGGCCCTGCGACTGGCGGCGTACGACCTGCTGCGCTCCGACGGGATCGAGCCGGTGCTGGTGCTGGACGACGTCTTCGCCGAGCTGGACGCCGGCCGGCGGGACCGGCTGGCCGCGCTGGTGTCCGACGCCGCCCAGTTGCTGGTGACCTGCGCGGTGCCCGAGGACGTGCCGGCCGCGTTGCGCGGGGTGCGGTTCGACGTGACCACCGGGACGGTGACCCGTGGCTCCTGAGCCGGTGGTGAACAGCCTGTGGAAAAGTCGGTGGGCGGTTTGTGGAGAACTGGCCGTCTTCGCGGTGAATGCGGTGCCGGACGCGGCGGGCGTAGGCTTCCAGCGGCGATCCACTAGCCGTTCCGCAGCTCTCAGCGGTCCGGAGAGCGCGTTGCCGGATGCGATGGTGGGTCGGTCCGGGGCATGCGGTTCCTCTGGGGCTGCTGCGCTTGTTGACGAGCTGTCGGCCGACGGCCGGGACCGTGGTTGTCCACAGGGGGTGGCGTGATGCCGAGCGAAGCGGACGGCGGACCCGCGGCGAGTGCCGGCGCCGGGCCGGCCGGCGCCGGGGATGCCGGCGCCGAAGCCGGGAAGGCCGGGCCGGAGCTGGCGCGGGCGGTGCTCGACGCGGCCCTGGCGCGGCGGCGGGAGGCCGCCCGGCAGCCGCGCAAGCGGACCGGCGGCGGCGGTGAGCGGCGGCTGCGCGGATACTCCGGGCCCGGGCCGGATCCACGGGACCCGCAACTGTTCGGCGCGGTGCTGCAGCGCCTGATGAAGACCCGCGGGTGGGAGCGGCCGCGCGCCGAGGCCACCGTCTTCGGCTCCTGGGAGAAAGTGGTCGGGCCGGACATCGCCGCGCACAGCCGGCCGGTCCGGCTGGACGCCGGGGTGCTGACCGTGGAGGCGGAGTCCACCGCCTGGGCCACCCAGCTGCGCATGCTGACCGGCAAGCTGCTCCAGCAGATCGCCGGCGAGGTGGGCCACAACGTGGTCACCCGGCTCAACATCCACGGCCCGGCGGCGCCCTCGTGGAGCCGCGGGCCGCGCCGTGTCCAGGGCCGGGGCCCGCGCGACACCTACGGCTGACAGTGCCCCGGGACGCGTTGGTCTCCTCCGGCGCATGGAGGATTTCCGCAGGAAGTTTTCCGCCGGCATGAAACCGGATACGAGTCGGCGGCGTCCTAACAGATATGGGGATACGACGGCTGTTCGTGCTGCTACTCCTCGTGCTGGCCGCGGTGCCGGCCGTGACGACGCCGGCCTGGGCGTGCTCGTGCGAGGTGTCCGGCGGGCGGGGCGGCACGGATCAGGCTCTCGTCGGCGTGGTCCGCTCGGTGCGGGCCACCGGGACCGAGCCGCCGTCGTGCGGGGCCCGGTTCGTCCCGAGCGCGCGTCACCAGGTGTTCGCCCAGGCCGGCCGCACCGATCTGTGCCAGGGGACCCAACTGGTCAAGACCGGTTTCCGCAGTGGTGACCAGCCGGCCGCCCGCAGCCCGATGCGCTGGCCGCTGATCCTGGCCACCGGCGCCGGCGTGCTCCTGCTGGTGATCGCCGGCGAGCTGTGGTGGCTCTCCCGCCAGCCCGAACTGCTCGCCGAGCCGCGCCGCCGGGTGCCGGCCGGGGCGGACGCGGGTCAGTAATCGGCGAAGACGGCGAAGCCCCGCTCGGCGCAGCGGCGGTAGAAGCCGGCCAGGATGGCCAGCTCGGTGCGGGCGAAACTCCAGTGCGGGGCGTTGCCGGCGTCGTCGCGCAGCGCGGCGAGCCGGTGGTCGAGCCAGCGCAGCTGCTGCTCGGGCAGGCGGCCGCCGGCGATCGCGGTGCGCATCACCGCGGCCACCGTGTCGAAGGTGACCAGGTCGCCGAACTGCTCGTGACCCTCGACGAAACGCTCCAGGCCGCCGGCGATCCAGGCGCAGCCGTCCGGGTCGATCACCGGGTCCTCGTCCTCGGCGGCCGCGTCGGTGGCGTAGAGCACGCCCTCCAGGCCCAGCAGCAGGTCGACCAGCTCGGTGTAGGCGGTCGCGCGTACCGTGCCGGTCTTGGCGATGTGCAGCGCGAGCGCGCCGGTGGGCGCGGCGATCTCCGGGGCGTCGGCGATCGCGCCGAAGTCGACGAACTCGGCGGGAGCCACCGGGTCGTAGTACTGGCCCGTCCGCGGCCAGTGCACCGCGACGTTGTCCAGGCCCTTGTCGTGCGCCATCGGGCAACCCTTCCTCGACCTGACCAAGCGATCCGTTCGGCCGTGCACGGCCCGCGCGGGCGAGGTTACGACACCGCCGCCTGCCGCTGACAGGCAGTGTGGCAGCGAGGGCGGGCCGGGTCCGGCAGGCGCGCCCGGCCCGCAGCGTTGCCATTGTGCGGAGGGGCTGTTCCGTGTAGGGGGAGACGTGGGAGGCGGGCTCAATCGCGCTACGGCACTCTCAGGCACCCGGAAGGGGTGCCGGACCCTCGCCAACTCGCTTCGGCGGAGTAGAATCGACGGCGACCGGGAAAACTGTGCTTGACGGTGTTGGAGCTGCTACGCGCAGCCACCTTCGTCACGCTACGCGGTTTTTCCAGCCGATCACTATCCGCGGGCTGTCCGCGGCGACCGGCGTGCATGGTTCCACCGGTGGTCCGCTCTTCCCGCGGTGTCATCTCCGGTGCCCCGTGCGCGCCGACAGCCGCTGGTGGCCCGCCAACCCCGTGCGGGGCCCCTGGTGGGCCCGGTGCGAGAAAGCGGCCGAGGGTGGCAGAGAACAATCAGCAGTATGGTGCCGAGTCGATCACCGTGCTCGAAGGCCTTGAGGCGGTTCGCAAGCGTCCCGGTATGTACATCGGCTCCACCGGCGAGCGGGGTCTGCACCACCTGATCTGGGAGGTCGTGGACAACGCCGTCGACGAGGCGCTCGCGGGGTACTGCGACACCATCGACGTGGTCCTGCTGGCCGACGGCGGTGTCTCGGTCACCGACAACGGCCGGGGTTTCCCGGTCGACCTGCACCCCAAGCTGAAGAAGCCGGGTGTCGAGGTGGCGCTGACCGTGCTGCACGCGGGTGGCAAGTTCGACAACCAGGCCTACAAGGTCTCCGGTGGTCTGCACGGCGTCGGTGTCTCGGTGGTGAACGCGCTCTCCACCCGGATGGCGGTGGAGATCCACAAGTCCGGCTTCGTCTGGCGGCAGAAGTACAACGCCTCCGTCCCCACCGAGCTGGTCAAGGGCGAGGAGACCGACCACACCGGGTCGACCGTGCAGTTCTGGCCGGACCCGGCGATCTTCGAGACGGTCGAGTTCGACTTCCAGACCATCTACCGCCGGCTCCAGGAGATGGCGTTCCTGAACCGCGCTCTCACCATCAACTTCACCGACGAGCGACCCGACTACCGCGACGAGAACGGTGAGCCGCGCAAGGTCACCTTCATGTACGCGGGCGGCATCTCGGACTTCGTCCGGCACCTGAACGCGACCAAGAGCGCGATCCACAAGACGGTGATCGAGTTCGGCGCCGAGGACAACGAGGCCGGCATGGGCGTCGAGATCGCCATGCAGTGGAACGAGTCCTACGGCGAGTCGGTCTACACCTTCGCCAACCGGATCAACACGCACGAGGGCGGCACCCACGAGGAGGGCTTCCGGTCCGCGCTGACGACCATCGTCAACAAGTACGGCATCGAGAAGAAGTTCCTCAAGGGCGACCAGAAACTGTCCGGTGAGGACATCCGTGAGGGTCTCGCCGCGATCATCTCGGTGACCCTGCGCGAGCCGCAGTTCGAGGGCCAGACCAAGACGAAGCTCGGCAACACCGACATGAAGAGCTTCGTGCAGAAGGTGGCGAACGAGCAGCTGGCCGACTGGTTCGACCGGAACCCGGCGGACGCCAAGCTGATCATCACGAAGGCCGACCAGGCAGCCCGCGCCCGGATCGCCGCGCAGCAGGCCCGCAAGCTGGCCCGGCGCAAGTCGCTGCTGGAGTCCGGCTCGATGCCCGGCAAGCTGGCCGACTGCCAGTCCACCGACCCGCGCGAGACCGAGCTGTTCATCGTCGAGGGTGACTCGGCCGGTGGCTCGGCGAAGCAGGGTCGGTCCAGCAAGTACCAGGCCATCCTGCCGATCCGCGGCAAGATCCTGAATGTCGAGAAGGCCCGGATCGACCGGGTGCTGAAGAACAACGAGGTCCAGTCGCTGATCACCGCGATGGGCACCGGCATCCACGACGAGTTCGACATCGGCAAGCTGCGGTACCACAAGATCATCCTGATGGCCGACGCCGACGTCGACGGCCAGCACATCCAGACGCTGCTGCTCACCCTGCTGTTCCGCTTCATGCGGCCGCTGGTCGAGCAGGGCCACGTCTACCTGGCCGCGCCGCCGCTCTACAAGATCAAGTGGAACAAGCGGGGTGACGACGCGCAGTACGCCTACTCCGACCGGGAGCGGGACGGGCTGATCGCGCTGCGCCAGCAGAAGAAGCCGAATGCCAAGCCGGATGACATCCAGCGGTTCAAGGGTCTCGGCGAGATGAACTTCCACGAGCTGTGGGACACCACGATGGACCCGGAGACGCGGACCCTGCGCCAGGTCACCCTGGACGACGCCGCGGTCGCCGACGAGCTGTTCAGCGTGCTGATGGGTGAGGACGTCGAGGCCCGGCGGTCGTTCATCCAGCGCAACGCGAAGGACGTCAGGTTCCTCGACATCTGATCACCGTGGTCACGTGTCCACAGATGAGGGCACCTTTCCACAGTGTTATCCACAGCTATTCGCGGGTCTTTGGCCGAATTTGTCTGGCTTCACCTTGAGTAAGGGTTAACAGTGACTGACATTCCCGAACCCCCCGGCGACGACGCTGCCCAGGAGGAATCCGGCGGCGGTGTGACCCAGCGCGTCGAGCCGGTGGGTCTCGAGGTCGAGATGCAGCGCTCGTACCTCGACTACGCGATGAGCGTCATCGTCGGGCGGGCCCTGCCGGACGTCCGTGACGGCTTGAAGCCGGTGCACCGCAAGATCCTCTACGCGATGTACGACGCCGGCTTCCGGCCCGACCGCGGTTACGTGAAGTGCGCGCGCGTCGTCGGCGACGTGATGGGCAACTACCACCCGCACGGTGACTCGTCGATCTACGACGCCCTGGTCCGGATGGGCCAGCCCTGGTCGCTGCGGTACCCGCTGATCGACGGCAACGGCAACTTCGGCTCGCCGGGCAACGACCCGCCGGCCGCCATGCGGTACACCGAGTCGAAGCTGTCCCCGCTCGCCATGGAGATGCTGCGGGACATCGACGAGGACACCGTCGACATGCAGGACAACTACGACGGGCGTACCAAAGAGCCGACGATCCTGCCGGCCCGCTTCCCGAACCTGCTGGTCAACGGCTCGGAGGGGATCGCGGTCGGGATGGCGACCAAGATCCCGCCGCACAACCTGCGGGAGATCGCGGCCGCCGTCCAGTGGTGCCTGGACAACATCGACGCGGACGAGGCGACCACCCTCGACGCGCTCCTCGAGATCGTCAAGGGTCCGGACTTCCCCACCTACGGCCTGATCGTCGGCCAGCAGGCGATCCAGGATGCCTACCGGACCGGCCGCGGCTCGATCCGGATGCGCGCGGTCGTCGAGGTCGAGGAGGACCAGCGCGGCCGGCCGTGCCTGGTGGTGACCGAGCTGCCGTACCAGGTGAACCCGGACAACCTCGCCGAGCGGGTCGCCGAGCTGGTCAAGGAGGGCAAGCTCACCGGCATCGCCGACATCCGGGACGAGTCGTCCGGCCGGACCGGCATGCGGCTCATCCTGGTGCTCAAGCGCGACGCCGTCGCCAAGGTGGTGCTGAACAACCTCTACAAGCACACCCAGCTGCAGGAGACCTTCGGCGCCAACATGCTGGCGCTGGTCGACGGGGTGCCGCGGACGCTGAACCTGGCGCAGTTCATCCGCTACTACGTCGAGCACCAGATCGAGGTCATCCGACGGCGGACCGCGTACCGGCTGCGCAAGGCCGAGGAGCGCGCGCACATCCTGCGCGGTCTGGCCAAGGCGCTGGACATGCTCGACGAGGTCATCGCCCTGATCCGGCGCTCGCCCACGGTGGAGGACTCGCGCCAGGGCCTGATGACGCTGCTCGACGTCGACGAGATCCAAGCCACCGCGATCCTCGACATGCAGCTGCGCCGGCTGGCCGCCCTGGAGCGGCAGCGGATCATCGACGAGCTGGCGAAAATCGAGCTGGAGATCGCCGACTTCAAGGACATCCTGGCGAAACCCGAGCGGCAGCGGGCGATCATCTCCGAGGAGCTCGGCGAGATCGTGCAGAAGTTCGGCGACGATCGGCGTACCCAGATCATCCCGTTCGACGGCGAGGTCTCCATGGAGGACCTCATCGCGCGCGAGGATGTTGTGGTAACCATCACACGTACGGGTTATGCCAAGCGCACCAAGGTCGACATGTATCGATCGCAGAAGCGTGGCGGCAAGGGCGTGAGCGGCGCGACCCTGCGACAGGACGACATCGTCTCGCACTTCTACGTGATCTCCACGCACGACTGGATGCTGTTCTTCACGAACAAGGGCCGGGTGTATCGGGCAAAGGCCTACGAACTGCCCGAGGCGAACCGCACCGCCAAGGGACAGCACGTCGCGAACCTGCTGGCCTTCCAGCCGGACGAGCACATCGCGCAGGTCATCCAGATCTCGAATTACCAGGTCGCGCCGTACCTTGTGCTCGCCACTAAGAATGGTCTCGTGAAGAAGACCCGCCTCGACGAATTTGACTCCAACCGCAGCGGTGGCATCATCGCCATCAACCTGCGGGAGGATGACGAATTGGTGGGCGCGGCGCTCGTGGCACCGGAGGACGACCTCCTCCTGGTGTCGAAGCACGCCCAGGCGATCCGCTTCAACGCGACCGACGAGGCGCTGCGGCCGATGGGGCGGGCGACGTCCGGTGTGATCGGGATGCGCTTCGGCGACAACGACGAGCTGCTCGCCATGGAGGTCGTGCGCGAGGGCATGGATGTGTTGGTCGCCACCAACGGTGGGTATGCCAAACGCACTCCGATCGAGGAGTATCCGGTGCAGGGGCGTGGCGGCAAGGGGGTGCTCACCGCGAAGATCACCGAACGTCGTGGTGGACTTGTCGGCGCTCTGGTGATCAGCCCGGAGGATGAACTGTTTGCCATCACCAGCAATGGTGGTGTCATCCGGACTCCCGTGAAGCCTGTACGGCGCACACGGGATCGGAACACAATGGGGGTCAAGCTGATGGACCTCCCTGAAGGTGTAACCATCGTGGCGCTTGCTCGCAATGCCGACGAGCCTGACGAACAGGACTAGTTGATGCCGGAGACACAGGCGAAGTCGGGGGGCCAGGGGACCTCAGCGACTCCGGACGATGCGGCGAAGAAGGACGGTGCCGCATCGAACGGACGCGAGGCCGCTGGGCGCGCCGCTGTCCCCGCCGATGCCCCGTCCCCGCCGAAGTTCACCAGGGCGCCGGGCATGGCCCCGCCGCCCGGTGAGCCATCCGCTACCGGATCGGACGCCGACGGCAAACGGCCCGGCGGTCCCGCCGTGGCCAAGGCCTCGGCGGCCGTTCCGATCGTGACGAAAGGCAAGGGCGCCGCGCCCGGGACCGCCTCGGCGCGTCCCGCGGCGGCACCGGGCACCGTCAGCGGCGCGGTGACGCGTCCGGCGGGCAGTGCCCCGGCGGCGACCCCGGCCGGCGCTGCCAAGCAGCGCACCGCGCCGGCCGGTGGGCCGGCCGCGGCGTCGTCCGGTCCGGGTGGATCGTCGGCGGTGGGCGCCGCCCGGGTCTCCGAAGCGGTCCGCTCGGCCCGCTCCACGGTCTCCTCGGCCGCGGCGCGTGGCCCGCGCCGGGCCCGGCTGAACCTCAAGCGGATCGACCCGTGGTCCGTGATGAAGTTCTCGTTCGCGGTCTCGATCGTGCTCTTCATCGTGGTGGTCGTCGCGACCTCGGTGCTCTACCTGGCGCTGGACACGATGGGCGTGTGGACCTCGGTCAACGACAGCCTCAAGGACCTGGTGAACGCGAGCGGTGGCTCCGAGGCCGCCACCGCGAACACCTTCCGGATCACCGCCTGGGGCGTGATCGGGACGTCGATGCTGATCGGCGCGGTCAACGTGGTGCTGTTCACCGCGCTGGCGACGCTCGGGGCGTTCATCTACAACGTGTGCGCCGACCTGGTCGGCGGCATCGAGCTGACGCTGGCCGAGCGGGACTGACGATGTGATCGGGTTGTGGGCCACCCCCCGCTTTGGTGGCTCGCAACCCGGTGCGGTAATGTTCTGTCCGCAGGTGAGGGGCTATAGCTCAGTCGGTTAGAGCGCAGAGCTGATAACTCTGAGGTCGATGGTTCGATTCCATCTAGCCCCACGAGCGACAGGGCGATCTCTGTCCGCGGAAAGCGCGGACCGGGGTCGCTCGTCTTGTCTGCTCCGGGGGCCGAGCCCCCGGAAACCCCGCGTTACGGTGGTTGCGGTGAGCGGGTCTCTCGCGGTTACCGCTTCGGTGGTTGCGGTGGGTGGGTCTCTCGCGGTTACCGCTTCGGCGGTGCGGTGGCGGGCTCTTGCGGCTACTGCTTCGGTGGTTGCGGTGGGCCGGGCGCTTGTGATCGTCGCATTGTCGACGGTACGGGTGGTGCGTTCCGCGCGGCCGGCGCTTTGACGGTACGGTGTGTGCGTCTGCGTTCCCAGAGTTGGGGGTAGTTGATGCTGAAGAAGCTTTTGGTCGTGGCGGCTGTGGTCGGTGCTGCTGCGCTGGTGGTCAAGAAGGTCAAGGCCTCCAGTGACGAGCGGGCGCTCTGGCACGAGGCCACCACGGCTCCTGATCTGCGCTGAGGCGCGAGCCGGGGCCCTAGCTCAACTGGCAGAGCACCGCCTTTGCAAGGCGGGGGTTAGGGGTTCAAGTCCCCTGGGCTCCACGGCAGAGAAGCGGCCCTCACCCATCGGGTGAGGGCCGCTTCGTCGTTTCCGGGGTCGGGTCACTGGTCGCCCGGGAGCACTGGTCGTTTCCGGGGTTACCAGCCCCGGGGTGACCGGTCGCGAGGTTGCCAGCCCCCGGGGTGACCGGTCGCGAGGTTGCCGGACCCGGGGTGACCGGTCGCCGGGGTGCCGGACCGGGGTGACCGGTCGCCGGGGTTGCCGGCCGTTTTTGGGGTTACTGGGTGATGCGGTCCTTGCCGGGACCACCGACGATCGTGTCCTTACCGGCCTGGCCGATCAGGACGTCGTCGCCGGCGCCGCCGTGGATGACGTCGGCGCGGTCCCCGGCGACGCCGTCCAGTTCGCCGCCGACGATGCCGTCGTTGCCGGCGTCGCCGTACAGGCGGTCGCCGCCCGCGCCGCCCGCGATCGCGTCGTGGCCGGCGCCACCCCAGATCCGGTCGTCGCCCGAGTCGCCGTGCAGCTCGTCGTTGCCGTAGTCGCCGTAGATCGTGTCGTTGCCGGAGCCGCCGAGGACGGTGTCGTCGCCGAAGCCAGTGCTGATCCAGTCACTGCCCGAGCCGCCGTTGACGAAGTCGTGCCCGTCGTCGCCGGCGATCGTGTCGCGGCCGGCGTTGCCGGACAGCTTGTCGTTGCCGATGCCGCCGATCAGCCGGTCCCGGTTCGAGCCGCCGCTGAGGACGTCGCTGCCGGCCTCGCCGTAGGCGTCCATGTAGCTGGCGGTCCGGTTGGCGACCTTGTCGTTCTTGTCGCCGAGCCGGATGCTCAGCTCGGTCGGCTTGCGGGCGGTGTGGCAGCGGACCCTGGTCCGGTCGCCCTTGACCGCCTTGCAGCCCTTGCCCGGCTTGATCGCGACCCGGTCGTTGAGCGTGACGGTGTTGCCGGAAATCGTGATGACCAGGTCGTTCCGCTGGCCGGCGCCGGCGACGAACGTCACGATGCTGTCGTGCAGGCCGATGACCTGGGCCTTGGCCGTGGTGGCGGCGGCCTGGGCCGGGGCAGCGGACAGGGCGGTCGTGGCGACAGCGGCGGCGATGGCTCCGACGGCGGCGAGCGCCTTGCGGTTGAGCAGGAACATCAGACTTCCCCCGTGGTGTGGATCGATCGAGCGGCTTCGTTCGCCGCAGTGCCGGAATCCTATGAGGACTTGATCGATCGATGACTCACGGTTTCGTGTCACGTGACGGTGCGTCAGGGCGGTGACGAGTCACACCATCGGTCGTCCCGGGGTGCCGGCTGGTCACCGTACCTGCGCATTTGCCCGTTCTGGGAGCTGTCGGTTATCCACAGAGGAATGAAGGAATCCTGCGCGGGCGGTGCCTGACGGTTAGCCTGCGTACTCGTGAGCGAACGAAGACGGGCCGCCGCTGTGATCGTGCGGGACGGCCGTGTGCTGATGGTGCACGAGCGCAGCCGGCGATCCGGTGGCGGCGAGTGGTGGACCCTGCCCGGCGGTGGGCTGCAGCCCGGCGAGACGGCCGAGGAGGCGGTGCGGCGCGAGGTCTTCGAGGAGACCGGGCTGGTGGTCAGCGACCTGCGTTACGTGCTGGAGATGCCGTATCCGTCGGGGATGACGTCGGTCTTCGCGGTCACGGTGGCGGACGGCGAGCCACGGGCGGGGCAGGACGACGGGAGCGGGCCGGAGCCGCTCGGTCTGGACTGGCTGCCGGTGCCGGAGCTGCCGATCGAGACCAGTGGGGTGCCGGTGCCCCCGCTGATGGTGGTGCTGCCGACGATGGCGCCGGCCCCGTCACCGGCCTTGCCGTCGCCGGGCTCGTCGTCGGACTCGCCAGAGGTGCCGGCTCCGTCGCAGGCGTCGACCTCGTCGTGAGGCATGGCCGGCTGGGCTGCCGGTGTTGACGCGCCGCGGCGGGCGATGATTCGGCGTCGTAATCAGGCCGGCCGGGGTCAGAGGCGAAACGACTCCGACAGTGACGGCTCGGGGGAGTCGGCCTGGGCGGCGACGGCGCGACGGCGTTCGGCGACGAAGTAGGCGCAGGCAGCGGTGTAGCTCAGGGAGAGCAGCAGGCCCAGGACCCGCAGCGGGGCGGGTGGATAGGGCAGTACCGCGACGGTCAGGGCGCCCAGGGCCCAACCGGCGAGCAGCACGGTGTTGACCACGTCGTGGCGGCCCCAGCGGCCGGTGCGGCGGTGGGCCTGACGCTGGATCTCCACGGTGAAGGCGTGCGCCATCCCGAGAGCCAGCAGGGCGAGCAGGATGGTGGCGAAAACGGAGTGATGCCCGCCGCCGACCGCCGCCATCGCGGTGGCACCCGTCATCAACGCCAGCCCGCTGACCGTGCCGACGCGGGGCTTGCGGTGCTCGTGAACCGACCCGTCCTCCACATCCTCAGACATTCGGCATGATCCGGCGGAAGCTGAGCGGGGCAGCGCCGCCTGCGCCAATCATGGCGAGGTGCGTCTTTTAGCCGGTCGCTACCGGCGATCGACCGCCGTGATCGACTTCAGCCATCCGCTTGCGGCGAGCGCGGATGCGTGCGGTGGGGTGGGTCCGGTGGCTGTCGGGCTGGTTTTGGGGTGATGATGGCGGGCGTGATGGGAAGCCTGCAGACCGAACCTGCCCAGTCTCGACCCGACCTGCTCGCTCCGCCGGTGGCCAAGGCGCTCGCGGTGTGGCCGGAGGAGGCGCCGATCGACGTCGACCAGGTGCTGGTGGCGCCGATCGACGGGAGTCTGGCCGATACGGCGGCGTTCTGTGAGGCCTACGGGGTGAGCCTGGCCGAGTCCGCCAACTGTGTGATCGTGGCGGGGCGCCGGGGCGAGGTGACCAAGTACGCCGCCTGCATCGTTCTGGCCACCACTCGGGCCGACGTGAACGGAGTGGTTCGGCGGCACCTCGACGTACGCAAATGTAGTTTTGCTCCGATGGACGAAGCGGTGTCGCTGACCGGAATGGAATATGGCGGGATCACGCCGATCGGTCTGCCCGCCGACTGGCCGATCCTGGTGGATTCGCGGGTGATCGCCACCCCGCATGTGATCGTCGGGTCCGGGGTCCGGCACAGCAAGATCGCGGTGGCCGGCCCGGCCTTGGGGGCGCTGCCCGGAGCTCAGGTGATCGAGGGGTTGGCCAAGGAGATCGGCTGACCCTGCGGAACGCTTCGGGTTGTCGTGCCGCAGTGGTGGCGCGCTGATTCCGCGAAGCACGACGGCCAGAGATCGGCTGATCTCTGGCCGTCGTGCTGCTTGGTGACTGACACCGCCCAGCGGGGCGATCGGCGTCTATGTCGATTGACGTCGATACGGTTCCACGTGAAACGTCATAGACCGGCGTCGACAGCTTCGCGGCGGGCGATCTCTTCGAACGCGGCGATCAGGGACGATGCCTCCTGGGCGCCCTGGACGGCGTACTTCCCGTCGATCACGAAGGTGGGGACGCTGGTGATGTCCAGCTCGCGAGCTTCGGTGATGTCGGCCTGAACGGCACCGGTGCCGGCCTCAGACTCCAGGTAGGCGAGGGCGGCTGCGGGGTCCAGGCCGATGGAACCGGCCACCTCGGCGAGGGCGGGCAGCGAGCCGATGTCCACGCCGTCGGTGAAGTGGGCCCGCTGCAGGGCGTCCAGCATGTCGGCCTGACGGTCCTGCCCGGCCGCCCAGGCGATCAGGCGGTGGGCGGCGAACGTGTTGGCCGCGATCGCCCGGTCGAAGTCGAGGGTCAGCCCCTCACTGGTGCCGATGCCGGCGACGTGCGCGAACATCTGCTCGGCTCGCTCCGCTCCGCCGAACTTCTCGGCCATCACCTTCTTGATCGGCAGCGGCTGGGGCACCGGGGAGGCGTCCAGCTGGTATGCCCGGTAGGTGACCGTGACGTCTCCGCCGAACTCGGCCAGCGCCTTCTCGAGGCGCCGCTTGCCGATGTAGCACCACGGGCAGATGACGTCGGACCAGACTTGGATATCCACGGTTCTCCGTTCAGGGGGGGCGGTTCGTGAACTCGGGTAGGGGCCGGGTTCGGGGGAAATGCGAGGGTCGGCCAGTTCGGGTGTGTCGAAGGCGGCTGCCCGCTCGGGATGGTCGTGCGGTCGGTCTGTCGGAGCCGAACCGCTCGTGGCGCGAACGGCGGGAGCGGGCGGCGTCAGTTCAACTGGTCGGCGATCTGGCGCTTGAGGCGGGCCAGGATCGCGGTGCCGCCACGGACTCGTAGCGGGCTGATTGCCTGTGCCAAGCCCATCCGGGCGTAGAGGTCGTCCGGCACGGCCAGGATCTCGGTCGCGGACGCGCCGGCCAGACCCTCGGCCAGGATGCCGGCGAAGGCCCGGGTGGTGGGTGCCTCCGGCGGGCAGTCGAACCAGGTGGTCACGGTGGCGTCCGGGCGGACCTCGGCCTTGAGGAAGAACGCGGTCTGACACTCCGGCACCTGCTCCATGCCGTCGTGCCCGGCCAGGTCGGCGGGGAGCGGTGGCACCGCGTCGGAGAACTCCAGCAGCATCTCCAGGACCACCTCGCGGGGCGCGGAGGCGAAGTCCTCGACGATCTCGGCCAGCTTCGGCGGCATGTCGGTCACGAAGACCAACTTAGCGCCGTTCTCCGACCGCCCGGCTCCGCGCCCAGCAGAGCAGGCCGTGGCGCGGCCATCGGCTCACGCGGCCGCGGCCCCGCAAGCGGGAGCCGGGCCGTCCCGGGAGCGGGAGCCGGGCCGTCCCGGGAGCGGGAGCCGGGCCGTCCCGGGAGCGGGAGCCGGGCCGTCCCGGGAGCGGGAGCCGGGCCGTCCCGGGAGCGGGAGCCGGGCCGTCCCGGGAGCGGGAGCCAGGTCGTCCCGGGAGCGGGAGCCAGGTCGTCCCAGGAGCGGGAGCCGGGTGGCGCGGGCGCGGGGTCCGGCGGCCGCGCGGGCAGGGGTCAGGCAGCCTCGCGAGCGGGGGGGGGGCGGGCCGTCCCGGGAGCGAAAGCCAGGTGGCGCGGTCGCGGGTCAGGCAGCCCCGCGAGCGGGAGCCAGGTGACGCGGGCAGGGATCACGGGGCGGTGCGGGCGCGGGCCAGACGGCCTCGCGGACGGGGGTCAGGCGGCGGCGGAGGTGGTCACCAGGGCTATGTCGCTGAGGCTCAGGAGACCCACCGCCTGGCGGTCGGCGTCGCAGACCAAGAGGCGGCGGACGGCCCGGGAACGCATCGCCTGGACCGCCTCCTCGACGGTGGCGGTCTGCTCGATCATGATCAGCTCGCGGGTGGCGATGTCGCCCAGGGTGGTGGTGGCCGGCGGGCGGCCCTCAGCGATCGCCCGCACCACGATGTCCCGGTCGGTGACGATGCCGGCCATCGTCGGGCCGTGCGTCACCACCACATCGCCGATGCCCTGGTCGCGCATCGCCTGCGCGGCCTCGTCCAGAGCCGTGTCCTCCGGCAGGTAGACCACCCGCCGGGTCATCGCGTCCGCCACCAGTCTGGCCATACCGCCGCCTCCCGCCGCTGAGGGTCTCAAGCTGATGTCCCTATCCCAGTTTTCCCGCGATCGCCCCGGCAACGTCCACAAGGGGCACGTCGTTTCGCTCGCCGGTGCGGCGATCCCGGACCTCGGCACAGCCCTCGGCCAGCCGCCGCCCGATCACCACGGTCCGCGGGATCCCGATCAGCTCGGCGTCGGTGAATTTCACCCCGGCCGACACGCTCGGCCGGTCGTCGACCAGGACCCGGAACCCGGCCCGGGCCAGCGTGCCGCCCAGGGTCAGCGCCGCCTCCACCTGACCGTCCCGTCCGGCGGCGACGATGTGCACGTCGGCCGGTGCGACCGCGGCCGGCCAGCACAGCCCCCGCTCGTCGTGGTGCTGCTCAGCGATCGCGGCGACCGCCCGGGACACCCCGATGCCGTAACACCCCATGGTCGGCCGGACCGGCTTGCCGTCGGCGCCCAGCACGTCCACCCGGAAGGCGTCGGTGTACCGCCGGCCGAGCTGGAAGATGTGCCCGATCTCGATGCCGCGCCGGAGGGTCAGCGTGCCGCCGGCGCAGGCCGGGCAGGGGTCGCCGGCCCGCACCTCGGCCGCCTCGATCGTGCCGTCCGGGGTGAAGTCGCGGCCGGCCACCACGTCGGTGGCGTGCTTGCCGGCCTGGTTCGCCCCGGTCAGCCAGGCGGTGCCGGCCGCGACCCGGGGATCGGCCAGGTAGCGCAGCTCGAGGCCCTGCGGACCGAGGTAGCCCTTCACCAGGTCGGGGCGGGATGCGAAGTCGTCGAAGAGGGTGGCGGTGGCCGGGGCCAGCACGGCGTTCAGCCGTTTCAGGTCGACCTCGCGGTCGCCGGGCAGGCCGATCGCCACCACCTCGTCCGCGCCGCCCGGGTGGTGCACGGTGACCACCACGTTCTTCAGGGTGTCGGCGGCGGTCCAGTCGGCCCGGCCGCCGAGCTGTCGCTCGTTGGCCAGGGCGACCAGCGCGGCGATGGTCGGGGTGTCCGGGGTGTCGTGCACGGCGAGCGGGGGCGCGGTGGCCTCCCGGGCGGGCGGCGCCGGGGTCACCACGGCCTCGGTGTTGGCCGCGTAGTCACAGGTGGTGCAGCCGACGAAGGTGTCCTCGCCGACCTCGGCGGTGGCCAGGAACTCCTCGGACGCGGAGCCGCCCATCGCGCCGGAGACGGCCGAGACGACCGTGTGATTCAGGCCGAGGCGCTCGAAGACGCGTTGATAGGTGGCGCGCATCACGCCGTACGAAAAGCGCAGTCCCTCGTCGTCCAGGTCGAAGGAGTAAGCGTCCTTCATCAGGAACTCGCGGCCGCGCAGCAGGCCGCCGCGCGGCCGGGCCTCGTCGCGGAACTTGGTCTGCACCTGGAAGAGCAGCACCGGGAAGTCGCGATAGGAGCTGGTCAGGTCCTGCACGAGCAGGGTGAACATCTCCTCGTGGGTGGGGGCCAGCAGGTACTCGGCGTCCCGGCGGTCGCGCAGGGTGAAGATGTCCTCGCCGTACTCCGTCCAGCGGCCGCTGACCTGATAGGGCTCGCGCGGCAGCAGGGCCGGGAAGGAGACCTCCTGGCCCCCGGCGGCGAGCATCTCGTCCCGGACGATCGCGGTGACCCGGTCCAGCACCAGCTTGCCGAGCGGCAGCCAGGTGTAGCCGCCCGGGGCGGCGCGGCGGACGAATCCGGCGCGCACCAGGAGCCGATGGCTCGGCACCTCCGCGTCCGCCGGCTCCTCACGCAGGGTCTTGAGCAGCAGGGTGGACATCCGAAGCAGCATGGCTCCCGAGCCTAGAGACCGGGTCCGACTAAATCACCTGCTTATCTAGGTGTCGCCAGCGTCACGTTCCGTTCGCTCGCTGTCCGGTGGAAAACTGATCCGGCACCAAAGCTGAACAGACGTTAGGGGGCGGGGATGGCCTGGCGCGGCTTCGTGGCGATGGGTGACAGCTTCACCGAGGGCATGTGCGACGAGTATCCGGATGGGACCTACCGGGGGTGGGCTGACCTGGTCGCCACCCGCCTCGCGGTCGACTCCGGACCCGACTTCGGTTATGCCAATCTGGCGATCCGCGGCCGGCTGCTGGACCAGGTGATCGCCGAGCAGCTCGACCCGACCCTGGCGATGCGGCCTGACCTGGTCAGCTTCGCCGCCGGGGGGAACGACATCCTGCGGCCCCGAGTCGACCCGCGCGCGCTGGTGGAGCGGATCGACCCGGTGATCGCCCGGATCCGGGCGACCGGAGCCGACGTGATCATGTTCCGGTTCGCCGACGTCGCGGTGCACATCCCCGGCGGGCAGCGGATGATCGGCGCCCGCGCGGCGGTGCTCAACGACGGGTTCCAGGAGATCGCCGAGCGGCACGGGGCGCACCTGATCGACCTCTTCGCCGACCACGCCTTCCTGCACCGCGAGATGTGGAGCGACGACCGGCTGCACCTGTCCGCGGCCGGGCACCGGCGGGTCGCCGGGCACGTGCTGACCGCGCTCGGGGTCGGCGTCGAGGAGGACTGGATGCTGGTCCCGCCGGCGCCGCAGCCCACGCCGTGGCGGCTGGCGCTCAGCGCCGACCTGCGGTGGGCCCGCGAGCACCTGGCGCCCTGGGTGAGCCGGCATCTGCTCGGCCGCTCGTCCGGCGACCTGATCCAGGCGAAGCGACCGGTGCTGGCCCCGGTCAACGACTAGAGAGGGCTAGCGTGACAGGCATGTCCGTTCCGAACGATCCGGCGCAGGCGCTGCAGGCGTACGCGCACCCCGACAAACTGGTCACCACCGAGTGGCTCGCCGCGCACCTGGACACCCCCGGTCTGGTGGTCGTCGAGTCGGACGAGGACGTGCTGCTCTACGACACCGGGCACATCCCGGGTGCGGTCAAGGTCGACTGGCACCTGGAGCTGAACGACCAGGTCTCCCGGGACTACCTCGATCCGGCCGCGTTCGCCGCGATGTGCGCCGCCAAGGGCATCGGCCGTGACGACACGATCGTGTTCTACGGCGACAATTTCAACTGGTGGGCGGCGTACGCCCTGTGGGTCTTCAGTCTTTTCGGGCATCGCGACGTTCGGCTGCTCGACGGCGGCCGGCAGAAGTGGGTGGCCGAGGGCCGCCCGGTGACCCGGGAGAAGACCACCCGCGCCGCCGCGGACTACCCGGTGCCGGTCCGCAACGACGCCGAGATCCGCGCCTTCCGTGACCAGGTGATGGGGCACATCGCCAGTGGCCGGCCGCTGGTCGACGTGCGCTCCCCGCAGGAGTACACCGGCGAGCTGACCCACATGGAGGCGTACCCGCAGGAGGGCGCGCTGCGCGGCGGGCACATCCCGGGCGCGGTGAGCAAGCCGTGGAAGTCCGCGGCCAACGACGACGGCACCTTCAAGGCACACGACGACCTGATCAAGATCTACCGGGACGAGCTGGGCCTGGAGACGGCGGACGACATCATCGCGTACTGCCGGATCGGCGAGCGGTCCAGCCACACCTGGTTCGTGCTGCGCCACCTGCTGGGTTACCCGCAGGTCCGCAACTACGACGGTTCCTGGACGGAGTGGGGCAACCTGGTCCGCGCCCCGATCGCCAAGGGCGCCGAGCCGGGCGGGCTGAGCTGACCTTCCGGGGGCGGCTCGATGAGCCGCCCCCGGAAAGACGCGGAAAGTAGCCCGGTTTTGTCGGACGGACCCGGTACCGTGCGACGCCGTGAGCAACACGTTCCAGGTCGATCTACGGGGCATCGTCGACCTGCTCAGCCATCACCTCTACGCGAGCCCCCGCGTCTACGTCCGCGAGCTGCTGCAGAACGCGGTCGATGCGATCACCGCGGTCGGACCGGACCACGCCGGCCGGGTCGAGATCACCACCGGTGCCAGCCTGCGGATCACCGACAACGGCATCGGGCTCACCGAGGCGCAGGTGCACGAGCTGCTGGCCACCATCGGCCGCAGCTCGAAACGGGACGAGCTGGGCTTCGCCCGGCACGAGTTCCTCGGCCAGTTCGGCATCGGCCTGCTCTCCTGCTTCCTGGTGGCCGACGAGATCCGGGTGCACACCCGGCGCGCGGGCGAGACCCCGGTGCTCTGGACCGGTTACTCCGACGGGCGGTATGAGGTCCGGGCCGGCGACGAGCGGGAGCCCGGCACCACGGTCACCCTGTTGCCGCGCCGCGGCGCCGAGCACTATCTGACCGGCACGACCGTCACCGAGCTGGCCGAGCTCTACGGATCGCTGCTGCCGGTCGAGGTGCGGGTCGACGGGCGGCGGGTCACGGCGGGCACGGTGCCGTGGGCGCTGCCCGGTGCCGAGCGGATGGCGTACGCGGAGAAGGTCCTGGGTTTCCGCCCTTTCGACGTGATCGAGCTGAACGTGCCCGGCGCCGGTCTGTCCGGCGCGGCCTTCGTGCTGCCCACCCCGGTCAACCCGGCCAACCGCGGCGGCCACCGGGTCTATCTGAAGCGGATGCTGCTCTCCGAGAGCGTCGAGGGCCTGCTGCCGGACTGGGCGTTCTTCGCCCGCTGCGTGGTGGACAGCACCGAGCTGCGGCCGACCGCCAGCCGTGAGGCGCTCTACGACGACGGCATGCTGGCCGAGACCCGCGAGGCGATCGCCGACCAGCTGCGCGGCTGGCTGGTCCGGCTCGCCGCGACCGATCCGCGGCGGCTGGCCCAGTTCCTGCAGATCCATCACCTCGGGGTGAAGGCGCTGGCTCTGCACGACGACGAGATGCTGCGCCTGGTCGAGCAGTGGTATCCGATGCAGACCACCATGGGCGAGCTGACCCTGGCCGAGTTCCGGGCCCGCTTCGGCCTGCTTCGGTACGCCGGGACCGCCGACGAGTTCCGCCAGCTCGCCGCGGTCGCCGCCGCGCAGGACGTGGGCCTGATCAACGGGGGTTACGTCTACGACGCCGACCTGATCGAGCGCCTGGCCACGGTCGACCCGGAGATCCGCGCCGAGCGGCTCGACCCGACCGACCTGACCACCCGGTTCACCGCCGTCGACCCGGAGGCGGAGCTGCGGCTGCGCCCGTTCCTCGCGGCCGCCCAGCGCCGCCTGGACAAGCTCGGCTGCGAGGTGGTGGTCCGTGCCTTCGACCCGGTCACCCTGCCGGCGCTCTACCTGGTCAGCCGCTCCGCCGCCTTCCAGGAGGAGTTCACCGCGAGCCGCGACCAGGCCGACGACCTGTGGGGCGGGGTGCTCGACGCGCTCGCCCAGACGGTGCCGAACGACCGTCCCCAGCTGGTGCTCAACCACCGCAACCCGCTGATCCGCCGGGTTGCCGCGCTCGGTGACGCCGAGCTGGCCGCCCTGGCCGTCGAGTCGCTCTACGGGCAGGCCCTGCTGCTCGGTCACCACCCGATCCGGCCGGCTGACGCCGCGCTGCTGACCACGTCGTTCCTGGGCCTGCTGGACCGGGCCGTCCCCGAGGAGGAGACCCGATGAAAACGGCCGAGGAGCTCTGGGGCGTCCTGGACGAGGCCCACCACCTGCCGTACGGCGCGGCCCAGATCGCGCTGGTGGAGCAGGTGCTGCGGCACGCCGACGGGGCCTGTGACCCGGCGCTGGCGTTCTACAGCCGGCTGTTCGCGACCACGGCGTACATCTACGGCGGTGAGTCGGTGAAGGCGTTCGCCACCTTCTCCTGGTGCGTCAGCGACTTCGACCGCAACCCGCAGCCGTACCACGAGCGCTGGACGCACAACCTGCTCTGGCTGTTCAAGACCATGGTCAGCGCGCTCACCAAGTTCCCGGAGATCCCGCTGGCCCGGACCCACGCGGTGCTCGACGACATGGAGCGGCGGTACCGCGAGGGTGGCCACGGGATGCAGCCGGTGTACAAGCACCGGCACCTGGTCGCCCGGCACCTCGGCGCGACCATCGAGGCGGACGAGTGGTTCGAGAAGTGGCGGGCCGCCCCGCGCACCGAGCTCTCCGACTGCGCCGGCTGCGACCCGACCACCCTGGTGGTCCACCTGAACAACCGCGGTCGGTTCGAGGAGGCCGTCGAGCTGGCCGGCCCGGTGCTGGCCGGTGACCTGTCCTGCACCGAGCAGCCGCAGACCATCCTCAGCGAGCTGATGGTGTCCTACCTGATGGCCGGCCGTCCGGCCGAGGCGGCCGACGCGCACCGCCGGTCCTACCTGGTCGAGCGCGGCAACCTGGCCGACCTGGAGGGCATCGGCGACCACATCCTGTTCTGCGCGCGCACCGGCAACGAGGCGCGCGGCCTGGAGATCCTGCAGCGGCACCTGGACTGGCTGGACCGTGCCCCGTCGCCGGCCGCCGGGATGAACTTCGCGGCCTCCTGCGTGGCGCTGCTGCGCCGGCTCGTCGCGGTCGGCCACGGCGGGACGCCGATCCGTCGCGCCGGCCGCCCGGACGTCACCGCCGCCGCGCTCGCCGACGAGCTGACCGGGTACGCGACCGGCCTGGCCGCCCGGTTCGACGCGCGGAACGGCACCGCGCATCAGAGCAAGCTGGTCGCCGAGACGATGGCCGCCGAGCCGTACGGGATCGACCTGCCCCTGGCCCCGACCGCGCGCCGGGCGGCGCCCGCACCGAAGCCGTCCACCTCGGAGCCGGAGCCGGAGCCGGTGGAGATCCCGGCCGGTCTCACCGAGACCGAGTTGCTCGACCTGGCCGAGAGCTACCTCGACGAGGATCGGCACGACCTGCTCGGGGCGGCGCTGGAGGCGTACTCGGCACGGTTTCCGGAGCCCGGCGACCCGCTGCTGGCGGCCCGGCTCTGGACGTTCCGCGGGGTGGCGCTGCCCGGCGACGACCACGACGGCACGATCGCCGCGTGGGAGCGGGCCGTGGTCGCGTTCGCCCAGGCCGGCGAGGGTGGCCGGGTGAGCGCCCTGCGTGCCCGGATCGCCATGGAGCGGGCCCGGGTCGAGCGGGGCGACCCGGCCGAGGACGTCGCCCTGGTCCGGGCCGACGTCGCCTACCAGGAGGAGCACGGCACCGCGCGGGACCGGGCGAACGCCTGGCTGCGGCTGTCCACGATGTACTTCCTGGCGGACAGCCTGGACGAGGCGAACGAGGCCGGCGATCGGGCCGACCGGTACGCCGCCGAGTGGGGCCAGCCGCGCCGGGTGGCGTATCACGCGCTGATGCGGGCGCGGAACCGCGGCGCCGCGCACCGGCACGATGAGGCGCGCGAGGCGGCCCGGGAGGCCTGGGAGTTCTACCGGGTGCACGGCCCGGCCGGGATCAGCGCCGAGGCGGCCACCGTCTTCGGGCAGCTGGCCGAGGAGCCGGCCGAGGTGCTCGCCGCGATGACCGAGTCGCTGGCCACCGGGGTGCCGGGCGCCGAGATGGTCGGGCACGCGCTGCGCGGCCGGGCGCTGATGGCCCTGGACCGGGCCGGCGAGGCGATCGACGACTTCGTCGAGGCGGTCGCGATCTGCGCCGAGCAGGACCTGGAGCAGCCGGGGACCTTCGCCCGGCAGGACCTGGCCCAGGCGTACCTGCAGGCCGGCCGGCTGCCGGAGGCCGCCGAGGTGGCCGAGGAGGCGGTCCGCGGGTTCGAGAAACTCGGCTTCGCCGAGCCGCTCAACGACACCAAGTTCATGCTGGCCGGCATCTACCGTGATCTTGACGACAGCGGCCGGGCGCTCGAGCTGTACCGCGAGCTGATCGAGGTGCTGACCGACAACCCGCAGGGCCGCGGCCAGGTCGGCGAGGACGCCGGTCAGCTGCTGTACAAAGTGGACCGGGACGCCGAGGCGGCGCTGACCTTCCAGGCCGCGGCCGAGGCGCTGCGCGAGGCCGGCGACCTGGTCGGTGAGCTGCGCGTGCTGCGGCGGCGGCTGATGGCGCTGAACTACGCCGACCAGGTGGACGAGGCCGAGCGGCTGATCCCGGAAGTCGCCCGGAAATATGCCGAACTTCCCGCCGAACTGGCCGAAGAACCAGGTGTGCAGTGGGGTCGCGGCGTGTTCGCCTTCGAGGTGGGCAACCTGCTGATGCGCCGGGGCCGCTGGGCCGAGGCGCTGCCGCACCTGGACGGCGCCCCGGAGCGGCTGCGGGCGATCGGCGCCGACCAGGACGCCGATCGGGTGACGAACATGCGCGCCGAGGCGCTGCTGCGGTCCGGCCGTCCGGCCGAGGCGCTGGCGCTGCTCGACTCGTTGTCCCCGGAGGCGCGGCATCCGGACGTGTACGCCGACACCCGCGAGGCCGTCGATCGGCTGAACGACCGTTAAGTAGAGTCTTGACGACGCGTTAAGGTAGCGAGGTGACGACGGTAGATCAGCGGCACCGGACGACCCCGCCGGCGCCTCGGCGGCGGTCGCGCCGCGACGAGATTCTCGAGATCGCCGTGGGCCTGTTCGCGGCCCGCGGCTATCACGGCGTGTCGATGGACGACATCGGCTCGGCAGCCGGCGTCACCGGCCCGGCGCTCTATCACCACTTCGCCGGCAAGGAGGCGATGCTGGTCGCGGCGCTGATCCCGGTCAGCGAGAGCCTGCTGGAGGGCGGCCGCGAGCGGGTCGCCCGGCACCCGTCCGAGGCCGAGGCGGCGCTCGCCGATCTGATCGACTTCCACGTCGACTTCGCGCTGGCCAACCCCGCGGTGATCGCCCTGCACCTGCACGAGCTGGACCGGCTGCCGGAGGAGCCGCGCCGGCAGATCCGCCGGCTGCAGCGGCTCTACGTGGAGGAGTGGGTCGGCGTGCTGACCCTGCTCCGCCCGGAGCTGGAGCCGGCCGAGGCCCGGGTGCTGGCGCACGCCGCGTTCGGCTTGATGAACTCGACGCCGTTCCTGGGTGGCGAGGTGGAGCGGCGCCGGCGGGCGGATCTGCTGCGCGAGGCCACCATGCACGCGCTGACCGGGCACTAGACGTACAAATAGGATAAAAAGGCCTCCTCGGAGCCCACCGGCTCGCGGCGGCCACGGAACACCGGCCGCCCCACCGGGCACGCCGGCATGCCGACATACAGGGAGCCTCATGATTGAGTCGCTGCTCGTCGCCAACCGGGGCGAGATCGCCCGCCGGATCATCCGGACCGCCAAGCGCCTGGGCATCCGCACCATCGCGGTGTATTCCGAGGCGGACGCCGACCTTCCGTTCGTCCGGGAGGCCGACGAGGCGGTGTGTGTCGGCCCGGCCAATCCGGCGCAGAGCTACCGGAACGCCGACGCCATCCTGGCCGCCGCCAAGGAGCGGAAGGCGCAGGCCATCCACCCGGGGTACGGCTTCCTGAGTGAGAACGCGGCGTTCGCCCGTACCGTCGAGTCGAGCGGCCTGGTGTGGGTCGGACCCGGCGCCGACGCGATCACCGCGATGGGCGACAAGATCAACGCTCGCAACCTGATGGCGGCGGCCGGCGTGCCGGTCGCGCCCGGCACCGCCGAGCCGGTGGCCGGCGTCGAGGCCGCGGTCGAGGCGGCCGCGACGATCGGCTACCCGGTGATGGTCAAGGCCGCGGCCGGCGGCGGCGGGATGGGCATGGGCGTGGCCGCCGACGAGGCGGCCCTGCGCACCGAGTTCGACAAGGTGCAGGCATTCGCCGAGCGGATGTTCGGCGACGGATCGGTGCTGCTGGAGCGCTACTTCCCCCGGGTCCGGCACGTCGAGGTGCAGATCCTCGGCCTGGCCGACGGCCGGGTGGTCGCGCTCTCCGAGCGGGAGTGCTCGGTGCAGCGCCGCAACCAGAAACTGGTCGAGGAGGCCCCGTCCCCGGCGGTCGGCCCGGAGTTGCGCGAGCGGATGCTGCAGGCCGCCGTGACGGCCGGCGAGGCGGTCGGTTACCGCAACGCGGGCACGGTGGAGTGCCTGCTCGACCCGGCCACCGGCGAGTTTTTCTTCCTGGAGATGAACACCCGGCTGCAGGTCGAGCACCCGATCACCGAGCTGATCCACGGGATCGACCTGGTGGAGCTGCAGCTGCGGATCGCCAGCGGCGAGGACGTCACGGTGCACACCGACAGGTCCGGGCACGCCATCGAGCTCCGGATCAACGCCGAGGACCCGAAGCGCTTCCTGCCCGGCCCCGGCAAGATCACCACCTGGGTCGAGCCGGCCGACGCCCGGGTGGACTCCGGCTACGCCGAGGGCAACACGGTCACCCCGTCCTACGACTCGCTGATGGCCAAGCTGATCGTCTTCGCGGCCGACCGCGAGGAAGCGTTGGTCAAGGCGCGCGCCGCGGTCGCCGGCTTCGAGATCGCCGGCCCCAAGAACAACCTGCCGTTCTTCGCCGAGCTGCTGGAGAACGAGGAGTTCCGCTCCGGCGACTACGACACCGGGATCGTCTCCCGGATGCGGAAAGGGGTGAAGTGATGACCTTCGTCAGCATCCGCGAGGTGGCGCCCCGCGACGGCCTGCAGAACGAGGACCCGGTCCCGGCCGACGGCAAGGTCGAGCTGATCGACGCGCTCAGCCGGACCGGCGTGCGCCGGATCGAGGCGGTCTCCTTCGTGCACCCCAAGGCCATCCCGCAGATGGCCGACGCCGACGAGGTCTGGTCGCGGATCACCCGCAACCCGGACGTCCGGTACTCCGCGCTGATCCCGAACACCCGGGGCGCGCAGCGGGCTCTGGCCGCCGGCTTCAGCGAGATCGAGGTCGTGGTCTCGGCCAGCGACACGCACAACCGGCGCAACCTCAACCGCTCCACCGACGAGTCGCTCGACGACATCGCCGCGCTGATCCCGCTGGTGCACGAGGCCGGCGGGACCCTCGAGGTGATTGTGGCGACCAGTTTCGGCTGTCCCTACGAGGGAGACATCGCGCCGGAGCGGGTGGCCGGCATCGTCGCGCGGGTGCGGGCCGACGGGGCGGACCGGATCGCCTTCGGCGACACCACCGGGATGGCGACCCCGCGCCGGGTCCGTGACCTGCTCGCCGAGGTGCGCCCGGACCTCCTGCACTTCCACAACACCCGGGGTACCGGGCTGGCCAACATCGTCACCGCCCTGGAGCTCGGGGTGACCGAGTTCGACGCGAGCGCCGGCGGGTTGGGCGGGTGCCCGTACGCGCCGGGCGCCTCCGGCAACGTGGCCACCGAGGAGGTCGTGCACATGCTGCACGACATGGGGTTCGACACCGGTATCGATCTCGACCGGTTGATCGAGGCCGCCGAACTGGCCGAACGTCTGGTCGGGCGGCCGCTGCCGTCCGGCGTCCTGCGAGCCGGGCCGCGTACCCGTCTGGTGTGATTTTCCGATCCGATTGCCGCGATCATTTTTCTGATTTGCTCGCGTGACTTTCCGCTCGCTCACGTCGTTACCAATACCGAGTGGCCGATATCGCCGGATCTCATAAAAAGAGATCGGATAGCCATGCGGCCGACGACGAGGGGTGGATCCGATGCCGGGCTGGAGGGTCGAGCGCACGCCGCGCACGGCGTCCCGCTCCGTGCCGGTCACCCCCGGCGGCTCCCCGCTCATGCCGCCCCACAGCCAGGGGGCGGAGCGGCGGCCGGAGCGCCGCGCCGGACGTGCCGGTTCCCGGTGGGTCCTGCGTGCACTCGTCGTCGGTGGCCTGGCCGGAGCGGCCTGGCTGCTCACCGGTGCTGCCGCACACGCCGCCGGCCCCGATCCCGAGCCGGTCATCGGCTCCTGGGCCGGGGCCGTGACGGAGGACGTGTCGTGGCCGGCCGGTAACGATTCCGTGGTCAGCGAACTCCTGAAGGCGGCCGTCCAGCCGCTGGAGTCCATGCCCGAGATCCGGTCCGACTCCTTGGCGGAGGAGCCGGCCGAGCCGGCCGAGCCGGTGATCGACGCGGAGCCTCTCGACCAGGAGCCGCCGACGGCGGCCGCCCCGCTGCGTGCCAGCAGCGAGGACGCGGCCGACCCGGAGCCGCCCGCGGTCGAGGAGGTGGCCGAGCCGGTGGCGAAAGCTCCGGTGGCCACCCGGGTGAAGCGTGTCAAGGCGCACCACAGCACCCGGGCCGTGGCGGCCCGGACCGGTGCCACACCGGTCCGGCGTCTCAAGGCCCACTCCCGCTCGCATCTCCAACGGCATGCCCCGGCCGCCCGGCCGGTTGCGCCGGAGACGATCCGGGAGGACGTGCCCGGCGGTGACGGACCCGCGCCCGCGCGGACGAACCTCGGGGCAGTCAGCGGTATCCCGGCCGGTGGGTCGGGCGGTTCCGCGGAGGGCGGCTCGTCGGCCGTTCTCCCCTCCGGGAGCGCGAACGGTCCGGTGGCCTGCCACCGCTGCCCGGTCGCACCCGATGTCGACGCCCGGCGCAACGACGCCGAGGCGCCGACCGTCTCACCTGACTAGTGACGGTCCCCGGCGGCGCGTCGTACGCCGCCGCCCGGTGACGGGCCGGCGATTCCCCAACCGTTTGCGCACAAGCGGCGAATCGCACAGCGGCCCGGAGAACCGTCACCACACCGCTGTGGGCGCATCGTCGACGAGCGTGGTCAGGGCCCAAGAAATGGAGCCAGGGCACCGCTGCGCCCAAAAACGGAACCAGCCAATTGAATAAGCGGAAATCCTTGCTGACCATTTTTGAAAGGCATCACTTTCCTCATGAAGAAGACGTGGGTTCGTAAGACGCTGAGCGTCGGGATCATGGCCGCCGGCGCCCTGCTCATGGCGCCCGCCGCCGCTCAGGCCGGGTTCGCGCCGTCGGCCACCCCGGACGGGATCACGCAGGTCTCCTCCACCAACCTGGGCGCGCTCAACGGCACCCAGTTCGCCGCCCCGGTCACCGCGCCGATCAACATGAACGGCAACGCGATCGCACTCGGTGGCATCTCCCGGGCCACCGGCGCCGGGGTCAACCGGGTCGTCGAGGGCGGGCACCGCTCGCGCGGCGGCAACGACATCACCCAGCGGTCGGCCGGGAACGTCGGCTTCCTGAACGGCACCCAGATCGCCGTGCCGGTCACCGTGCCGATCAACCAGAACGGCAACGCCGACAGCCTGTTCGGCATCAGCGACGCTCGTGGCACCGGGGTGAACCACGTCCAGGAGCACAGCAAGGTCGCCGGCGGTGGCTGGAACGACGGGATCAACCAGGCGACCGGCGGCAACGTCGGCTTCCTGAACGGCACCCAGATCGCCGTGCCGATCACCATCCCGATCAACCAGTGCGGCAACGCCACCTCGTTCTTCGGGGTCTCCCAGGCGCGCGCCACCTGTGGCAACTTCGTCGGCGGCGACCGTGGCCGGACCTTCAAGGTCGAGGGTCAGCGCCGGGTCGTGCACACCGACGGTGGTTGGGACAACGGGGTCAACCAGAGCAGCTTCGGCAACATCGGGTTCCTCAACGGCAGCCAGTTCGCCGCGCCGGTCATCGCCCCGATCAACGCCTGCGGCAACTCGCTGAGCGGCCTGCTCGGCGCGTCCAGCTCCCAGGCGTTCTGCGTGAACCGGATCGGTGGCGGCGACGACCGCGTCTGGGTCAAGAAGCCGCACCACGGCCACCACAAGGGCGACCAGGGCGGCGACGTCCAGGGTGACGACGGCTACGACGGCGACGACTGCACCAAGAAGTGCGACGACGACGACAACGGCGACGTCCGCGGCGACCACGGCTACAACGGCGAGGCCCCGGCCGTGAACGACGACGACAACGGCTACGGCGACGTCAAGGGCAACGACAACGGCTACGGCGACGAGGCCCCGGCCGACGTGGACGACGACAAGGGCTACGGCAACGTCAGCCCGGACAAGTACGGCGACAAGACCGGCGGCCGCAAGTCGGTCGAGAGCACCGGGGTCGGCAGCCTGACCGGCAGCCTGGGTGGCCTGGACCTGCTCGACACCCTGCGCTGATCCGCTTCACGGTATGACCACGACGGGAGCCCCCACGGGGGCTCCCGTTGCCGTCTGTCCACGTTCTGGGATAACCTAACGATCGTTAAAGTGGGGACCCGAGCGGGGGAGAGTCGATGGACGGTGACGCGCTGGCGCAGGTCCGCAAGCGTGTGCTCGCCGGTGGTGCGGAGCGTTACCACGCCGCCAACGCGGCGAAGGGCAAGCTCTTCGCCCGGGAGCGGATCGCGCTGCTGACCGACGAGGGCACGTTCGTCGAGGACGGGCTCTATGCCAACAGTCTGGCTGACGGGCTGCCCGCCGATGGCGTGATCACCGGAGCCGCCCGGATCGACGGGCGCGACGTCTGCGTGATGGCCAACGACTCCACGGTCAAGGCCGGCTCCTGGGGCGCCCGTACGGTCGAGAAGATCGTCCGCATCATCGAGCGGGCCTATCAGACCGGCGTCCCGATGATCTACCTGGTCGACTCGGCCGGCGCCCGGATCACCGACCAGGTCGACCTCTTCCCCGGCCGCCGCGGCGCCGGCAAGATCTTCCACACCCAGGTCCGGGCGTCCGGCTCGATCCCGCAGATCTGCGCGCTGTTCGGCCCGTCCGCGGCCGGCGGGGCCTACATCCCGGCCTTCTGCGACGTGGTCGCCATGGTCGAGGGCAACGCCAGCATGTACCTCGGCTCCGACCGGATGGTCGAGATGGTCACCGGGGAGAAGACCACGCTGGAGGCGATGGGCGGCGCCCGGGTGCACTGCGCCGAGTCCGGCGTCGGGCACTTCCTGTGCAAGACCGAGCAGGACGCGCTCGACGTGGTGCGCACCTATCTGTCCTATGTGCCGCAGAACTGGACGCAGCGTCCCCCCGCACGGGCCGCGTCCGACGCGTCCGGCGCCGACCTCGGCGCGCTGGTCCCGGCCAGCGAGCGGCAGGCGTTCGACATGCGGAAATACATCAAGGGCCTGGTCGACGAGGGGTCGTTCTTCGAGATCCAGGCGCTCTGGGCGCGCGAGCTGACGGTGGGCTTCGCCCGGCTCGACGGCGAGGTGGTCGGCGTCCTGGGCAACAACTCGATGTTCAAGGGCGGCGTGCTCTTCGTCGACTCGGCCGACAAGGCGAGCCGGTTCGTGCAGCTCTGCGACGCCTTCAACATTCCGCTGCTGTTCCTCACCGACGTGCCCGGTTTCATGGTCGGCTCGGCGGTGGAGAAACAGGGCATCATCCGGCACGGGGCCAAGATGATCACCGCGATCTCCGAGGCCACGGTGCCGAAGATCTGTGTGGTGGTGCGCAAGGCGTACGGCGCCGGGCTCTACGCGATGGCCGGTCCCGGATTCGAGCCGGACGCCACCATCGCGCTGCCCTCCGCGAAGATCGCGGTGATGGGCGCCGAGGCCGCGGTCAACGCGGTGTACGCCAACAAGATCGCGGCGATCGAGGACCCGGACGAGCGGGCCGCCTTCGTCGCCGAGCGCCGCGCCGAGTACGAGCGCGACATCGACATCATGCGCCTGGCCAGCGAGCTGGTGGTGGACGCCGTGGTCGAGCCGGCCGAGCTGCGCGGCGAGCTGATCAGGCGTCTCGCCGCCGCGCGGGGCAAGGATCGTTCGTTCTCCCGCCGTCGTCACGGCGTCACTCCGGTCTAGAGGCAGGTGTTCGGCAATGGTGGATTTCCGGCTCGACGCCGACTTGGCAGAGTTGCGGGACAACGTGCGGCGGTTCGCCCGGGAGCAGGTGGCTCCGGTGATCGCCGATCACTACGAGAAGAAGACTTTTCCGTACGAACTGGTCCGTCAGATGGGCGCCATGGGTCTCTTCGGCCTGCCCTTCCCGGAGCAGTACGGCGGTATGGGCGGTGACTACTTCGCCCTCTGCATCGCCCTCGAAGAGCTGGCCAGAGTGGACAGTTCGGTGGCCATCACGCTGGAGGCCGCGGTCTCGCTGGGCGCCATGCCGATCTTCCGGTTCGGCACCGACGCCCAGCGCAAGCAGTGGCTGCCCCAGCTGACCAGCGGTGAGGCCCTGGGCGCGTTCGGTCTCACCGAGCCGGGCTCCGGCTCGGACGCGGCCGGCATCAAGACCCGCGCGGTGCTCGACGAGTCGACCGGCGAGTGGGTGATCAACGGGTCCAAGGCGTTCATCACCAACTCCGGCACCGACATCACCACGCTGGTCACCGTGATGGCGGCGACCGGGACGAAACCGGACGGCAGCCTCGAGCTCTCCACGATCATCGTTCCGTCCGGCACGCCCGGCTTCACCGTGGCACCCGGTTACTCCAAGGTCGGCTGGTGCGCCTCGGACACCCACGAGTTGTCCTTCGACGACGTCCGGGTCCCGGCGGACAACCTGCTCGGCGAGCGGGGCCGCGGCTTCGCCCAGTTCCTGCGGATCCTCGACGAGGGCCGGATCGCGATCGCCGCGCTCTCCGTCGGCCTCGCTCAGGGCTGCGTCGACGAGTCGGTGGCGTACGCGAAGCAGCGCACCGCCTTCGGCCGCCCGATCGGCGACAACCAGGCCGTCCAGTTCCTGATCGCGGACATGGACCTGCGCGCCCACGTGGCCCGGCTCGGCTACTACGACGCCGCCGCCCGGATGCTGGCCGGCGAGGACTTCAAGCGGTACGCCGCGATCGCCAAGCTGAACGCCAGCAACGCCGCCATGGAGAACAGCAGGTACGCCACCCAGGTGCACGGCGGCTACGGCTTCATGAACGAGTCGGCGGTCGGCCGGTTCTACCGGGACGCCAAGATCCTCGAGGTCGGCGAGGGCACCTCGGAGGTGCAGCGGATGCTGATCGCCCGGGGTCTCGGCCTCTGACCGGTTCCAAACCTCGCAGTCCGCTTCCCGACAAACCGGGCTTTCGGGTTCACCCGGATCGATCGTGGTGCTTATTTTCGCAGCATGGCGTCCGATCAGCGTTCCGGGTTCGGCGCTGTGCTGCGTGCTCACCGGCGGCGGGCCGGCCTGACTCAGGAGGAGTTGGCCGGCCGTGCCGCCATCGGTGTGCGCACCGTGCGCGACCTGGAGCGGGGCCGGTCCTCCCGGCCGCAGCGGACGACCGTCGAGCTGCTCGCCGGCGCGCTGCGGCTGACCGGTTCTGATCGGGAGGAGTTCCTCGCCGCGGCGCGTGGCCGCCCGTCCGTCGTGCTGCCGCCGGCCCCGCTCGACGAGCTGATCGGCCGGGACGTCGACATCGCCGAGCTGGTCGCCCGCCTGGCCGCCGCCGACGGGCCGCGCGGGGTGACCCTGGTCGGCGTCGCCGGGGTGGGCAAGACCAGCCTGGCCGTGGTGGTCGCGCACCGGCTGACCGACGCCTATCCGGGCGGGGTGGCCGGCGTCGCGGTGGCCGACGAGATCGCCGCCGGGGAGTTGCTGAGCAGCGTGGCGGCCGGGTTCGGCGCGCCCGGTCCGCAGGAGCTGCCCGGGCACCTGGACGGCCGGCCCGCGCTGATCTTCGTGGACGCGGTGGACCGGGCCCCGCAGGCGGTCGGCGAGGCACTGGCCGGGCTGCTGGAGCAGGTGCCGCGGCTGCGGTTCCTGGCCACCGGGCGGCAGCCGGCCGGGTTGGCCCAGGAGCGGGTCTGGCCGGTGGTGCCGCTGGCCACGCCGCCGGTGAACTTGGAGGCGGACACGCTCGGGGAGCTGATGGCGTACCCGGCAGTCGGTCTCTTCCTGGAACGGCTGAGCCGGGTGCGGCGGACCCGCCTGGCGCCGCACGAGATCGCGCCGCTCGCGGCGCTGGTCCGCCGGCTCGGCGGGCTGCCGCTGGCGATCGAGCTGGCCGCGGCGCGCGGCCGGGTGCTGACCGTGCCGGAGATCCTGGAGCGCTATGCCGGGGCGGTGGCGCACGCCGAGCCGGCCCGGCCGCCGGCGGTGATCTCGCTGCGTGCCGTGGTGGCCGAGACCTATCGGGTGCTGGCGCCGGCCGAGCAGCGGGCCCTGCGGCTGCTCGCGGTCTTCCGGCACCGCTGGTCGCGCGACCTCGCGGAGGTGTTGCTGGACGCGGAGCAGAGCGCCGACGCGGACGTGGTCCATCTGCTCGATCGCCTGGTGGCCCTTGGCCTGCTCAGTGTGAGCGGCGACCATGTGGTGCATTTCCGGCTGCCGTCCGCGGTGCGGGACTTCGCCGTCGAGCGGGCCAAGGCCGAGGGCGAGCTGGAGGATGCCCGGAAACGGCATGCCCACCTGTCGGCCCGGCACGTGCTGCCGGGCACCGAGGCGGTCTTGTAACCGGGGCAGGGCGCGACGTGCGCTAACCGGCGTGAATCGTGCCCCCCACGCGACGCCGGTCGCTGCTGACGCCGCGCCCATACGCGGCGAGAACGAGGCTCCCCCATAAGCCCCGCATGTCGCCTCGATCGCGCCGCATCCCCCTGGGCCGCCACAGTAGCCGGGCCGTGCACACCACCGAAAAGAATCGCTCCTTCTGCCGGTGGTTCTGCCGGTCACCCGGCCGGATGTCAGGCCTGGGTGACCGTTTCTGCACTCCCCGCAGTGGCGCACGGGTTGACCGCGTCCCGGATGGTCCGGAGCGAGTCGAGCAGATCGTCGAGCCGGTCCTGCGGGAGCAACCCGACATACCACCTCTGGACCAGCTCCAGGTGCCCGGGCAGGACCTGACCGAGCCGGTCCTGGCCGGCCTCGGTGATCACCGCGTAGGAGCTGCGACGGTCGCTCGGGCAGGCCTCCCGGCGGACCAGGCCGTCCCGCTCCATCCGGTCGACGACCCGGGTGACGCCGCTGGTGGAGAGGGTGGTCTGGCCGGCCAGGTCGGTCATCCGCAGACGGTGGCCGGGCGAGCGGGCGAGGCGCATCAGCACCTCGAACTCGACGGTGGAGAGGCGGTGCTCCTCGAACTGCGCGGCCAGGCGGTTCATCAGACCTGTATACGTCTCGGCCAGCAGGCCGACCGCGGTGAGGCGAGGGTCGTCCAGATCGGTGTTCACGCCCTCCACGATAACAGGCACTTGACAGAGGGAATATTGCTGAGCATATAGTTGCTCCGTCAGACAAGCATCCCGCAGAGCCACCGCCTTGGAGAGAAGGAATCAGTCATGACCGTCAGCACTCGTGAGTTCGAAGGTCTGCAGTTCCCGGCCGCCGGCACCTACGAGCTGGACGCGGCACACAAGCGGGTGGGCTTCGTCGCGAAGCACCTCATGGTGAGCAAGGTCCGCGGCCAGTTCGCCGAGGCGAGCGCCACCATCACCGTCGCGGAGAACCCGCTGGAGTCCTCGGTCGTCGCCTCGATCAAGACCGCCAGCGTCGAGACCGGCCAGGTCGACCGGGACAACCACCTGCGGACCGGCGACTTCTTCGAGGCCGAGAAGTACCCGACGATGGAGTACCGGAGCACCGGGGTGAAGTCGCACTCCGGCGCCGAGTTCGTCCTCGACGGCGAGCTCACCATCAAGGGTGTGACCAAGCCGGTCGAGCTGATCGTCGAGTTCGAGGGCGCCGCCACCAGCCCCTATGGGCAGCACGTCTTCGGCTTCAGCGCGCACACCGAGATCGACCGGGAGGACTGGGGCCTGACCTGGAACGTCGGTCTGGAGAGCGGTGGCGTCCTGGTCGGCAAGAAGGTCAAGATCGAGATCGAGGGCGAGGCCGTCCTGCAGCAGGGCTGATCCCCGCACCGTCCACAGTCGAGGCGCCACCCGGTCCACCGGGCGGCGCCTCGACTCGTCTGGCGGTAGTCGCTCGGGGATGGGAAGGTGGACCGAACGTATCCACTCGTTCACAGCGCGGTGATCGACGTCCGTTTCGTCCCCGACCGGCACGGGAGGGCACATGGGCCAAGATCTGGCACACGCGATCTTCTCGCCCGAGGATCGGATCCGCTACCGGCACAAGGTGCGCCGCTGCCTGGACGTGCTCGGCGGCCTGCTGGACACCGACGTGTTCGATCCCGGGACCGGCATGACCGGCTTGGAGATCGAGATCAACCTGGTCGATCCGGACGCCGGGCCGGTGATGCGCAACGCCGAAGTGCTGGCCGACCTGCGCGATCCCCGCTTTCAGCCGGAACTCGGACGCTTCAACATCGAGTTCAACGTCCCCCCGCGGCAGATCGCCGCGGAAGGTTTCGGCGCGTTCGAAAAAGACATTTCCGAGGCTTTGCGTACGGCCGGGGAGCGCGCCGGCAAATCGGACAGCCGGCTCGCCCTGATCGGCATCCTCCCGACGCTCACCCCGGAGCACCTCACGCTGGCGAACCTCTCCGACAACGAACGCTTCCGGGCCCTGAACGACGAGATCGTGGCCGCCCGCGGCGAGCAGTTCCCGGTCGACATCCGCGGCGTCGAGCGGCTGCGCAGCGTCAGCGGAACGATCGTGCCGGAAGCGGCCTGCACCAGCGCGCAGTTCCACCTGCAGGTGGCCCCGGAGTGGTTCGCCCGCTACTGGAACGCGTCTCAGGCGGTGGCCGCGGCCCAGGTCGCGGTCGGCGCCAACGCCCCGTTCCTGCACGGCCGCCGGCTCTGGGCGGAGACCCGGATCGCCCTCTTCGAGCAGGCCACCGACACCCGGCCGGACGAGTTGAAGGCGCAGGGCGTCCGCCCCCGGGTCTGGTTCGGGGAACGCTGGATCACCTCGGTGTTCGATCTCTACGAGGAGAACGTCCGGTTTTTCCCGCCGCTGCTGCCGCTGCTCAGCGACGAGGACCCGGACGCCGTCCGGGCCGCCGGCGAGGTGCCCCGGCTGTGCGAGCTGTGCCTGCACAACGGGACGGTCTACCGGTGGAACCGGCCGGTCTACGACGTGATGGACGGGCGCCCGCACCTGCGGATCGAGAACCGGGTGCTGCCGTCCGGGCCGACCGTGGTCGACCTGCTGGCCAACGCGGCGTTCTACTTCGGCGTGGTGCGCCGGCTCGCCGAGGCCGAGCGGCCGGTGTGGTCCCGGCTCGACTTCGCCACCGCCGCGGCCAACTTCCGGGCCGGCGCCCGCGACGGACTGGACGCCGTGGTCCGCTGGCCCGGCCTCGGCGAGGTCCCGGTCACCGAGCTGGTGCTGGACACCCTGCTGCCGATGGCCTACGAGGGGCTGGACCGGTTCGGGGTGGATCCGGGCGACCGGGACCGGCTGCTCGGGATCATCGAGGACCGGTGCCGGACCGGGCGCAACGGCGCTTCCTGGCAGACGGCGGCGGTCGGCGCGGCGGAACAGCGGGGACTCTCCCGGCCCGCCGCGGTGCGCGAGATGACCCGCCGCTACCTCGACCTGCACGTGCTGAACGAGCCGGTGCACACCTGGCCGCGGTGAGGCGGGTTCAGTCCTCGGGGTTGATCCGGGCCACCGGCGGGTTGTCCGGCGGCGGGGTGATGGTGGAGCGGGGCGTCGCCTCCTTGCGGGCGGCGGCGCGCTTGGCCGGGGACTTGGTGGGGCGGGCGGCCGCGGCGATCTCCGGGTCGAAAGCCTGGTCGGCGGCCGGCTCGTCGTCACCGACCCTGGCGCGCGGTTTGCGGGGGCGGGGCGCCGGCTCCGCGGCGACCTTCTCGCCGGGCTTCTCAGCGGGCTTCTCACCGGTCTTTCCGGCGGCTTTCTCGCTGATCTTCCCGGCGGCTTGCTCCGCTGCGAAGACCTCTTCGGCGCGGCGTTTCCCGAAGAGAGCCCAGCGGCGTCCGGCCGGCTCGGTGGAATCCTCCGGCTGCGGGCTCGGCGCGGCCGGAGCCGGGATGGCCGGAGCCGGAGCGGCCGGAGCCGGGGCCGGCTTGGGGACGACCCGGCTGGTCGGTGGGGCCATGCCGACCGCGGTGGGCGACTCCTCCGGCGTCGCGGCCGGTGCGGGGCCCAGCTCCGGCGGGTTCCCCGGCGGCGTGGCGCCGATCCGCTGCTGCCGGGCCCGGCCCAGCGCGACGATCAGCGCGGACCCGCCCAGCCCGGCCAGCACCGCGTAGGGCGCGATCAGATAGGCCGATTGGAGCGGCCCGGCCGACTTGGACAGCAGCGGGGACAGCGCGAGGAAGGCCAGCGCGACCAGCAACGGGCCGACCGCGCCCGAGGTGGCGGTGCCCAGGCCCCGGTCGCCGCGGCGGGTGGCCGGCCAGGCCGCGATCAGGCCGATCAGGAAGGCGGCGGTCAGCGTGAGCAGGGCGCTCGGCCAGTAGATCCCGCCGTACCGGGCGACCACGCCGGTCTCGGTGAACTGCCAGCTGGTCAGGTAGGTGTCCAGGTCGCGACCGGTGCTCAGCTCGGCGATCACGCCGGCGATGGCCAGTGCCCAGAGCCAGGCCGCGGTGCCCAGCAGGTTGGCCGCTACCGGCGCCGAGGAGACCGCCCAGAACGCCACGATCATGCCGATGACCAGGCCGATCAGGGCGTAGCCGACGGCCACCAGCTGGGGCGAGTGGGAGAAGAGGCAGGGGGCCGGAGCGGCGGACCGGGCCGGCAGGGCGACCAGGGCGACCGAGACCAGGGCGCCGAGGCCGGCCGCGGCGGCGAGCGCCAGCCGCCACAGGACGCGCCACCGGCCCTGACCCGCGCGATCGGGCCCGAGCCGGCCCGCCACCACGGCGCCCAGGACGGTGGCGCTCGCGGTGATCCAGGTGGCCCAGCCGAGGCTGTTCAGCCAGATGCTGTCGGCGGCCGTGGTGCTGACCGGCCATTCGATGACGCCCAGGCCGTAGCCCAGACCCAGTTGCGCGGCGCCGGCGCCGGCGGCTGTCCCGGCCGCGGCGGCCGTCTGTGCTGTCCAGCCCTTGTCGGCCATGCGCGCACTGTACTGGCCACCGCCGATGCCCGCGAACGGCCCATCCTGGTCAGAGCGGGGATGGCGTTGCGGTTGCGTCTCCCCGGGGTACTCCAAGATTCGATACCTTGACGCTGCGACGAGCATAGGTGTACGGAGCGGAAGGAGCGGCGATGCCGGACGAGGGCCAGCCGGGCCCGGACGAGACCCGGCCGATGCCAGCCGCGGACGAGACCGACGCCGACGCCACCCGGGTGCAACCGGCTCCACTGCCCGGCGCCACCCGATCGGGGGACGCCGGGACGGCGTCGACCCGGCCGATGACGCCGGTGGGCGAGTGGGATCCGGACCCGCGCGGCGCGGACGGTGACGCCTGGACCGGACGGGCTGCGGTCCGCCCGCCCCGGCCCGACGAGCGCGACCTCGCCGACGGGGACTGGAGTGTCGTGGCGCCGGAGGAGACCCCGCCGACCGGCCGCTGGTGGATGCCGATCGTGGTGGGCATCGTGGGGCTGACCCTGCTCGGCGTGCTCGGCTACGGCATCTACCTGATCGTGCAGAACTCGGCGGCCGACGTCGACACGCCGCAGCCCACCCCGGCCCGGACCGGCACGGTGACCACCACCGCGGTGACCACCGAGCCGACCACCCAGCCGCCCACGACCCCCACCTTCAGCACGGTGCCGACCACCGAGCCGGTGACCACCGAGGCGACCGTGCCGGCGCTGCGCGGCATGCCGGTCGACGACGCGAAAGCCGCGCTGGCCAGGTCCGGTCTGAGTTATCGGGTGAAACTGCTGCCCAGCGACGCGGAGCCGGGCACGGTGATCGACAGTGACCCGCCGGAGGGCCGGGTGGTCCCGCCGGACACCCGGATCACCCTCGTCGTCGCGGCCGCGCGGCCGAACGGCACGACCACGGCGACGACGGCACCGGCCGGAACCGGCACCGCCGAGCCCGGCGGGGACTGAGCCCGTCGTCGGGTCTGGCTCAGCGGTGCGCCCGAGCCGATCGGGCGGGTGCCGTGCTCGGGCGCGCGGCGGGCTGGCGGGCGTTGCGAGCCCGCGGGTCCGGGGCCTTGCCGACCGGCCGCAAGCCACTGACCTGCACAAAGATGGAGCGGCGTTCCACGGCGTCGCCGGCCGAGTTGAGCTCGTAACCGTCGAGCCAGGCCCAGCCCTCGTACGTGGGCCAGTCGTGCACCCGGATGACCCGGAACAGCATCGGTGATGCGAATTGGACGCTCGCCGCCTTCGTCACGTGGATGACATCACCGGACCGAGGAAGTAGCACGTCATCTCCTGCCCTGAGATTCGTTGCTGGATGGACTTGTGACACAGATGCACCAGTCTGCCCGGCTCATGCACCTTTGCAAGCCTTCGACAATGCCAACCATCGAAGGAGATTGCGGAACGTCACCATCGCCGATCCCGCCAACCCCGTCTCGGGAGAGAAGTCCACGAGAGACTTCCGGTGGCTCGGCGCCCCATGTTGGACGTCGTTTCGGTGTGTTTCGTCGGACTTGGCCGCTCACTCAAGAACGTTACGTGATGCAAGCCATACGGAAAGATTGCACCACCAGTGTCGTCGATGCAAGTTGCATGTCCCTCTTCGGTGATCGTCCGTGATCATGAGATCTCGCTCGGTGATCTAGAAGGGCGCGCTGGTCGCGCCGATGTGTACAGATCGTGATGCATGATCTACATTGCTCGGAACAATTCGGACAATAAACAGCAAACGCTGACAAGCACTGTCCAAACGCGGCTGAGCTGCCAGGATCCATCTTGTCCAATGGGATTACCCCGATCGGAGAACCTCAACCGCCGTGCGCGTCCCGGCGTACCCACGGTCGTTACTGCATTCAGAACGATCCCATCGATCTTTTGGTGGGACTCGATGGAGGGGGATCGGAAAACTCCGCATCCCACCGAGATCGGTATACACCCCCGACAAGAGGAGCCATCGTGGAAATCGAGGTCAAAGGTCTCCGAGTCGACTTGAGCCGGGCGCAGTGGTTCAAGAGCACCCGCAGTGGTGCGGACAGCGACAACTGTGTCGAGGTGGCGTTCGTCGACGACGCCATCGCGGTACGCGACTCCAAGAACCCGGCCGGCCCCGCGCTGATCTTCACGCAGGCCGAATGGGATGCCTTCGTCGGCGGCGCCAAGGACGGCGAGTTCGACCTCTGAACGCGCCATTCGATCTCTCGAAGCCTTTCGCGTCGGCGCGGTGACCAGCGCCGACGCGTGAGGTGTGGCTATTTGCCCGATTTTTCCGTCGCCTCGGGCGGCGCGCCTCGTTGAATGTTCCAAGCGCGGACCGGACCGCGCTGACCGGCCGGGACAGACTTTCCACGAGGCAAGGCAGTGAGATGACGATTGGTTCGGAGAACCTCAGCAACGGCTCGTCGACGGCGCAGGACCGGTTCAGCGGTGGGGTCAGCGCCTACCGGCAGGGCCGGCGCGAGGCGTTGAACGGCGACCACAGCGACGGCGAGCTCCTGTCGCGCGGCTCCTCGGGTCTGCCGACCCGCTCACCCGGGCGGTCGCACAGCATCGAGCCGACCAGCGCACTCGACCGCGCCGCCAAGCTCCCCTCGCTCGACCTGCAGGGCCTGACCGAGCCGGTCTTCAGCGCGTCGAGCTGGAGCGACAGCTCCCCGAACAGCTCGATGGCCGATCACCCGCTGCTGCGCGGCCTGCTCCTGGAGCTGCCGGCGCGCGGCACGCTGCCCCAGTCGGACTGGCTGGACCGCTGGTTCGAGGCGGCGCGCTCCATTCTGGAGCTGCTCTACGTCCAAGAGGCGAAGAAGCAGCACTGACCGATCGGCTGCGGCGCCGTCACGAGCCTCACCAAGACCAAGATCAAGAGCTTGCTGACTCGGATCCGCGCTGATCACTGATCGTCGCTCCCGCCAGGGACCCTTCCGGGCCGGGCTGGCCGCTACGCGTCCAGAACGCCCGCCCCTCCAGGGCGACGTCCGCGGTTGGCCACGACGCGCCAACCCCCACCCCGCGCGTGGCCGCCGCCTTCAGCCCGCGCGTGGCAGCTCCCTTCAGTCCCGCACGTGGCCGTCAGCTTCAGTTCGGCGCGTGGCCGCCCGCTTCAGTCCCGCGCGTGGCCGTCGACTTAAGTTCGGCGCGTGGCCACCCATTTCAGCCCCGCGCGTGACCGTCGACTTCAGTTCCGCGCGTGGTCACCCATTTCAGCGCCGTGGGTGGCCACTCACCTCCGCCCCACGGGTGACCACGACATCGGTTCACGGGTAGCCATCGACATCGGCTCACGGGTAGCCATCGACATCGGCTCACGGGTGGCTGGCGACTCCGGCCCGCGCGTTGCCGCCGATATCAACCCCGCGCGGTCGCCGATTCCTGTCCGCGCGGGGCCGCCGACATCAGCCCCGCGCGTGGCCGCCGTTCCCAACCCCATGCACCGGCGGATAGCGAGGCGCGCCACTCCCTCCTACCCTTCTGATGGTCCCGGTGTTGACTGGCTAGTAGGTCGACGCACTGTGCTGACGCTGATTGCCCGGCAGAACTGTCGCTGTGCCACCGGGCTTCGCTCTTGTATTCCGACTGCCGTACCGCCGGATCTGCTTCTCGATCCGCCGACCGCTCTGACGCCGCATCTGCGGATCTGCTGGCGCAGGTGAGTGGTGCTGTCGGTCGGTGCGGCGGCCTGAGGTGGCGTGTCGACTGGTGGTGCTGTGTGCGCGTTCGCGGATCCCGGTTGGTGCGGCGGGGATGCGGTGGCCCTGTGGGCGCGTTCGCGTGGCCCGGTAGAGGCGGCCCGGGAGTGCGTTGGTGCGGTGGGCCGGTGGCGGCTGCGCGGGTTTGCGGGTTCGGGTAGGGCGGCGGGGTCCGGTGGTGCTGTCGGCCGGTGGTGGCTGCGCGCGCGTTTGCCGGTTCCGGTGGGGCGGCGGGGTCCGGTGGTGCTGTCGGCTGGTGGTGGCTGCGCGCGCGTATGCCGGTTCCGGTGGGGCGGTGGGGTCCGGTGGTGCAGGCGGCCGGTGAGCTGCGCGCGTTTGCGGATCCCGGTAGGTGTGGTGGCGCCGTTGGCCGGTCGTGCTGTGGGCGTGACCGTGAGCGGGTCGGTGGGTGACCGGGTTCAGCGGGCGGTGGCTCGGACTCGCTCGCGGGCTCGGTCGATCGGGGCCAGGACCAGCGGGGCCAGGCGGCTGTGGCGCAGGATGGCTCGGACGCCGATGGCTACCACGGCGAGGGCGACCAGGGTGATCGCGATGCCGGCGAATCCGGTGAAACCGGTGGTGGCCGGCACGCCGTCGCCCGGCAGCTGGACCAGGCCGGCGGCCAGTGGCAGCCCGACCACCGCGGCCAGACCGGCGACCTGCAGCGGGGCGGCGATCAGCGGGTGTGCCGCCGCGGCTCGCAGGGCCGGCGGCACCGGGGCCAGCGGGGCGGTCGCGAAGGCGCCCGCGCCGCGGCGCACCCAGCTCAGCCGGCGCAGTCCGGCGGTCAGCACGATCAGCGCCGGCACGGCCGGCAGCAGGGCGGCGGTGGGCGCCGAGGAGACGCCCGGCGTCAGCGCGGTGACCATCGGCACCGCGACGAAGATCGCCGCACCGGCGGCGATCAGACCGGTGAGCAGCCGGGCCCGGCGGCGCATGTGCAGGGCGGTGCCGGCCGTCGAGAGCCCGTCGGCCAGAAGTCCGGCGGCGAGCCAGACGGCGGCAAGAGTGCCGATCAGTGTCACGTCCACAGCGGTGTCCACATCGACAGCGTTCACCTCGCGCGCCCGCCGCGAAACCGGGATATGCCCCCAGCACTTACCCGTAGGGGTTACCGTCCCACTCCACGTGAGCGTCCGCCCACGTAGCGTGCCTGTTGATCCGACCTATATGGACGAGTCGCCAACCAGCGGTGTGATCAGCACCCCACTGTCGGTTGCCAGACGATCGTTATCGTCCCGCGTGTCGTCCAGCGCCTCGCGCCAGACCATCGTGATCGTCCTGCGTGTCGCGCAACGCCTCCCGCCAGACGATCGTGATCGTCCTGCGTGTCGTCCGCGCGCCTCGCGCCAGACGATCGTGATCGTCCCGCGTGTCGTCGCGCGCCGCGCATGTCGCAACTTGCCCGACCGATCCCGCGCGACCTTGGACCGATCCCGCCACTTCCCAGTCCCCGCCCACCCAGGGGGAGCCGCCCGAAGACAGTGTGACGCGGGAAGGGCGGCTCAGTGGGGATGGGCTGTGGACGGCGTGCTGGTGTGGATAACCCGCTCAGACGGCGAAGCCGTGCACCGGCTCGGCGGTCGGCGTTGCCGGGGTGGCTTTCCACAGGCCGGTCTTCTGCGCGGCGAGCCGGGACAGGTAGGCCGGGTTCAGCAGCACGTACCGCTTCCACAGCCGCTTCGGCTCCAGGCCGAGCCGCCACAGCCACTCCAGCGCGTACTTCTGCATCCAGGCGGGCGGGTTCTTCAGCAGGCCGGCGTGGTAGTCGAAGGCGGCGCCGACGGCGAGCAGCGGCATGTCCAGCAGCGGCCGCATCGCGTAGGTAAACACCTCCTGCCGCGGGCAGCCCAGGCCGACCAGCACGATCCGGGCGCCGGACGCCTTGATCCGCTCGGCGATCTCGGCCTCCTCGCCGGGCTGGGCGCCGCGGAACTTGGACGCCTCCACCCCGGCGATCTTCAGCGCCGGGAACATCCCGAGCAGGGCCGGCACCAGCCGGTCCAGGGTCGGCTGGGTGGACCCGTAGAGGTAGACCGGCAGACCCTCGGCGGCGGCCTGCTCGACCACCTTCAGGGTCAGGGTGGGCCCGTAGACCCGGTCGGTCAGCCCGGCGCCGTGCAGCAGGTTCAGTGCCCAGCGGACCGGCTGCCCGTCCGGCGTGACCAGGTCGAAGGAATTCAGCCGGGCCTCGTGCGCCGGATCCTGCACCCCGGTCATCACCCCGTGCACGGCCAGCGCGGTGACCGCGAACGGCCGTCCCTCGCGAGCCGCCGCGATGATCCGCTCAGTGGCCGACGCGTAGTCCGTCGCATCCACCAGCACCCCAAGGACGTTGCGCTTCCCCTGGTCAACCCCAGCAGGCACAGCGGACACGACCACACCCCACGCTCAGACGGAACTTCCACCCAACAGGCGGGCTACCTTACCGCCGCCGACAACTTCACCCAATCGTTGACGCCCCACCAAAGGACGACCTCACGAAAGAGAGCCACACCAGCGCGCCCGCCGTACCCCCATCAGCTCTTGATCTTGATGGGGGTCGAAGGTCGGGTTGTGAGAGAGCATTTCGATGCTCGCCGGGCAAGCCGCGACCGAAGCGGACCGTGACCCTCGCCACCCGCCGCGCCCACCGTAACGCGGGGTTTCCGGAGGCTCGGCCCCCGGAGTAGAAATGACGAGAGGCCCCCCGTCCGCGCTGTTCGCGGACAGAGGGCCCCCGGCCTCTCGTGGGGATGGGGGGAGTTGAACCCCCACGTCCTTTCGGACACACGGACCTGAACCGTGCGCGTCTGCCATTCCGCCACATCCCCATGTGACTTGGTCGCCTAAGATCATATAACTGGTCTCGGTGACCTTTGAAACCGGCCCTTGCGGGCCTGTTTCTGGTTACTGCCTGCGACAGACTACGCTGTCGCACGTCACGAAGCGAGTTGAGTAACAAGCAAGGTAAGTACCAAGCGAGTTGATATCGCCCCGCGACGGAGGAAACACTAGCACGGCGCCGTGGGGCGTCATACGAGGGTCAGAAGTGCCGGCTGCTCTTGGGCTACAGATGCACAAGCGGCGGCCGGATACCATCATGTCCTCGGAACCCGAGGAGGAGCCGGTGAGCGTGCTGCAGCGCTTTGAGAAGCGATTGGAAGGCCTGGTCGAGGGGGCCTTCGCGAAGGTGTTCAAGGGTGTCGTGCACCCTGTGGAGATCCTGAATGCCATGCAGCGGGAGGCCGAGGCACACAAGGCGATCCTTGCCGGTGGCCGCACCCTCGTGCCGAACCGCTATGTGATCGACCTGTCGCCCTACGACCACGGTCGTCTGGCGCCCTACGCGGCCGCGCTGGCGCAGGAGCTCGCCCAGTCGCAGGCCGAGTTCATCGGCGAGCAGGCCTGGACGGTCTACGGCGACGTGATCGTCGAGATCGAGCGGGGCGACGGCCTGGACACCGGGATGTTCCGGGTGACCGCGGAGGTCTACACCGGCGGCGAGGTCGCCCCGGTGCAGCAGCCGGCCTACGACGCCGGCCCGCAGTACTCGCCTTATGACCAGCACGGCGGTCACGGTGGTTACCCACCGCCGCACGGTGGTCACGGCGGCCCGCGTAGCGTCGGGCTGGTCTCCGGTGACGGCCGGACCTACCCGCTGCAGATGGGCTCGACCGTGATCGGTCGTGGCGACCAGGCGAACCTGCGGCTGCCGGACGTCGGCATCTCCCGCCGGCACGCCCGGCTGGACTACGACGGCAACCAGGTCGTGCTGACCGATCTCGGGTCGACGAACGGGACGATGGTCAACGGCCAGCGGGTCTCCGCCGTGGCGCTGAACCCGGGCGACATGATCCAGCTCGGGACGACCACGCTGACCTTCCGAGTGGACGGCTAGCGGCGTTGCCCGAATTCGTCCTCACCGTCGCCCGGTTCGGCTTCCTGATCCTGCTGTGGATCTTCGTGTTCACAGTGGTCGGGGTGATCCGGCGGGACCTCTTCGCGGGTGCCCGGTCGAAGAGCATCGTCGCCAGCCCTCGGGGGGTGGGCGGCGCGATCCTCCAGGGCCGGCCGGCGAAGGCCAAGCGCGGTAAGGCGGCACGGCAACTGGTGGTGACCGCCGGCCAGCTGGCCGGCACCCGGATCACCCTCGGCGAGGCCCCGATCACTATCGGTCGCGCCGAGGATTCGACCCTGGTCATCACCGACGATTTCGCGTCGGCCCGGCATGCCCGGCTGGTGCCTCGGGACGGTCAGTGGTTCGTCGAGGACCTCGGCTCGACCAACGGCACCTACCTCGATCGCGGTAAGGTCTCCGGACCCACCCCAGTCCCCCTTGGCGTCCCGATCCGGATCGGACGCACTTCTCTCGAGTTACGGCCATGACCCTGACCCTGCGCTATGCCGCTCAGAGCGACCGCGGTCTGATCCGAGACCTGAACCAGGACTCCGTCTACGCCGGGCCGCGGCTGCTTGCTGTCGCGGACGGCATGGGCGGCATGGCCGCCGGAGACGTCGCCTCCAACATCGTCATCGCCGCGATGGCGCCGCTCGACGACGACGTCCCCGGGGACGCGCTGGTCGACGCCCTGCGGCACGCCGTCGGCACCGCGAACCAGCAGCTGCGGGACACCGTCGACGCCAACCCGCAGCTGGAGGGGATGGGCACCACGCTGACCGCGGTGCTCTTCACCGGCAGCAAGTTCGGCATGGTGCACATCGGCGACTCGCGGGCGTACCTGCTCCGCAAGGGCGAGTTCTCACAGATCACCAAGGACGACACGTACGTTCAGATGCTGGTCGACGAGGGCCGGGTCAGTCCGGAGGAGGCGAGCAGCCATCCGCAGCGGTCGCTGCTCACCCGCGCGCTGGACGGCCGGGACATCGACCCGGAGTACTCGGTTCGCCAGGTGCTCAAGGGCGATCGGTACCTGATCTGCAGCGACGGTCTGTCCGGCGTGGTCAGCGGCGAGACGATCGGCCAGACCATGCGGGAGATCGCCGACCCGAAGGCGTGCGTCGAGCGGCTGGTGCAGCTCGCCCTGCGCGGCGGCGGGCCGGACAACATCACCGTGGTGATCGCCGACGCGACCGACGCGGACATCGTCGAGCAGGCGCCGATCGTCGGCGGTGCGGCCTCCCTCGACCGGGGCAACACCACCGTGGCGGACAGCTCGACGCCGGCCTCCCGGGCGGCCGCGCTCAAGCAGCCGCCGCCGCGACCGGCCCAGCCGGAGACCGACGGTTACGACCGCGAGCCGGAGCCGGCCGGCCACCCGGTGCGGACCGCGCTGCTGGTCCTGGTGCTGCTCGGGGTGCTGGGCGGCGGCCTCTGGGCCGGCTGGCAGTACACCCAGGACCAGTACTACGTCGGCGCGACCGAGGCCGGCCAGCTGGCCATCTTCCGCGGCGTGCCCGGGCAGCTCGCCGGGCTCGACCTGTCCACCGTGAGCGAGACCAGCACGGTCGGCCTCGACGACCTGACCACGGTCGCCCAGGAGCGGGTCAAGGAGGGCATCCACGCCGACGACCAGGTCGACGCGCGGGACATCCTCACCGACCTGACCAGCGACGTGCCGTCCAACTCGAACCTGAAGCCGGTCTGCGCCGCGCCCGGCGCGAGCCCGGCCGCATCGACCTCGGTGCGCCCGGCGGCGACCGGCGCGACGTCGGCTCCGGCCATCGCGCCGAGCGTTCAACCGTCCGAGAGCGCGTCCACGGCGGCCGACAACGGCTGCCGGACCGCCGACTGAGCACGGCCTACAACGTCTGGGGATTTTCTTGACCGCGCCCGCCGTACCGGCTCCTTCACCCGCTTCCACGGGTGAGATGTCGCGTATCCCGGGATTGAAGACGCGTCGTAACGCCGAGCTCGGGCTGCTGGCTTTCGCCATGGTGCTCGTCGCCGCGTTCGGCGCGACCGTGGAAGCCAACAAGTACGACAAGCTGCAGCCGAACTTCTGGGTGCCGGCCGCGCTGCTCAGCATCCTCTTCCTCGGCCTGCACCTGGTGGTCCGCTACGTCGCGCCGTACGCGGATCCGGTGCTGCTCCCCATGGTCGCCCTGATCAACGGCATCGGTGTGGCGTTCCTGCGGCGCATCGACATCGCCAACGCGATCAACGACAAGGAGGGGCCGCCGGGGATCTTCTCCGGGATCGGCGGCCGCCAGCTCGCCTGGACGCTGATCGCGCTGATCCTGGCCGCCGCGCTGCTCCTGCTGATCCGCGACCACCGGAACGTCTCGAAGTACGCGTACACGCTCGGCCTCACCGGCATCGTGCTGATGATGATCCCGGCGGTGCTGCCCGGCAGCATCTCCGAGGTGAACGGCGCGAAGCTGTGGATCAAGCTGGGCGCCTTCTCCATCCAGCCCGGCGAGTTCGCCAAGCTGATGCTGGTCACCTTCTTCGCGTACTACCTGGTGCGCAAGCGCGAGGTGCTCTCGCTGGCCAGCAAGCGTTTCCTCGGCATCGACTTCCCGCGCGGCCGGGACCTCGGTCCGGTGGTCACGGTGTGGCTGTTCAGCCTGCTGGTCCTGGTCTTCGAGAAGGACCTGGGCACCGCGCTGCTGTACTTCGGGCTGTTCGTGGTGACGCTCTACGTGGCCACCGAGCGGTCCAGCTGGCTGATCATCGGCCTGCTGCTCTTCTTCGGCGGCGTCTACATCGCGTACCTGCTGGGCGCCTCGGTCGGCGGCCCGTTCGCGAACTTCTACGACCGGGCCGAGGTCTGGCTGGACCCGTTCTCCCAGGCCAACTACGAGCGGGTGAGCGGCAACAGCTACCAGCTCGTCCAGGGTCTGCTCGGGCTGGGCACCGGCGGCCTGTTCGGCACCGGTCCGGGCGCCGGTTCGCCCCTGTCGGTGCCCGAGGTGCAGAACGACTTCATCTTCGCCGGCCTGGGCGAGGAGATCGGCCTCTTCGGCCTCTCCGCGCTGCTGGTCTGCTACATGCTGATCGCGATCCGCGGGCTGCGCGCCGCGATCGGGGTGCGTGACTCGTTCGGCAAGCTGGTCGCCGGTGGTCTCTCGTTCACCCTCGGCCTGCAGGTCTTCGTGATCCTCGGGGGTATCACCGGGCTGATCCCGCTGACCGGTCAGACCACGCCGTTCCTCTCCTCCGGTGGTTCCTCGCTGATGGCGAACTGGCTGCTCATCGCGATGCTGTTGCGCATCTCGAACGCGGCCCGCGGCCCGGCGACCGGGGGCGGCGGCGCGGCTCGGCCCGGCCCGAAGAAGGCACCCACCCAGCTGCACGGCGCCATGACGGAGGTGATCAAGCCGTGAACGCACCCCTGCGAAAGTCCGGCGTGGTCCTCTTCGTGCTGTTCGGGTTGATCTTCGCGAACCTGAACTGGATCCAGGCCTACAAGGCCGACGAGTACCGCACCCACCCGTGGAACGGCCGGGTGGTGGTCGCCGAGTACGAGCGTGCCCGTGGCGTGATCGAGGCCGGTGGCAACCCGCTGGCCCGGAGCATCGAGACCGACGACACGCTGAAGTACCTCCGGGTCTACCCGAAGAAGGAGATCTACGCGCCGGTGCTCGGCTACAAGCCGGTCAACCTGGGCGCGACCGGCATCGAGGAGACCGAGAACGACTTCCTCTCCGGGGAGAGCGACAAGCTCATCGCGGACCGGATCAGCGACATGTTCACCGGCGAGAAGACCGGTGGCGGCAACGTGCTGCTGTCGCTGAACACCAAGGCCCAAGAGGTCGCCTGGAAGCAGATGGTCAACAACGAGCGCGGGGCGAAGAAGGGCGCCGCGATCGCCCTCGACCCGCGCACCGGAGCGATCCAGGCTCTGGTCTCGATGCCCAGCTACGACCCGAACCAGCTGGTCACCCACGACAAGAAGGCGGCCGCGGCGGCGTACAAGGAGCTGAACGCGGACAAGGATCAGCCGATGCTGAACCGGGCGCTGTCGCAGACCCTGCCGCCCGGCTCGACCTTCAAGGTGGTCGTCTCGGCGGCCGCCCTGGAGAACGGCTACGACGTCGACACCGAGATCCCGGCCGGCAGCGTCTACAAAGAGGGCGGCGCGACCATCCGCAACGCCGAGGACGAGGTCTGCCCGAGCGGCGAGGTCACCCTCAAGGAGGCGCTGACCGAGAGCTGCAACACCGGGTACGCCAAGCTCGGCGTGAAACTCGGCGCCGACAAGGTCAAGGAGAAGGCGAAGGCGTTCGGCTTCGAGGAGAGCGACCTCAAGATCGGCAACTTGCAGAGCAAGGACGGCCTCCCGGTGGCGGCCAGCCACACCGGCGACATCGCCAACCCGGACGGCAGCACCGACAAGTCGGCGCTGGCCCAGTCCTCGATCGGGCAGCGCGACGTGCGGATGACGCCGATGCAGGGCGCGCTGATCGCCGCCTCGGTGGCCAACGGTGGCGACCAGATGCGGCCCTACCTGGTGCAGAAACTGCTCAGCCCGGACCGCCGGACGATCTACACCGCGTCGCCGCAGACCAAGAGCAGCCCGATCGACAGCACGGTGGCCGGCAAGCTCAAAGAGATGATGGTCAGCGTCGTCGAGAACGGCACCGGAAAGAACGCGCGGGTCGACGGTCTCACGGTCGGCGGCAAGACCGGCACCGCGCAGAACGCCGAGGGCGCCGACCCGCACGGGTGGTTCATCGGCTTCGCGTTCAACGACAAGGGTGAACCGGTCTCCGCGGTCTGCGTCATGCTGGAGAACGTGAAGGGCGGCCACGCGAGCGCCGAAGCAGCCCGGATCGCCGGGCTGATCATGAAGGCCGCTGCCGGCGGGGGAGGAAACTGACATGATCCGCCCGGGGGTCACGCTCGGTGGGCGCTACCGCTTGGAGGAGCGGATCGCCGGCGGCGGTATGGGTGATGTCTGGCGCGGCACGGACGACGTGCTGGGCCGGACGGTCGCCGTCAAGATCCTGCTGCCCGCGCTGCTCGACGAGCCCGGCTTCGCCGAGCGGTTCCGCGGCGAGGCGCGCACCATGGCGACGATCAACCACCCCGGTGTGGTCGACGTCTACGACTACGGCAGCGACCAGCAGATCGCCTTCCTGGTGATGGAGTACGTGGAGGGTGACGCGCTCTCCCGGACGCTGAGCCGGGTCGGCCGGCTCACCCCGGCCCGGACCATGGCGCTGGTCGCCCAGGCCGCCGACGCGTTGCAGGCCGCGCATGCCAACGGGATCGTGCACCGCGACGTGAAACCCGGCAACCTGCTGGTCCGGCCGAACGGCACGCTCGTCCTGACCGACTTCGGCATCGCCCGGTCGGCCCTGGTCGGGCAGCTGACGGTGGCCGGGGCGGTGCTCGGCACGGCGTCCTACATCTCCCCCGAGCAGGCCGCCGGTGACGTGGCGACGCCGGCCTCCGACGTGTACGCGCTGGGCGTGGTCGCCTACCAGTGCCTCTCCGGGCACCGGCCGTTCGACGGCGCCACCCCGATCGAGATCGCCATGAAGCACGTCCGGGAGACGCCCCGCCCGCTGCCCGGCGACATCCCGCCCGCGGTGCGGGCCATCGTGGAGCGTGCCCTGGCCAAGGATCCGACCGCCCGCTGGCCCAGCGCCGCGGCGATGGCGGCGGTGGCCCGGCAGGCCGCGTCGTCGCTGACCACCACGGCGCAGCCGCCGGTGAGCCAGCCGGTCCGGGCCACCCCGACCAGCCCGGCCCCGTCGCAGCAGGCGCGTGCCTCGGTGCCGCGGCCGATCTCGGGCGCCCGGGGTGCGGCGCCGGTGCCGTCGGTTCCGCCGGTGCCCTCGGTCCCGCCGGTGCAGTCGCCGGCGCCGCCGGTGGCCACCCCGATGCCACCGCACTACCGCCCGCAGTCCGGCCCGCCGATGAACAGCGGATACCCGCACCAGGCGCCGATGGCCAAGCCGGAAGGCTCGTTCGGTCGTCAGGTGCTGATCGTGCTCGCCGTGGTCCTGGCTCTTCTGGTCCTGCTCTGTGCCGGGGTCATCTCGTTCCTGTATCGACATGGCAACGCGAACGCCGCCGCCGAAATCGCGCTGGGTGATCAGAGCAGCTCGGCGGCTATCCTCCGCATGGGCGTGGCCGCTGACCCGGTGTCGGTGGCGTCGTACCGTCTCATGAAGGCCGACCCCCAGCTCGGCCCGATCCGACCGAACGAAGGACGACAGACGCTATGACGGCGCAGGCCCGACTGCTCGGTGGCAGGTACCAGGTCGGCGAGCTGCTCGGCTACGGCGGTATGGCAGAGGTGCACCGGGGACGCGACCTCCGCCTCGGCCGGGATGTTGCGATCAAGATGTTGCGCACCGACCTGGCCCGGGATGCCACCTTTCAGGAGCGATTCCGGCGTGAGGCGCAGAACTCCGCGGCACTGAACCACCCCGCCATCGTGGCGGTCTACGACACCGGCGAGGAGACCTCGGCAACCGGTGAGAGACTGCCGTTCATCGTCATGGAGTTCGTCAACGGGCGGACTCTCAAGGAGGTCCTGGCCCAGGAGCAGCGGCTCCAGCCACGCCGGGCCCTGGAGATCATCGCCGACATCTGCGCCGCGCTGGAGTTCAGCCACCGGCACGGGATCATCCACCGGGACATCAAGCCCGGCAACGTGATGATCACACAGAACGGCCAGGTCAAGGTCATGGACTTCGGTATCGCCCGGGCTCTGGCCAGCGGCGCCACCACGATGACCCAGACCAGCGCGGTGATCGGCACCGCGCAGTACCTCTCGCCCGAGCAGGCCCGTGGCGAGTCGGTCGACGCCCGCTCCGATGTGTACGCGGCCGGCTGCGTCCTCTTCGAACTGCTCGTCGGGCACCCGCCGTTCGTCGGCGACAGCCCGGTCAGCGTGGCGTACCAGCACGTCCGGGAGGACCCGAAAGCGCCGAGTTCGATCGTCCGGGAGGTCCCGCCGGACCTCGACGCGATCGTGCTCAAGGCGCTCGCCAAGAACCCGCTGAACCGCTACCAGAGTGCCCAGGAGATGCGCGCCGACGCGCTGCGCGCGGTCTCCGGCCGTCCGGTCATGGCCACCCCGGTGATGAGCCAGGCCGAGACGATGGCCATGAACAACGGTCCGAGCCAGTGGCAGCCGCAGGGCGCCACCACCATCCAGCGCCCGGTCGCCACCACCATGGGCGGCGGCGGCCGCCCGCCGGAGAACAAGCAGTCCTGGGTGTGGGCCGCGCTGGCCGGCCTGGGCGTGCTGGTGGTGATCGTGCTGGGTGTCGCGCTGGCGCTGAACAAAGGCAACGGCAGCGGCGACTCGAATCAGCCCAAGCAGGTCGCCGTGCCGGACCTGAAGGGCTTCAGTCCGAACGATGCCCGCAACGCGCTGATCACGGCCGGGTTCACCAACATCGCGCCGCCCCAGACCGAGACGAAGAAGGGCTGCGAGGGCAACGTCTCCCAGCAGAGCCCGGCGGCGAACACCGTCCTTCCGGTCACCACCCAGGTCGGCTTCACCGTCTGCGTCGCGCCGAAGAAGGTGACCGTCCCGACCAACCTGGAAGGCAGCAGTCAGCAGTTCGCCGAGAACGCGCTGAGCGACCTGGGCCTGAAGCCGGTCGTCAAGGAGGTCAACAGCGCGTCGCCCAAGGGTCAGGTCGTCGACGTGGAGAACGCCGGCGACGAGGTCGACCCGGGCACCGAGATCACCGTGCGGGTCTCCAACAACCAGCTGGTCGTCGTGCCGGATGTGGTCGGTCAGACGGAGGACGACGCGGTCGATCAACTGCAGAAGGCCGGCCTGAACGTCAACCCCGTGGTGTACGTGCAGGGTGGCGGCGAGCCGGGCAAGGTCATCAAGCAGAGCAAGAAGCCGAAGAGCAAGGTCGAGTCCGGCACCAACATCACCATCACCGTGGTGGCCGACACGCCGACCACCGACCCGAGCGGCTCGGTCTCGCCCAGCCCGACCGACACCACCGGTGCCGGTGGCGGGACCGGGACGAACTAGTCAGCGAACGAAGAAGCCGGCGGCCCAGAAGGCCGCCGGCTTCTTTTGTCTGGGAACGATCAGGCGGTGGCGAAGGCCGAGCGGCGGCGGTGCTCGACCTCGGCGGCCAGCTCCGGGGCGCGGTCCAGGGCGGTGGGCAGCCCGCAGGTGGCCAGCCAGTTGGCCAGCATGGTGTGGCCGCCCTCGGTGAGCACCGACTCCGGGTGGAACTGGACGCCCTCGATCGGCAGCGTGCGGTGGCGCATCGCCATCACCACGCCGGACTCGGTGCGGCCGGTCACCTCGATCTCGTCCGGCAGGGTCTCCTCGAGCACCGCGAGCGAGTGGTAGCGGGTCGCGGTGAACGGGTCCGGCAGGCCGGTCAGCACGCCCTCGCCCTTGTGGTGGACCAGCGAGGTCTTGCCGTGCAGCAGCTCGGGCGCCCGGGTGACGGTGGCGCCGAAGGCCGCGCCGATCGCCTGGTGACCCAGGCAGACGCCGAAGAGCGGGAGCTTCCCGGCGTACTCCCGGATCACGTCCAGCATGATGCCGGCCCGGGTCGGCTCGCCGGGGCCGGGCGAGAGCAGGATGCCGTCCGCGCCCAGGGCGCCGGCCTCGGCGACGGTGATCTCGTCGTTGCGCCGGACCTCGCAGTCGGCGCCGAGCTGGCCGAGGTACTGCACCAGGTTGAAGACGAACGAGTCGTAGTTGTCAATGACGAGGATGCGCACGTCAGTCACCTGCTAGGCCGCCGGGGTCCGGATGGTTGGAGGTCGTGCTGTAGGGGATCACGTCGGGCGCGGACTCGTCCGGGTCGGGGGAGGCGCCGGTCGGCGCGTCCCGGTCGACCGAGTTCGGGTCGATCTGCGAGGTGTCGCCGACCTGCACGTCGTCGAAGGGCAGCAGCGGGGTCGCCCACGGGAACACCACGTACCACAGCAGCGAGCCGACCGCGGCGACCAGCACCAGCGAGATGGACAGTTTGCTCCACAGCGCACCCGGGAGCTTGCGCCAGATCCAGGCGTACATCCGCTATGCCTTCGTCTTCATCTCGGCCGGCATGCCGGCGTCGGACTTGGTCTGATCCCGCGGCACCGTCTTGACCAGCTCCGCGTGCACGATCAGCCGTTGGTAGTTGTTGAACTTCGGGTTGCAGGTGGTCAGCGTGAGCAGCGCCTTGGTGGGTTTCTCGCCCGGCTTGTTGGGCACCGGGGCGACCACCTCGACCTGGTTCGGCGTGACGATCTGGTGGCCGGTGACGCGGTAGACGTACCAGCTGTCGCGGGTCTCGACGCCGATCACGTCGCCCGGTTTCATCTCGTCGAGCCGCCAGAAGATCTTCTTGATCCGGTGACCGGCCACCGAGAAGTTGCCGACCTGGCCGGGCTTGGCGGTCTCCGGGTAGTGGCCCGGGGCGTACTTGATGTCCTGTGGGCGGACGCCGTCGACGACCACCCACTCCTTGTCCAGCTTCGGGATGTAGAGCCGGCCGACCAGGGCCTCGCCGGGCGCGGCCGGACCCTTCACTGTGCTGGTCGGGGCGACCGTCGGGTCGGCCCACGCCTGGTCCAGCTCCTGGGCCAGCTGGTCCTGCTCGGCCTGCACCTCGGCGGAGTTGCCGAAGACCTCGTAGCCGGCGAACAGCAGCACGATCAGACCGAAAGTGATCATCAGCTCGCCGGCACCGCGGATGCCGGTGCGCAGCCGGGAGGCGGTGGTCGGGCGGGTCAGCTCGGAGTAGACGCTCTTGTAGCCCTCGTCGGTCTGCTCCGGCCGCAGCTTGACCACCCGCTCACCGCGTTTCGGCGGCTCGGGCGGCTCGATCTCGGCGGGCTCGGCCGGGACGGCCGGGACGGCCTCGACCGAGGCGGCACCGACCACGGCCTCCGGGCCGGCCGCCTCGCGGGCGGCCTGCGCGGCGCTGCCGGGCGGCAGGGCGGTCAGCTTGCCGGGCAGCGGGGCGCCGACCGGCAGGGTGGGGAGGACACCGGTCGGCGCGTCGACGGTCCGGATGACCCGGGTGTCGGAGGCGATCGGGTGGGACTCCTCCAGCGGCTCGTTGCTGGCCCAGCGGGTGTTCTTGGAGCCCATCGGCGGGCCGCTCGCGGCGGGCAGCGGGCGGGTCAGGGCACCGGAGGGCTCCCAGGGTGCCGGGGCGGCCGGTTCGGCCGTCTGCGGGGATTTCCGGGCCGTTTCCGGGGTGCTGGCGAACGGCTGGCCCGCGACGGCGGCGGCCGGGGACGCGGGGGCCGGCGCCGGAGCCGAGGCGGCGCCGGAGGTGTCGATGCGGTCGGTCGCCTCCGGGTCCCACGCCGGGGCGGCCGGCTCGGCGGCGCGAAGTCCGGACACCGGGGTGGTCTGCCGGGTGGGCTCCGCCGCCCAGTTGGCGGCTGCCGGACTGCCGGGCCCGGCGGATCCGGTCGCCTGGGCGGAGGCCGCGCTCGAGCCTGCGGCCCACGCGGAAGCGGGACTGCCGGAGCCGGCGGCCCAGCCGGGTGCTGGGCTGGTGGACCCCGCTGCCCCGGGCGCGAGGCTGCTCGACTGCGGCGCCCAGGAGGGCGTGGCGGGGGCGGGGCTCTGCGGGCGGGTCGGCTCGGTGTTCCAGCTCGGGCCGGCCGGGGACAGCGCCGCGGCCGGCGACGCGGGCACGGCCGAGGAGATCGGAGCCGCGGGCACGACCGGAGCCGCTGGGGACGCGGGCGCAGGGGGAGCAGCCGGCGACGCGGGCATGGCGGAGGCAGCCGGGAACGACGTCACCGCCGGTGCGACCGGCGGGAGGGGCACGGCGGGCTCGGCCGGGCGCGCGGCGGGCACTCCGGTCGCCGGGATCTGCTGGGTGTCGTCGACGCGCGCCGGGGACGCCTCCGGACGTTTCGGCGGGGCGGAACTCTCCGTCCGTACCGCAAACGGGTGTTGATCCTCGTCGGCGCCGGCGGCGAAGAAGTCGAAATTCTGCGGCGCGGCCGGCGTGGACGGCATCGCGCGCCGGCGGGCCGCCGCGGCGGCCGCGCTCACCTCGTCGATCCCGCTCTCCCCGCGGACGGCCTGGATCCGCCGCTGGGTGCTCGCGTCCGGCTCCAGGATCGCGGTGTCGTCCCGGGCGGCCGGCGACGTGTCCGGCCGGGTCGGGTCGGGCGAGATGTCCGGGCGGGCCGGATGCGGCGAAATGTCCGGGTGGGCCACGCTCGGCGCACTGCCCGGCTGAGCCGCACCCGGCGGAAGGTCCGGCTGGGCCGCGCTCGGCAGGGTCTCCGGCAGGCGGGCGGAGCGGGACGGGGCGGCCGGGCTCGGGCTCACGTTCGCCCCGAGGCCCACCGGCGGGGTCAGCGGCCCACCGGGCACCCCGTCCGGTGACGCGTCGCTGAGCCGCGGGATGTACGCGGTCTGCGCCTCGGAGTCGGGAGCACGGTGCCGTCCCCGGCCGGTCGGGCTGCTGCTCCCCGGGTATTCCGCGGGCGTGCTCGTCACTGGGCAGCCTGTGCGGATCGGAGGTCGGTCGACCCGTCGTACGCCGGCACTGTCACGTCCTTTTCGTTTCTCTCCGCGTAACCGAGCCCGAAGTCGGTGACGGCCTCGCGGAACTGCCTGACTCCTTCTGCGGACTCCAACGCGCGATGCATCGCTGTGGGTTCGCCGATTGCTGTGATCTTGAAGGGTGGGGAGAAAACCTGGTTGTGAAGGAGCAGCGTATTGCCGACACAGCGTACCGCGCTCGTGCTGATCACGCGGACATCCATGATCGTCATGGCCTCCGCCCCACCGGCCCACATCGCGTTCACCACGGCCTGGACATCGCCCTGGTGAACGACCAGATCGTCGTTGTCCGGAGCGTTGTCGCCGAAGTCGGATCCGCGCCGCGGTGAGTCGTTCAGGACGACGGTCAGGCCGGGGCCGTGCAGGGCGGTGAACCCGGCCGGCTCGCGGATCGCGTCGGCGCGCTCGCGGGCCTCCTTGACCGGGGTGTCCACCTCGGCGAGCCGGGCCGCCTCGGCGTCGACGCCGGCGCGCAGGGCGGCGGCGCGTTTCTCGCTCTCCGCCAGCCGGTCGCGCTTGTCGGCGATCACCTGGGTCAGCTGCGGCCGCCGGTCGTCGCGCAGCGCGGTGCCCCCGGCGGTGGTCGCGGACGTGGTGAAGAGCAGGCCCGCGGCCAGCGCGATCAGCGGGACCCCGACCGACCAGACGGTCCGCCGGCCGCCGCGGCGCGGCCGCAGCCCGCGGGCCGCGCGCCGCAGCGCGAGCTGCCAGGAGGCGCCGTCGCGTCCACCTTGAAAAGCCACCCGGCCTCCCGCGAGAGTCGACGCCGGGGATTTTCTCGCCCCGGCGGGTGCCTGTCCGCACGCTGTCTTGATTACGCTAGCTGGCGAACAGTATTCGCCACGGGCAGCATTCGGAGTCCCCGGAGCCGCTCACCGGTGGTTGTTCACCACTTGTTGCCCTCAGGAGAGTTCCGTGCCCAAGTCGCAGGTTCGTAAGAAGAAGGTCTACACGCCGCCCTCGGACATCCGTCCGGCGGTCGCGGCCGCGTCCAAGAAGCCGAGCCCGGTCTGGCTGCCCGCCACCGCGGTGACGCTGATCGTGGTCGGCATCGCCTGGCTGGTCATCTACTACCTGTCCTCCCAGGAGTACCCGGTGGAGAGCTGGCGGTATTGGAACCTGGCGGTCGGTTTCGGCTGCATGGTGGCGTCGCTGGGCATTCTCTCCCGCTGGCGCTGAGCCGGGAAGTAGATTCGTCTGCACCAAGCGCACCCCCGCCCGGCGTGGGGTGCGCTTTTGGCTGAAGTGCCACAGGTCCTTGACCGGTGGCGCGCACCGGCCTATTACTCATGGGTAACATAGGCTGGCGCCCAGCCGACCGAGGAGGCACAACACACATGGGCTACGCGCAGATCATCGCCACCGTCTTGTCGGTGGCGGTCACGGTGGTGGCCGTCGCCCTGGCGGTGCGTGCCGTTCTCACGATCACCAAGGTGATCCGATCGGGCCAGCCCGCGCCCGAGCGGTTCACCGACAAGGGCACCCGGACCAAGACCCTGCTCAGGGAGTCGGTCGGGCATACCCGGATGCTGAAGTGGAGCGCCATCGGCGCCGCCCACTGGTTCGTGATGTTCTCCTTCATCGTCCTGTCGTCGCTGGTCCTCGAGGCCTACTTCGAGGCGGTGACGCCGGACGGCGAGCTGCCGATCATCGGGCACTGGACGATCTTCGGGTTCGTCACCGAGTGGTTCGGGATCCTCGGCACGATCGGCATCCTCTACCTCATCTTCGTGCGCCAGCGGCAGAAGCCGGGCGCGGTGAAGCGCAGCCGGTTCCTCGGCTCGACCATGTGGCAGGCCTACTTCGTCGAGTCGATCATCGTCGGCGTGCTGGTCTGCGGCTTCCTGATCCGCGGGCTGAAGGTGGCCAACGACACCTTCCCGTACCCGGTGTGGGCCGCCCCGCTGTCGCACGCCATCGGCAGCGTCATGCCCGCCTGGGAGGACGGCCCCACCTGGGTCGCGCTGGTCAAGCTGCTCATCTCGATGGGCTGGCTGATCACCATCTCGCTGAACCCGACGATGGGCGTGGCCTGGCACCGCTTCCTGGCGTTCTTCAACATCTTCTTCAAGCGCAGCCCGGAGAAGCCGGCCGGTTCCGGCCTCGGCGCGCTGAAGCCGATGATGAGCGAGGGCAAGCCGCTCGACTTCGAGGAGGCCGACCCGGAGAAGGACCTGTTCGGTGTCGCGCAGGTCGAGCAGTTCACCTGGAAGGGCCTGCTGGACTTCTCCACCTGCACCGAGTGCGGCCGCTGCCAGTCGCAGTGCCCGGCGTGGAACACCGCCAAGCCGCTCTCGCCGAAGCTGCTGGTGCTGTCGCTGCGCGACCACGCGTACGCGAAGGCGCCGTACATGCTGGCCGGCGGCGGCAAGGACCTGACCGGCGAGGAGAAGGCCACCGAGGCGCAGCTCGCCCACCTGGACGTGCTGTCGCTGGCCGAGGGCAACCGCCCGCTGATCGGCGGCGTCGACGAGAACGGCGTGATCGACCCGGACGTGCTCTGGTCCTGCACCACCTGCGGCGCCTGCGTCGAGCAGTGCCCGGTCGACATCGAGCACATCGACCACATCGTCGACATGCGCCGCTACCAGGTGCTGATCGAGTCGTCGTTCCCGTCCGAGGCCGGCGTCATGCTCCGCAACCTGGAGAACAAGGGCAACCCGTGGGGCGCCCCGCAGAACACCCGCGAGGACTGGACCAAGGGCCTGGACTTCGAGGTGCCGCGGGTCGGCGAGGTCGAGGACTTCGACTACCTGTTCTGGGTCGGCTGCGCCGGCGCGTTCGAGGACCGGGCCAAGAAGACCACCCGCGCGGTGGCCACGCTGCTGCACGAGGCCGGCGTCAACTACGCCATCCTCGGCGAGGGCGAGACCTGCACCGGTGACCCGGCCCGCCGGATCGGCAACGAGTTCATCTTCCAGATGCTGGCCCAGCAGAACGTCGAGACGCTCACCGAGGCGTTCGGCGAGAAGAAGGTCAAGCGGATCGTCGCGACCTGCCCGCACTGCTTCAACACCCTGGGCAACGAGTACGAGCAGCTCGGCCTGGAGGTCGAGGTGGTCCACCACACCCAGCTGCTGGCGCACCTGGTCAAGGAGGGCAAGCTCACCCCGGTCCAGCCGATCGAGGGCGACGTCACCTACCACGACCCGTGCTACCTGGGCCGGCACAACCGGGTCTTCGACGCCCCGCGCGAGGTCCTCGGCGAGGCGGCGAACCTGGTCGAGATGCCTCGTAACCAGGAGCGTTCCTTCTGCTGCGGCGCCGGCGGCGCCCGGATGTGGATGGAGGAGCGGATCGGCAAGCGGATCAACGTGGAGCGCACCGAGGAGGCCCTGGCCACCGGCGCGAAGACGATCGCCGTGGGCTGCCCGTTCTGCTACACGATGATCGGCGACGGGGTGACCGGCAAGGGCAAGCAGGAAGAGGTCGAGGTGGTCGACGTGGCCACCGTGCTGCTGCGCTCGCTCAAGCAGGAAGCCTGACGGCTCGATTCACGTGAAACGGCCGGTCTCCCGAGGGAGGCCGGCCGTTTTGTTGCACCGCTGGTCAGCCGGTGGCGGCCACCGTGGTCGCGGCGACCGCGCCGGCCATGATCGCGGTCTGCACGTCCTGGATCGCCCGGCGCACCGCGGCCGAGGCCCAGTCGCCGTCGCTGATCTGCTTCAACCGGGCCTTGACCCGCCGCCGGTCCAGGTCCGCGAAGACCTTGCGGTCCAGCTCGGTCGCGGCGACCAGAGCACAGAGAGCCGAGGTACGGACATCCACCGCCCCGTCACTCAGCACCGCCCCCCGCATCCGCTGCCGGGCGTCGGTCTCGGCCGCCGGTTCCGTCCCGTAGGCCGCCGGGTACGTCGTCTTGGGGAAGATCCAGAGCACCGTGCCGTGCTCGACCCGCAGAATCTCGGCCGAAACCAGGTGATCCAGGACACGTTGGCGTGTCCCCTTTGCGAGCTTGCTCACCCAGTGCCCGGGCTTGCGGGGGCGGGCGTCGTCGCCAATCCGCGTCAGCGCGTCGTCCACCAGCGGGTCGCCGGTCGGGCTCGCATCGACCACGACCACCTTCTTGTCGGCCACGTCGATCCGGCCGGACAGGGCCAGTTCCAGCAACAATGCGCCGCCGAGGCCGAAATCCAGACGGGTGCTGTCATGGATCTTGCGGCCCTCGTCGTCGTATGCCAGCAGGAGCAGCTCTTCGAGGAGGTTCATTCCTCGAAGTTAGATCGCGCTGTCATCCACTGGGTTAGTACCGGAAGGTCCGAGTCCGGCAGAATGAGGGCCGAGGTGAAGCGATCATGGACGGCCTGCTCCTGACCGCGGTGCTCCCGCTGGTGGCTTTCGCGCTGCTGACGGTGGGCAACGCGTTTTTTGTGGCCGCCGAGTTCGGGCTGGTCACCGTCGACCGGGCGGAGATCGATCAGCGCGCTGCCGCGGGTGACCGCCGCGCCGGGACGGTCCGCGCCGCGCTGCACGAGCTCTCCTTCCAGCTCTCCGGCGCCCAGCTCGGCATCACACTGACCGCCCTGCTCACCGGCTACCTGGCCGAGCCGGCCCTGTCCCGGCTGATCACGCCGGTGGTCGAGCCGGTGGCCGGGTCCGCGACCGACACGGTCACGCACGTGCTGGCGCTGGTCGTGGCCACCCTGGTGTCGATGCTCTTCGGCGAGCTGGTGCCGAAGAACGCGGCGCTCGCCCGGCCGATGGGCCTGGCGCTGGCCACCGCCGCCCCGCTGCGCGGGTTCTCCCGGCTCTTCAAGCCGATGATCACCGCGCTGAACGGGACGGCCAACTGGCTGGTCCGCCGGATCGGCATCGAGCCGCAGGAGGAGCTGGCCAGCGCCCGCTCACCGGAGGAGCTGGGGCTGCTCGCGGCGATCAGCGCCCGGGCCGGCGCGCTGCCCACCGACACCGCGACCCTGATGCGCCGGACCATTCGGTTCGGCGAGAAACGCGCGGCGAAGGCGATGACCCCGCGGGTCGACGTGGTCGGGCTGAAGACCACGGCCAGCGTCGCCGACCTGATCACGGTGGCCCGGCAGACCGGGCACACCCGCTTCCCGGTGTACGAGAACACGCTCGACGTGGTGACCGGCGTGGCCGGGGTCAACGACGCCCTCGGGGTGCCGCCCGAGCGGCGGGCCGCGACCAAGGTGTCGGCGCTGGCCCGGGAGGCGGTGCTCGTACCGGAAAGCCTGGGTCTCGACAAGGTGCTGGCCGCGCTCCGGGCGGCCGACGCGGACCTGGCCATCGTGGTCGACGAGTACGGCGGCACCGACGGCGTGGTCACCGTCGAGGACCTGATCGAGGAGCTGGTCGGGGAGATCGCCGACGAGTACGACACCGAGCTGGCCGAGACCGGCACCGCGGAGCTGACCGCCCCGGGCGGGGAGAAGACGTTCCTGGTCGACGGCCTGCTGCGGGAGGACGAGGTGCTCGAGCAGACCGGGTTCGTGCTGCCCGAGGGCCCCTACGAGACGCTGGCCGGCTTCCTGCTCGCCCGGCTCGGCCACATCCCGGTGGTCGGCGAGTCCCTGGAGGAGCACGGGTGGGAGTTCACCGTGATGGAGGTCGACCGGCACCGGATCGAGCAGGTCCGGATGGTCGCCCCGGCCGAGGAGCCGGCCGATGACTAACGTGATCATCACGGCCGTGCTGCTGCTCGGCAACGGCCTCTTCGTCGGTGGCGAGTTCGCGCTGATCGCCTCCCGGCGGACCGCGCTGGAGCCGCTGGCCGCCACGTCCAAGGCGGCCCGCTGGGCGCTCTCCGCGATGAACCAGATCCCGCTGATGATCGCCGGCGCGCAGCTCGGCATCACGATCTGCTCGCTGGCGCTCGGCGCGATCGCCGAGCCGGCCCTGGCCCACCTGCTGGAGGGCCCGTTCCACGCGGCCGGGCTGCCCGAGCGCGCCGTGCACCCGGTGGCCTTCGTGCTGGCCCTGCTGGTCGTGGTCTTCCTGCACACGGTGATCGGCGAGATGGTGCCGAAGAACATCACGCTGGCCGGTCCGGAGCGTTCGGCCCTCATCCTGGGCCCGTTCATGCTGGCGTTCTGCACTGCGACCAAGCCGCTGCTGGTCGCCATGCGCTGGGCGTCCCGCACGGTGCTGAAGCTGTGGAAGATCGAGGCGACCGACGCGGTGAAGACCGTCTTCACCGCCGAGGAGCTGGCCGGGATGGTCACCCAGGCGCGCAGCGAGGGCCTGCTCGGCTCGGAGCAGTACGCCCGGATCCACGCCGCCCTCGGCCTGAGCAGCCGGACCGCGGCCGACACCCTGCTGCCCTGGTCCCGGGTGACCACGGTGGCCGCCGACGTGTCCCCGGCGACCCTGGAGGCGGTGGCCACCCGCAGCGGCCGGTCGCGCTTCCCGGTGGTGCAGCGGGACACCCGCCGGGTGCTGGGCTTCGTGCACGTCAAGGACATCCTCGGCTACGCCGGCGCGCAGCGGCGCCTGCCGATCCCGGCCGAGGTGATCCGTCCCCTCGCGGTGGTGTCGCCGGAGCGCAGCCTGGCCGATCTGCTGCTCACCATGCGGCGGGACCGGCTGCACATCGTGCTGGTCAGTGACGGGCGGCGGCCGCTCGGCGTGATCACCCTGGACGACGTGCTGCACGCGGTGGTCGGCGAGCCGGCCGGGGCGGGGCATCCGGCCGGGCGGCGCTGAATCCTGAGGGGTTACGGCTTGGCCTTTCGGGTTCGGCAGTTCGGACGAACGCGTACGGGTGGTCTGTGCCGTGTCCGGAGTTTCGACACGAGGGCCAAGCGACAATGCGGACAATAGCCCCATGCTTCCCTCCCGGCGGCGTGCCCTTCCGATCGGCGCCCTGTCCACGACCCTGGTCCTGGCCGGCGCTCTCCTCCTGACCCCCCAGTCGCTCAGCGCGCCGGCCCGTGCCCGGCCGGCCTACCACCTGCTGCCCCCGCCGTCGGCCGGCGTGCTGACCACCACCACCCCCTTTCCCGCCCCGGCCGACCTGGGCCGGGTGCGGGTGGCCAGCACCCCGGTGTCGCTGCGCTACGACTTCGACCGCGGCGTCGGCGAGCCGATCCAGGACACCGGTGGGCAGCACGAGCTGCGGCCGCTCGGGCAGAACGGCGGGACGCTACGTCTCGTACCGGAAGGGGCCGGCCTGGCCGTCGCCTACCCGGACCGATGCACCCTCCCGCGGGAACGGGATTGCCCCCGGGCGATCCTCGAAGGCCAGCGGGACGACAGCCTGAACCCGGGCCGCCGCCCGCTCCGGTACGGCGCGTCCGTCCTGATGACCCACGCCGACCTGGCCGACGGGGCGAACGTGCTGCAGAAGGGCTACTCGGTCGGCGGGGTCAGCCAGTTCAAGCTCCAGGTCGACCACCGGCAGGGGCACCCGAGCTGCGTGATGGCCGGCGAGCGGGCCCGGATCTACCGTGCCGAGCCGCAGGTGGACGTGGCCGACGGGCGCTGGCACGACCTGGAGTGCAACCGCACCGAGAACCGGCTGACCATGCTGGTGGACGGCGTGCCGGCCGCCTCGGTGCCGGTGCCGCCGATGCTGTCGATCGCGAACGCGGAGCCGCTCCGGGTCGGCGGCAAGGGGCCGGGCCGGGGCAACGACCAGTTCGCCGGCGAGATCGACAACGTCTTCCTGGACATCGGCGCATAAGTAGCTGGACTACATATGTAGCCGGATTACGTATAGGGTGCCGGCATGGTGCATCCGATGCGGGAGCCGACGTACTTCATCCTGGCCGCGTTGCAGGACGAGCCGCTGCACGGCTACGCGATCATCAAGCGGGCCGCCGAGCTGTCACACGGGCGGGTCAGGCCGGCCACCGGCACCCTCTACACCGCGCTCGACCGGCTGGCCGGCGAGGGCTACGTGCGGGTGGTCCGGGAGGAGACGGTCAACGGCCGGGTCCGGCGCTACTACGCGCTCACCCCGGACGGCCTGGCCGCCCTGCGGTTCGAGGCGGCCCGGCTGGCCGAGGCGGCCAGCGTGGTGATCCCGCGGACCTCCCTGGGGTGGACATGACCACCTCGCTGGAGACGACCTATCGCCGCCTGCTGTGGCTCTACCCGGCGGACTTCCGTCGCACGCGCGGCGCCGAGATGCTGGACACCCTGCTGGAGATGGCCGAGGACGGTGGCGGCCGGCGGCACGCGCCCCGCGAGATGCTCGCGCTGACGATCACCGCGCTGCGGATGCGGGCCGCCCGGATGCCCGGCACACCGCCCCGGGAGAGCTGGCTGACCGCGATCCGGACCGGCGCCCTGATGCTGATCGTCTTCGGTCTGGCCGAGCCGTCGATCTACTACCTGTCCGCCCTGGTCCACGGCTTTCCCGCGGTCCCGGCCCTGATCCACGGCCTTCCCGCGGTCCCGCCCCTGGTTCTCGGGCTGTCCGGCCTGCTCGGTCTGGCCCTGGCGCTCCGCCGCCGGCACCTGGCCGCCGCGATCGTGCTGCTGCCCGCCGGCTTCCTTGGCTTCTGGCACTTCCTCGCGGCCGCCGCGCTGCTCGCGACCCTGACGCGACGCCGGCCGCGGCCGGCCACCGGATTGCTGGCGTACGCGCCGCTGGCGCCGTTGCTGGTCGCGATCCTCACCGCGGCGGGCGGCCAGTTCCTCCCCGAGGTGGCCGGCATCATCCGCTTCGGCCTGCTGATGGCCCTCCCGCTCGGCGGTCTGTTGTGGCTGGCCGTCGACGAGCGGGTCGCCATGGCGCTCGGCCTGCTCTACCTGTCCACCCTGCTGATCTCGCTCGGTCAGTTGCTGATCGGCGACGTCTACAGCTGGACCATGGTCGCGGTGGACCTGGCGATCACCGCCCTGCCACCGGCGCTGCTGCTCGGCCTGGCCACGGACACCGCCCGCCGCCAGGCCCGGCTCTGACCCGTCAGCGCTTGACGGTGACCGTCTTGCTGGTGGACCGGCCGTCCAGATGGCCGGCCCGGCGGGCGATCACCGTCACGGTGAGCTTCTTGCCGCGCATCGACTTCGTCAGCTTCAGCGTCTTCCCGGTGCCGACCAGCTTGCCGTTGACCCGCCACTGGTAGCGGTAGGAGTCCGCCCTCGGCGACCAGGCGCCGGCCGAGACGGTCACCTTCCGGCCGGCCTTCGCGGTACCGGTGATCTTCGGGCGGGTGGTGGCCCGGGGCGCCTTGCCCTTGGCCACCGCCGGGGTGAGCGCCGAGGACGCCGTCCCGGACGGGTGACCAGCCCGGCTCGCGGTCACCGTGACGCTCAGGCGCTTGCCCAGCAGGGCCGCGGTGATCGGGAGGTAGGCGCTGGTCGCACCCTTGATCGTGACGCCGTTGGCGGTCCAGCGGTAGGCGTACCCGGTCGGTGCCGGGGTCCAGGAGCCGGTGGCGGCGCGCAGCGTGGTGCCGACCGCGACGGTGCCGCTGATCGCCGGCGCCTTGGTCGCCTTGACCGGCGGGTTCGCCGGGGCCGGCGGCGGCGTGCCGCCGGAGAGGCTCAGCGCCGCGCCCTGCCCGTCGGCCGGCTGCGCGGTCAGCGTCCAGCCCGCCACCCCGGCGTCGGTCCAGCTCGCGGCGATCGAGCCACGGGCCTCCGAGCCGCTCAGCGTGCGGACGGTGGCGCCGGCCGCGTTGCGGAGGGTCAGCTGCCAGGACCCGGCCGGCTTGGACAGCCACCAGGTCGCCCGGCCCTCGACCAGCACCGAGTCGATCGCGGTCAGCGCGCCGGCCCGGATGCCGGTGTCCAGCACGTGCACCCGCTCGGTGGCGTCGACGTAGGCGACCCCGCCGCCGAAGCGGTCCACCGCCCAGTCGTACCCGGGGCGGCTGAACATCGGCAGCTCGGCGGCCGGGACCAGGACCCGCTCGGCGCCACCGGCGAGGTCGACGAGCTTGAGGCCGTCGGCGTCGGTGGACTGCGCCAGGAAGCCGTCGCCGAGCTGGACGTTGCCGGTCGGGGCCGGGGTGATCCCCTTGGTGACCCGGTCGTAGACGCCGCCGGACGAGGAGCAGGCGTAGTAGACGTACCGGCCGACGGCCTGCAGCTCGGCGGGCGCGCAGTCGTCCCGGGTGGTGAAGGTCTCCGCGTTGTTCGCGGTCACCTGCCCGGTCTCGGTGGCGTTCCAGACCAGCGAGCCCCAGACCGCGGTGGCGGTCGCGTTCTGCCGGGTCGACGTGGCGGCGGAGAAGTCCACCAGGTACGGCGAGCCGCCGGTCCCGGAACGGACCACGCCCCAGCGGCCGGAGAGGTCGGTCAGCTGCGGGCTGGACAGCTTGGTGTCGACGCTCGGCCCGCCGGCGGTGCTTCCGTTCGCCAGCAGCACGGTCTTGTTGGAGTAGTCGCCCTCGGTCCGTCCGTGGAAACCGGTCCCGTCGGCGAACATCCGGACGCAGCGCGGCCCGTCGTCGGTGGAACAGTTGCCGTCCCGCCCGTTGACGTAGCCGTCCACCGTGGACTTCACGATGTCCCGTGCGCCGCTGGTGGCCAGCCAGGTGCTCTGGTAGGTGCCGTACTGGTCACCGGGGTGGTAGTAGGACCCGCTGGTGGCCCTGGTCAGGATGCCGCTGCCGAGCGCCAGCCCGTAGACCCGCGCGGGCGCCGGGGCGATCTCGGCGACCCGGGTCCGGGTCACGGTGGCGCCGGGGCCCTGGGCGATCCGGTAGAAGCCCCAGTCGAGGTCACCCTCGGCGAGGTACTTCTCAGCGCCGGCCACCAGCACCGATCCGTCCGGCAGCTGGGTGATCTCACCGGCGGCCGGGTTCATCACCAGGGTCAACGAGGCGTCCGGGTCGTCGACCGGAAGGGCCCACAGCTCCCGGCCCCGGTGGTCGCCGGAGCTGGCGTGGACCGGCTCGACGGCGAGCAGCGTGGACCCGGTGAGGCCGAGCACGTTGTCGTAGACGGCCATGGAGCCGTTGTCCACGGTCCGGACCGGGGCGGACAGGTCCGAGCGTCGGTAGACGTCGAGAGAGCTCCGGCCGGTGCGTAGGCGCAGCAACGAATCCGGGGTCAGCCGGAACCCGGACACCTCCCAGTCGTCGGCCGACCCGTCGTACCGGTCGGGCAGCCGGGTTGCCGCGCCGGTGGCCACGTTGACGATGCTGAACTGGGTTTTCTCGTCGGAGCGGTACCGCAGGATGAAGTCGGCGGCGTCCGCGTCCTCGACGGAGAAGTCGGTGGCGCCGTCCGGCAGCCCGGTCACCGCGGTGTCAGCGCCGTCCCGGAGCAGGTGCCAGACCCCGGCCGCGTCGGTGGTCACCACCGTCTCGCCGAAGACCCGCTGGTACTCCTGCCCGGCCGGGATCTCCACGGTCCGCGTCTGCCCTTTCGCGGTCAGCGCGACGTGCGGCGCCGGCGCGGGGTAGTACAGCGCCACGGTGTCGGTGTGGGTGTCCGCCACCCGGAAGGTCTGGAACGACTGCTCCAGGAACGAGAAGTACCCGTTGTAGACGTCGTATTTGACGGTCGCGGACAGCCGTTGCGGAAGCGCGGTGGTGACCCCGGTCGCATACTCCGTCCAGAACAGCCGGTCGTCCCCCTCCTGAATCCACAGGAAGCCGGTCGCACCCGCGTTGAGCACCTGGGTGGCGCGCGGCACGGCCCGCTCCGCCGCCGGCACCACGACAGCGCCATCCGCCGCCACACTGCCGGACCCCGCAGCCAGCGCCGCGCTGCCTGTCCTCGTGGTCAGCGCCGCGCTGCTAGCCTCCGCGGCCAGAGCCGGGCTGCCCAGCCCACTCATGCCAACCGTCGTGACCAGCCCGAATGCCCCCGCCGCAGCCACCGCCGCCCGAAGCACTCGCCGATCCCGCCCGTTCCCCCGCACCGCGGCCTCCCCGTAGAAGACAGTCGCGCCCGCCTCGGCCGCGACGCTACTGCCCCGTTCCCACGCCAATGTCCCGCGGATCTTATCCGCCCCCAAGATCGAACGCCATGAGCGCCGCCCATCGATCCGCCCAGCGGCACCGCCCGCCGTCCATCGGTCTGCCCAGCGGCACCGCCCGCCGCCTATCGGTCTGTCCGGCCGCCCCGCCCGCCGCCTATCGGTCTGTCCAGCGGCACCGCCCGCCGCCTATCGGTCTGTCCAGCGGCACCGCCCGCCGCCTATCGGTCTGCCCGGCCGCCCCGCCCGCCGCCGCGACCTGACCACAAGCGCAGAACCGAGAAGGCGACCAGCCAGCGACGCGCGTCCAGCGATGGGTGCGGGTGGCGGCCCGGAGCGGGCTGGCCGACGGCGGCACCGGCCGGGACTGGTGCTCGCGTGACGGCTTCGCGCAGGGTGCGCCCGGCGCAGGGCGCGGGCGGTGGCGCCTGAGGTGGTGGGCGAGAGGCGCAGGCGGGGCGCAGGCGGGGCGCCGGAGGCAGCCAGTGACAGCCGGTGAAAGGAGCGAGTCCGGCGTGGTCAGACGCGCTGGGTGGCGAGGCGGGACTTGGCGGTGCTCTCCGTCGGGGTGGTGACCAGGGAGACCGCCGAGCGAAGCGAAGGCCACCAACGATCCGGAACCCGGCCGGCGAACAGTCACCGCCGTAACGCGGGGTCTGGGGGCTCGGCCCCCAGGCAAGAAATGCGAGGAGGGCCCCAGTCCGCGCTCTCCGCGGACACAGGACCCTCGCCACTCCGAGCGGGTGACGGGAATCGAACCCGCGCTGTCAGCTTGGGAAGCTGATGTTCTGCCATTGAACTACACCCGCAGCGGGCATCACTGTACCCGATTATCCGACTCTGTGGCGGAACCACCCCACGATGTGCCCGCCTCAGCCCGCCATGGCGAGGGTGCGCGGTAACTTGCTGGGTGCCCGCCAGGTCTGGGCGATCGGAATCGGTAGCGGGGCGGCGGCGAGCGGCACCGCGCCGGACGGGCCGTGGTGGCGCAGGGTCGCCGACTCGACGCTCAGCTCGAACAGCCGCCAGTCGACATCCGGCGAGGCGCGCAGCGCTCCGGCGATCGCCGTGATGGTGCGCGGGTCGCGGACCGGCATGGCCCGGCCGGACAGATAGGCCTCGTCGTCGCTCTCCTCCGGCGGATAGGAGTGCAGCGCATAGCGGGGGTCGCGCTCCAGGTCGCGGCGTTTCGGCGAGTTGACCAGGAAGCAATACAGCCCCGCGCCGGCGAAGACCGGCGAGATCGGGTGCACTCGCGGGCCGCCGTCGGGACGGATGGTGGCGAGGTAGCCCATGCCGGGGCCGTACTGCTGCAGGAGCGCACGGATGCCGGCGGCGAGCGACGGCTCGGCGGCGGCGAATTCGGACCAGGAAGCCATGCGGCCATTCTATCGAACATACGTTCGAGACGGCCAGCGAACGCGCCGATCGGGGGACAACCACCGAAACGACGGCAAAGCGCAGGTCGGTATGGTGTTGCGATGCTGCTCTCCGACCGTGACCTGGTGGCCGAGATCAAATCCGGCAGCCTCTCGCTCGAGCCCTTCGAGCCGTCGCTCATGCAGCCGTCCAGCATCGATGTGCGGTTGGACCGCTTCTTCCGGGTTTTCAACAACCACCTCTACACCCACATCGACCCGGCCGAGCAGCAGGACGAGCTGACCGCCGAGGTCGAGGTCGAGGACGGTCAGCCGTTCGTGCTGCACCCGGGCGAGTTCGTGCTGGCCTCCACGCTCGAGGTGATCACCCTCGGTCAGGAGCTGGCCGCGCGCCTGGAGGGCAAGAGCAGCCTGGGCCGCCTCGGCCTGCTCACCCACTCCACGGCTGGCTTCATCGACCCGGGCTTCTCCGGTCACGTAACGCTGGAGCTGTCCAACGTGGCGAACCTGCCGATCAAGCTCTGGCCGGGGATGAAAATCGGTCAGCTCTGCATCTTCCGGCTCTCCAGCCCGGCCGAGCACCCGTATGGCTCCGCCGTCTACGGCTCCCGCTACCAGGGCCAGCGCGGCCCGACCCCGAGCCGCTCGTCGATGAACTTCCGCACCTGGCCCACCCGCTGACCCCGCGCCGTGCGGGTTGTCGCCGGCCCGCACGGCCAGCCCGTCCTCCGGACGGATGAACTTCGCCTCCCGCTCACGGTCCGCTCCGGCACGAGCCGCCCACGACGATTTCGGTACGCCGTGAGCACGCTCGCCCGCAAGCGTGAACGCACACCGCCCGGAGGTGAGCGGTGTACGCGGAGTCCCCGGAAGTGAGCGGTGCGGCGGAGGCCGGCGGATCAGCGGTGCACGCGGAGGCCCTGGGCGAACGCGGTCCCGAGGACCTGCTCCACCTGGGCCGGGCTCAACCCGGTCGTCGGCACCCGCACCCACCGGCCGCCGCGCAGCCCGAACATCAACTGCCCGGACAGCGCCTCCACGCTGCGGAACGCCCGCCACGCGTAGGCGTGCCGCCCGGCCTCGCTGGACCGCGCCACCCCGCCGTCGCTGATCTCATAGGTGGTCAGCCGGCCGTGCCGCAGTGACCGTCGCGCCGTCCGGTTCAGCAGGACCACCGGCACCAGCACGGCGAGCACCACCCCGCCCGCCAGCAGTCCCGGCTGCAGCAGCCCGGTCGCCACCTGAACCAGCACGGTCACCGCCAGCAGGGCCCACCCCGCACATCGGGCGACCAGCACCGGAGTCCGCAACCGCCGCCGCGTGGCCGCCGCGACCAGCCCCGGATCCGGCGCCGCGATGATCTGGATCTGCACCCCGGAAACCTATCCCGATCATCCCAAAACTGAACCATCCGGACGGCCACCGGTCCGCTCCGCTCGGAGCTTGCCGCGCCTCTTTCGTATCGCGGAACTCCGCGGGGCCGTATCGGGCGGCTGGCGCAGGCTCCGGACGGGTCTGCGGGTGAGCTTGGTCGCGGGACGGGAGGTGGCCGGACGGGCGATCTACGATGACGCGGTGTATCTGATGATTTCGACGTACCAGAAGCCGCTTGCTGAGGTTGACCAGGCTCGGGAGGCGCATCTCGCGTTCGTCGCCGGGCTGGAGGAGCGGGGGCTGTCGGTCACCGCGGGGCGGCAGGATCCGCCGGTGGGCGGCATCATCCTGCTGGATGTGGACACCGAGGCCGAGGCGCACGAGGTGATCGCTCAGGATCCCTATGTGCAGCAGGGCCTGGCCACCTACGCCGCGGTCGGCTGGCAGATCAGCCGCGGTGCCCTCGCCGGCTACCAGCGCAAGTACTGACCGCCCGGCGCGGCCGCCGAGCACCTCGCCGACGGCCGCGTCCGCGCTGAGCACCCCGCCGACGGCCGCGCCCGCTCTGAGCGCGCCCCGACCCGGGCATGCCGCCGGCGAGCGACTCGGCTTGGTGACGACTCGGCTGCTGAGCGCGCCGGGGAGCAGGGCTGACGCCGGCATCCTGCTTCCCAAGTGGATGGTCGAGGTGGGCGGGTGCTCCGGTCGTACCCAAGCCGGGGTCCGGTGGGGCGCGGCGGGCTGGAAGCGCGCCGCGGTCCGGGGTCGGGCGGTGTCGCGTCAGGGGTCGAGGTCGGCGCCGGACAGCAGGCTGCGGATGGTGAGCTCGGCGGTGACCGGCGGCGGGCACTCGTCGACGATCGCGGCGGTGCCCAGATAGCGGTCGCCGAGCAGGGTGCGCAGGCCACGCGCCTGGGCGCCGGTCGCGGCCCAGTCGTCGACCACCAGGACGCGGTCGTCGTCGGCCAGCAGCCGGCGGCGGACGCCGAGCTGCTGGACGTCGCCGCGGTGGTCGGCCGGGACCTCGGCCCAGATCATCGGTTCGGCGATGGCCCGGCGGGCGCCGGCCCGGTACGCCTCGACGAACCCGACTCCGAGGGCGCGCGCCACGAGCGGGCCGAGCAGGAATCCGGTCACCTCGGGCGAGACCACCACGGTCGGCCGGTCGGACCGGAAGAGATCGGCGAGCGCCGGTCCGAGCCCGTCCAGGATCACCGGGTCACGCCACCAGCCGGACCGGTCGCTGACCAGATAATCGCTGGGTGGGCCCGGGTCGGTCCAGCGGAAGGCGCGGCGCAGCCGGTCACGGAGATCGTCGGTCACCGGGCCATCGTGTCACCGTCGCGCCGCCCCTCGTGGACCGACCGAATGACCCCGCACCTGACAGGTGGTCAGAACCTGATCGGACAACGGGTCAAGTTGATGCCCGATGTGACCTCGATCGGGCATGCTGTTCGGCGGAACCATGCCTACCAACGCGCCGGGCCGCCGCCCGATGAGTTCAGCGAACCGCACCGGACTCGGTGCGGCCTTCGTGCTGCTCGTGATCGTGTCCGCCGTGGAGTCCGCGGACCGGACCCAGGTCGGTTACGCCGGCCTGCTCGCCCTCGCGCCGGTGCTGGCCGCCCTCTTCGCCGCCTGGCAGTACGTGCTCGGTGTCGGCGTGATCGCCACCCTGGTCAGCGCGATCTTCGTCGGCCAGTCCGGCACGTCCGGCTCGGCCGGGATGGTCTACCTGTTCGGCATCATGCTGGCCACCGGGATCGCGGTGGCCGGCGCGATGAAGCGGCAGCAGCAGGCCGACCGGATCACCGAGCTGCGGCAGCTCGCCTCGGTGGCCCAGCAGGCGGTGCTGCGCCCGATCGGCCCGCAGGTCGGCGCGCTGGCGGTGGCCGGGCGGTACATCTCGGCGACCGCGGCCGCGGACATCGGCGGCGACCTCTACGAGGCGCTGAACACGCCCTACGGGGTCCGGATCATCATCGGTGACGTGCGCGGCAAGGGGCTGGACGCGGTCCGCCTGGCCAGCATCGTCCTGGGTTCCTACCGGCACGTCGCCTACGAGCGGGCCGACCTGAAATCGATCGTGGCGGACCTGGACCGGGCGGTGGCCCGCAGCGTGGGCGACGAGGACTTCGTCACCGCCGCCCTGGTCGAGGAGCGGGGCGGCACGCTCACCATCGTCAACTGTGGACATCCGGCGCCGCTGCTGCTGCGCCGCGGGCTGGTCATCCCGCTGGAGCCGCCGGCCCCGGCGCCGCCGCTCGGGTTCATGCCCGAGGTGAAGGCGCGGGTGGAGCGGCTGGAGCCGGGCGACCGGCTGTTGCTCTTCACCGACGGCCTGGGTGAGGCCCGCCGGGAGGGTGAGTTCTTCCCCACCGCCGACCGCGCCTGGCGCCTGCTGGGCCACGGCACGGTCGGCGACGGGCTGGCGTCCCTGGAGACCGCGCTGGTCGACTGGGTGCACGGCCGCCTGGAGGACGACATTGCTCTGGTCCTGCTGGAGTACGCCGGTCCGGACGCCGGTGCGTCCGTGCCCGTACCCAGCTGGGAAGTCGGCGCCGCCGGGAGTTAGGCGGCGTTGTCCTCGGGCTCGCCCGGGGCCGGCGAGGTCGGCGCGGGCAGCGGTGGGACGGGCTCGGGCAGACGGTGCCGGCCGATGTAGTTGCGCGGCTGGCCCGCCTGACGCGGCTCGGGAATCAGGCTCTTGATCGTGGCGAACATGGCAACGCCCCCCTCGATGCGTGCGGCGAAATGTTCTCCGCTGTCTATTCGGAGCAACGAGCCTCATCGGTGGGCGATACGTGGTTCCCGTGTCGAAGTAGGCAAATGGCCGAACGGCTGTACTGGTGACCACCTGATCGGAGACGTTTGGCCCTCGATCCGACGGACAGGGTCCCCTGGCAGGTGAGTTCGACACAAAACGCTGCCCGGGTTGTCGGTGCCTACCGATCAGTAATACAGTGCTAGTTACTGACGGGTAACTCGCGTTCGGAGAGCGGGCCAGACACCATGACTCACTACCAGAGCAACCTTCGGGACCTCCAGTTCAACCTGTTCGAGGTCTTCGGAGCGGACAAGGCGTTCGGTCAGGCGCCGTTCGACGAGATCGACGCGGACACCGCACGTGACGTGCTCGCCGAGGTCAACCGGCTGGCCCGCGAGGACCTCGCGGCCAGCTACACCGACGCTGACCGGAACCCTCCGGTCTTCGATCCGGCGACGCACACCGCGCCGCTGCCGGAGTCGTTCAAGAAGTCGTACGAGACCTTCATGGCCTCCGAGTTCTGGCGGCTGGACCTGCCCGGCTCGCTGGGCGGCACGTTCGCCCCGCGCACCCTGTGGTGGGCGATCGCCGAGCAGATCCTCGGCTCGAACGCCCCGATCTGGATGTACGCGTCCGGCCCCTCGTTCGCCCACGTGGCGCACACCGAGGGCACCGCGGAGCAGAAGGAGTGGGCCAAGCTCTTCGTCGAGAAGCAGTGGGGCTCGACCATGGTGCTGACCGAGCCGGACGCCGGCTCGGACGTCGGCGCCGGCCGCACCCGGGCGATCCCGCAGCCGGACGGCTCGTGGCACATCGAGGGCGTGAAGCGGTTCATCACCTCGGGTGAGCACGACCTGACCGACAACATCATCCACTATGTCCTGGCGCGTCCGGTGGGCGTCGAGGGCGTGGGCGGCCCGGGCACCAAGGGTCTGTCGCTGTTCATCGTGCCGAAGTACCACTTCGACCCGCAGACCGGCGAGCTGGGCGAGCGCAACGGCGTCTACGCCACCAACGTCGAGCACAAGATGGGCCTGAAGGTCTCCAACACCTGTGAGATGACCTTCGGCGAGCACGGCACCCCGGCCAAGGGCTGGCTGCTCGGCGACAAGCACGACGGCATCCGCCAGATGTTCATGATCATCGAGTACGCCCGGATGATGGTCGGCACCAAGGCGATCGCCACCCTCTCCACCGGCTACCTGAACGCGCTGGAGTACGCGAAGAACCGCGTCCAGGGCGCCGACCTGGTCTCCAACGGTGACAAGGCGGCCCCGCGGGTCACCATCACCCACCACCCGGACGTACGCCGCTCGCTGATGCTGCAGAAGTCGTACTCCGAGGCCCTGCGCGCCCTGGTGATCTACACGGCGTCGTGGCAGGACAAGGTCGCGATCGCCGAGGCGGCCGGCGACGAGAAGGCCGCGAAGATCGCTGCGAAGGTCAACGACTTCCTGCTGCCGCTGGTCAAGGGCGTCGGCTCGGAGCGGGCGTACGAGCTGCTCGGCCACGAGTCGCTGCAGACCTTCGGTGGCTCCGGCTTCCTCCAGGACTACCCGCTGGAGCAGTACGTCCGGGACGCGAAGATCGACACCCTGTACGAGGGCACCACCGCGATCCAGAGCCTCGACCTGATCTTCCGCAAGATCGTCAAGGACAGCGGCCGGGCGCTCGGCACGGTCGCCTCGGAGATCCAGGGCTTCGTGGAGAGCGAGGCCGGCAACGGCCAGCTCAAGGACGAGCGGCTGGCGCTGGGCAAGGCGCTCGGCGAGATGCAGCAGATCCTCGGCGTGGCGATGGGCTGGCTGGCCGCGGTGCAGGGCGGCGAGGCCCGCGAGCTCTACAAGATCGGTCTGACCTCGCGCCGGATCCTGCTCGCCCTGGGCGACGTGATCCTCGCCTGGCTGCTGCTGCGCCAGGCCGAGGTGGCGCTGCGGGCGCTGAACGGCGAGCTGTCCGAGGCCGACAAGAACTTCTACACCGGCAAGGTGGCGGCGGCCCGCTTCTTCACCCGGGAGATCCTGCCGCGGATCGGCTCCGACCGCCGGATCATCGAGAACACCAACCTGGACCTGATGGACCTGTCCGAGGACGTGTTCTGACCTAGAGCTTTTCCCACTCTCCTGAAAAAGACGTAGGCCGGCGGACAAGGGCGTCCGCCGGCCTTCGTCGTGCCCAGATCTTTACCGTACGGGGTTACGCCACCGTCACGACGCAAACGTATGATCTTGGCAAATACTCGTGTCGATCGATTGCGGGGGCATCGGTGCGGATCATCTCGTCATGTCTCGTCGCCGGCCTGCTGGTCGGCATGGCAGCCGCTCCGGCCGCCGGCGCCGAGGAGGCCGTACGGCTCAACATCGGCCTGGTGGATACCGCGGACGCCGCGGCGGTCCTGGCCGCGCTGGGCGACAAGGCGCTCAGCCACAAGTCGATCACCGCGCTGCGGGCGATCTCCGTCCAGGTGCCGGCCAGCGCCGCCACGGGCATGATCGAGAGCCTGACCGCCGATCCGGCACACGTCCGGTACGCCGAGGTCGACGGCGTCGTCCGGGCCAACGAGGAGACCATCAGCGCGCCGATCGTCACGTCCTACCTCCCCGAGGCGTGGACCTGGACGTCCGGCAGTCCCGACGTGACCGTGGCCGTCGTGGACACCGGTGTGACGGTCAACCGCGACCTGCCAGTGTCCCGGCTGACCGCCGGGTACGACTTCGTCGACGGCGACACCGACGCCTCGGACGACGACGGCCACGGCACGATGGCCGCCACTGTCATCGGCGGCACCCGGGGCAACGACTTCGGTGCGCCCGGCGTCTGCGGCGAGTGCCTGATCATGCCGGTGCGGGTGCTGCACGACAACGGCGCCGACCCGGCCGTCGGGACGACCGCCGACACGGCGGCCGGCATCGCCTGGGCGGCCGACCACGGCGCCCGGGTGGTCAACGCCTCGCTCAGCACGATGACCGAGAGCCAGTTGCTGCGGGACGCGGTCGAGCACGCCTCGGCGAAGGGCGCCATGGTGGTGGCCTCGGCCGGCAACAACTCCACCACCGCCCGGAACTATCCGGCGGCCTACGAGCCGGCGCTCGCGGTCAGCACGGTCAGCGCGGCCTACCCGCGGAACAGCCCGACGGACCACTGGGTCGACGTCTCGGTCAACGGGATGGCCCGCGCGGTGAACGCGGCCGGCGAGCCGACCTACCTGGCCGGCAGCTCGGCGGCGACCGCCGTGGCCGCAGGCATCGTCGCCCTCGGCTTCTCGGTGAAGCCGGACGCGTCGCTGACCGAGGTGCGCAAGGCGGTGGAGGCCAATGCCCTGCCGCTGACCGCCGACTACCCGGCCGGTCACGCGCCCCGGATCACCGCGCCCGGTGTGCTCACCGACCTCGGTGCGACCGACACGGTGGCGCCGGTGCTGACCTCGACCGGCCTGACCGAGGGCCAGCTGGTGCCGGCTCGTGGGGTGCTGGTCACCCCGGCCGCGACCGACGACCACGCCGTCGACCGCGTCGACTATCTGATCGACGGTCAGGTGGCGGCGAGCGTGCACACCATCGGCTCCGGGACCGTCTTGACGCCGCCGGCCGGCTTCAACGGCGCCCTGCCGATCACCGTCCGGGTGTCCGACCACGGCGGCAACACCGCCGAACACGTCGTCACCGTCCAGGTGGACACGGCCGCCCCGGTCGCCACGCTGCTCACGCCGACGCAGGACGGCGATCTCGTGGCCTCTCCGGCCGATGTGGTCGTCACCACGACGGACACCGACATCGCCACGATGTTCGGCCAGGACGGCGCGACGCTGCAGCAGCTCCAGGGCACCACCCGGTGGGTGGGCAAGATCAAGCCGAACGCGGGCTACCTCGCCGTCGTGGTCCGGGACAAGGCCGGCAACGACACCACGCTCCAGCGGTCCGTGCGGGTCGACGCGCAGGGTCCGGTCATCTACGGGTTCCGCCCGGAGGCGGGCGCCGTCCTGGGCGGCGACTTCACCACCACCGCCGAGGGCACCAGCGACGCCAGCGGCGTCGCGACCGTCGAGCTGCTGGTCAACGGCGTGCCGGCCGGCAGCTCCAGCACCGCGCCCTACGAGATCCCGGTGACCGGCGTGCCCTCCGGGCCGGTCCAGCTGACCTGGCGGCTCACCGACAAGGTCGGCAACCAGTCGACTACCAGCAGGACGGTGACGGTCGACCGGGACGGCCCGACGGCCACGTCCTTCGCGCCGGCGGCTGATGCCCGGGTCCGCGGCACGTTTACCGCCACCCTGAACGGGGTCCGGGACGCCTCCGGTTACGCCGCGGTCGAGCTGTTCGTGAACGGCCGGTCCTACGGCTCCGACGTGGCCGCGCCGTACTCGTTCCGCGTGCCGACCACCGCGGCCTACAGCTACGCCTATCTGACCTGGAAGCTGACCGACTCGTTCGGCCACACCCGCGTCTACAGCCAGCGGCTGATCGTCGACAACCGCCCTCCGTCGGTGTCGATCACCAAGGCGCCGAAGAACAAGGCCAAGGTCAAGGGCACGGTCAAGGTCTCCGTGAGTGCCTCGGACGCGTCCGGGATCGCCCGGGTGGAGCTGCTCGTCAACGGCAAGGTGGTCGCCACGGACACCAAGGCCGGCTACGTGCTCAGCGTCAACGCCAAGAAGCAGAAGAAGACCATCAAGGTGCAGGTCCGGGCCTACGACAAGCTCGGCAACGTCAAGTACACGACGACCCGCACCTGGTACCGCAAGTAGCCGGAGGGCTCAGCCTCGGGCGGTGTGCCGGCGGGACAGGCGCATTCCCTTCGGCTGGGCCTCGGACCACGGGGCCTCGCTGGTGTGCACGGCGAGGCCCGCGGTCTTCAGCTCGACCGCGAGGCCGTCCCACTGGTCGTCCGGGATCAGCAGGGCGGACACTTCGGACACTGTCGGGTTGTGCCCGACCAGCAGGATCGTGCGGGTCGTCTCCGGCACCGCGTGCAGCAGGTCGAAGACCTCGGTCCGGCCGCCGTAATAGAGCTGGTCGGCGTAGTGCACCTCGGGCGCGCCGTGCGCCCGGTCGCCCTGGGCCAGCGCCACCGACGCGGCCTGCCAGGTCTGCCGGGTGCGCTTGGCCGGGGAGCAGATCACCAGGTCCGGGTGCAGTCGCTCGTCGACCAGCCAGGCGCCGGCCGCGTCCGCGTCGGAGGTTCCCCGCTCGGTGAGGCTCCGGTCGAAATCGGGTACTTCGCCGGGAGTCTCCGCTTTGGCGTGGCGTAGCAGGATCAGCGTCCGCAAGGTCATTAGGACAGCTTGCCTGATTGGGAACTCACACGTACGGGTATGCCTCGATCGACGTATTCACCGTGGTCGTAGAAACGGCACCAACCGAGGAGGGCCCGATGGGCATCGGCGCAAGCATCTTCCTGCTCGCTCTGGGGGCGATCCTGGCGTTCGCCGTCAACGCGGACATCAGCGGCCTGGACATCAGCGTGATCGGCTGGATCCTGATGGCGGCCGGGCTGGTCGGGCTGGTCACCACGTTGTGGTTCTGGAACAGCCGGCGGCGCACGGTGGTCACCCGGACGACCGGCGGCGCGCCGGTGGCCGGTGCGACCTACGCCAGCGAGTACCGCGAGATGCGCCAGGACGACGTCCCGCCGCCTCCGCCGCCGGCGTACCGCTGACCTCCGGCGGGCGAGGCCGACGAGGATCGGCGCTTACCCCGTACGCAAAAGGCGCAAAAAACGGCCCGGCGGCGAACCGCCGGGCCGTTTGCCGCAGCGGCCCTAGGCGTAGAGAGCGAAGTAGATCGCGATGTGGTGGCAGATCGCGGCCACCAGCGTGCAGGCGTGGAAGAACTCGTGGTGTCCGAAAACGGTCGGCCACGGGTTGGGCCGGCGCAGCGCGTAGAACACCGCGCCGACCGTGTAGATCAAGCCGCCGACCAGCATCAGCACCAGGCAGGTCACGCCGCCGACGTGCAGCACGTCAGGGATGATCGCGACCGCGACCCAGCCGAGCGCGACGTAGAGCGGGGCGCCCGCCCAGCGGGGCAGATGCGGCCAGATCACCTTGAGCGCCACCCCGCCGATCGCCCCGCCCCAGACCAGCCCGAGCATCCACTCGGCGGTGCGGGTGTCCAGGAGGGACACGCAGAACGGGGTGTAGGTGCCGGCGATGAAGATGAAGATCATCGAGTGATCCATCCGGCGCATGATCTGGTAGCCGCGCTCGCTCCAGACCCGGCGATGGTAGAGCGCGCTGGTGCCGAACAGGCCGCAGACCGTGATGCTGTAGATCAGGCAGCTGATGAACGGCGCGATGCCCGGGCGGCTGAGCGCGATCGAGCACAGGACGATGCCGCAGACCGCGGCGACGAAGAACGCGTACTGATGCAACCGGCCGCGTAGTCGCGGCTTGCCGAGGTCGGTCGGCTTCATCCGGAACGGGGCTGAGGTCGTCACGCGCTCCAGGTTACGACACCGTAGGTTACCAGCGGGTAGTGATGCCGGATACGGTTGGCCAAGGACGAGGGTTTCCACCGGTCAGCGAGGTGCCGACTACGGTGAGGTGCCATGAGCTCGATCGACCTCAACGCGGACCTCGGCGAGGGCTTCGGCGCCTGGCGCCTGGGCGACGACGACGCCCTGCTCGACATCGTCACCTCGGCGAACGTGGCCTGCGGCTTCCACGCCGGCGACCCGTCCACCATGCATCGGGTCTGCCGGGCGGCGATCGGGCGGGGCGTCGCGATCGGCGCCCAGGTCGGCTACCGCGATCTCGCCGGGTTCGGCCGCCGGCGGATCGACTACGAGTTCGGCGAGCTGCGCGACGACGTGCTCTACCAGATCGGCGCCCTGGAGGCGTTCTGCAGGGCGGCCGGCGACCGGGTGCGCTACGTCAAACCGCACGGCGCGCTCTACAACACCGCGGCGGTCGACGAACGCCAGGCGGACGCGGTGGTCGCCGCGGTGACCGCCTACGACCGGGCGCTGCCGGTGCTCTGCCAGCCCGGATCGGTGCTGTTCCAGCGGGCCGCCGCGGCCGGGCTGACCGCGGTCGCGGAGGGGTTCGCGGACCGCGGGTACCGGCCGGACGGGCGGCTGGTGCCGCGCTCGCAGCCGGACGCGCTGGTGCACGATCCGGCCGCGGTGGTCGCCCGGGCCACCCGGATGGCCGCCGACGGCGAGGTGGTCGCCGCCGACGGCTCGGTCATCGCCTGCCGGGTCCGGTCGATCTGCGTGCACGGGGACACCCCCGGCGCGGTCGAGCTGGCCCGGGCGGTCCGGGCCGGGCTGGCCGAGCGGGTCACGGTCGGCGCCTTCGCCCTCGGGTGACCGCTCAGTCGGCGGGTCGGCGCTTTCGCTTCGGGTGATCGCTCAGCCGGCGGGTCGGCGCCTTCGCCTTCGGGCGGCCGCTCAGTCGGCGGGTCGGCGCTTTCGCCCTCGGGCGGCCGCTCAGCCCGCGTCCAGGCCGCGCAGCACCAGCGCCAGCCGGTCGGGCGCGTCGCTGTCGACGACCACCGGCACGCCCCAGTCCTGCCGGGTCAGGTGACAGGCGCCGAACTCGGCGTCGACGTCACAGGTGGCGGCTTGCGCGACGACCTGCAGGACCCCTTTCGGTACGGCGGGGTTGAGCACCAGCGTGCGGGACAGCTCGGTGGTGGTGCCCTCGCCGTCGAGCAGCAGCTCGGCCGGCGAGGCCGAGACGGTCAGCCGCACCGGCGAGCCGAACTGGCTGTCCAGCTTCTGCCCGGGCGCCGGCGTGAAGATCACGTCGAGGGTGACCTGGCCGGGGGCCAGGTGCGACGGCGGGCGCTCAGTCTTGTGCCGCTCACCGGCGACCGTCGTGACCGCGCCGGGGGCGAGCCGGGTCAGCCGGTGCGCGGCCGACTCGACGACCAGCACCTCGCCCGCCGCGGTGACCAGGATGTCGCTCGGCTCGGCCAGCCCGGAGTCCACCGTGGAGACCTGCCCGGAGGCCGGGTCGAAGCGCCGGACCGCGCCGTTGTAGGTGTCCGCGACCAGCACCGAGCCGTCCGGCAGCACACCGACGCCGAGCGGGTGCTGGAACAGCGCCTGGTCGGCCGGGCCGTCCACGTGACCGAAATCGAACAGCCCCTGGCCGACCGCGGTGTGCAGCACGCCGGCCTCGATGTAGCGCAGCGCCGAGGTCTCGCTGTCGGCGATCCACAGGCGGTCGCCCTGGACGGCCAGACCGCTCGGCTGGGCCATCCAGACATCCGGGATCGGGCCGTCCCGCAGCGCCTCGACCGTGGTGCCGGCGTAGACGCCGACGGTCCGCTGGATCGGGTCGAACCACCACAGCTGGTGGATGCCGGCCATCGCGATGATCACCTTGTCGTCGAACCAGGCCAGGTCCCAGGGCGAGGACAGGTCGGCGGCGAGAGCGTCGTGCGGGTGGTCGTCAACGGTGGATCGCCACGGGCGGCCGGAGCCGGCCACCAGCGTGATCTCGCCGGTGCTCAGGTTCAGGCCGCGCAGCTGGTGGTTGACCGTGTCGGCGATGACCACGTCGTAACCGGCGATGGCGGCCGTCTCCGGCGGCAGGAGAGCCAGGCCCTGGGGCTCGTTGAACGGATCTTTCCGGGCGTCGCCGAAACGGCGGATCAGGGTCTCGCCGTCCGGGGCCAGCTCGACGATCGAGTGCCGGGCCGAGTCGGAGACCAGCAGGTTGCCGTCGGGCAGCTCGATCGCCTTGCCCGGGAAGTGCAGCAGGCCGGCCGGGGCGGGCGGCGGCACGTACGGCCCGTCGCCGCGGTGCAGGGTGCCGTCCGCCTCGTGCTTGGCGACCAGCTCGTCGATCAGCCGGGACAACCCCTCGGCGTGGCCCTCGCCGGCCATCGAGGCGACCAGGTAGCCGGTCGGGTCGACGACGGCCAGGGTGGGCCAGGCCTTCGCGGCGTACTGCTGCCAGATGTGCATGTCGCCGTCGTCGACGACCGGGTGGTGCACGCCGTAGCGCTCCACCGCCGCGGCCAGCGCCTGCGGATCGCGTTCGTGCTCGAATTTCGGGGAGTGCACGCCGATCACCACCAGGGCGTCGCCGTACTTCTCCTCCAGCGGGCGCAGCTCGTCCAGGACGTGCAGGCAGTTGATGCAGCAGAACGTCCAGAAGTCCAGCAGGAGGATCTTGCCCCGAAGGTCGGCCAGGGTGAGGGCCTTCCCACCGGTGTTGAGCCAGCCGCGGCCCTTGAGTTCGGGCGCACGTACGCGAGAAGTCATCCGACCATGGTGCCTCAGCGCGCGGACCAGCTTGCGGGCTGGTCCGCGCGTCAGGTCAGTTGGCCGTCGGCTTGGCCAGGCAGTAGACCTTCTTGCCGGCCACGATCACCGGCTGCGCCTTGTCGGCGCACTGGTCCTTCGCGTCGGCGATCTGGGTGACCTGGTAGGCGCCCTGCTCGGTGCAGGCCACCTTGACCACCTTCTCGCCGTTCTTCACGCACTCGCCCTGGCCGAGCTTGAAGTCGCTGTCGTCGCCACCGGAGGAGATCAGCCAGGTCAGGCCGAACACCACGGCCAGCAGCAGCGCGGCGCCGAGCACCACGAACAGCGCCACCGGGCCGGTCTTCACCTTCGGTTTCGCCGGCGCGGGCGGCTCCTCCGCCTTGAACTGGTCGAACTTGCCCTGGTCGGCCGGACCGGGCCAGCTGGTGGTGTCCTCCGGGCTGGGCGGGGTCACCGTTGCCTGGGGCCCCGGGCCGTTGCCGAACGGGTCGGAACCCTGCATCGGCGAACCCGGGCCGTTGCCGAACGGGTCGGAACCCGGCATCGGCGGCAGGGCCGGGGCCGGGACGAACGGCGACTTGCCCCGGCCGGAGACGTCCGTGGTGTGCTCGTTGAAGTGGTCCGCGCCGGGCGGCGCGGCCGGAGCCCCGCCCGCGAAGTCACCCCAGGCCGGGGCGCCCTGCGGCGCACCGAACGGGTTCGGCGTGGCCGGGCCGCCCGGGAACGACGAGGACGGCGGCGGGAAGGTCGGCTCCTCCGCGCCGAAGCCCGGGCCCGGCGGGAACGACGGGGCGGGCGGCGGGAAGGACGGGCCGTTGCCGGGGATCGCCGGCGAACCGGGCGGTGCGAACGGGTTGGCGCCGTCCGGCGGAGCCACCCGGGCGCTGCCGGAGGTGGGGCTGGCCGGGCCCGCCGGGTGTGCCGGGGCGCCCGGCTCCGGCGGGGAGACCCGCGCGCTGGCCGAGGCCCGTGCGGTGGCCCGGGCCGGGGACTGCGGAGCCGGCCCGGGAGCCTCACCCGCCGGGAAGGCGGCGGGCTCGTCGCGCTGCGGGGCGAAGGGGGAGTGCTCGTCGCGCTGCGGGGCGAAGGGGGAGTGCTCGTCGCGCTGCGGGGCGAAGGGCGAGTGCTCGTCGCGCTGCGGCGTAAAGGGCGAGTGCTCATCGCGCTGCGGGGCGAAGGACGCGTGCTCGTCGCGCTGCGGCGGCGGGAACGCGGCGAACCCGCCCGAGTGCTCCTCCGGCTGCGACGGCGGCGGGAACGCGGCGAAACCGCCGGAATTCTCCTCCGCCCGCTGCGGCGGCGCGAACGAGCCGAAACCGTCGGAACGGGAGGTGGGCGGCGGGAAGCCGCGGTCGTCAGTGCCCTCCGGGCCGAACGTCTCCGGGGCACGGGCGCCGGGGAACGGCGGGTTCTCCCCGGACGGCGGGAACGCGGGCGACGCCGGGGCGGCCGGCGGCTCCGGGGTCTCGTCCGCGCTGGGGGCGGGACGTCCGTAGACCCGGGCCTGCGGCGCGGCGCTGGGCGGCGGGACCTCGGCCGGGTCGGCGGGCGGGGTCACCCGGCCGGGCACCGAGACGCTCGCGGTGACCGGGCGGGCCGAACCGCTCGCCGGGCGGGCCGCGGCGGCGTCCCGGGGCTGCGGGACCGCGCCGGAGACCGGCACGGACGCCGAGCCGGCCGGCGACACGGACGCGGAGGCGGACGGCGCCGAGACCGGGCCGACCGGCGGCACCGACGCGGATCCGGCCGGCGGGAACGACTGCGACGGCGGCGGAAAGTCGGATCCGGCGGGCGGGAACGACTGCGACGGCGGCGGGAAGTCGGACCCGGCGGCCGAGAACGACTGCGACGGCGGCGGGAAGGCGACGGGCGCCGGGGCCGACGCGGCGCCGGCCGGCGGCGGGACCGAACCCGAGGTGGGCGCGGCCGGCGGCAGCGCGCCGCCGGTGCCGAGCGCGGCGCCGGGCACCCGCTGCGGGAAGCCGGACGGGTCGGCCTGCTGCTCCGGCGCGGCGGAACCGAACGACGGCGCCGCCTCACTCCCGTACGAGGGTGCTTCGCTGCCGTACGAAGGAGCGGCGGTCCCGAACGAGGAGGATGGCGCGGTGCCGAACGACGGGGTGCCGGCGGTGCCGAACGACGGCTCGGCCTCGGCCGGCGCCGGGTAGCCCGCCGAGCTGCGGATCGGCAGGTCGAGGGCGGGCGTCGACCCGCTCGGCTCCTCGGTCGTGCTCGGCCCGGCCGGCGCCCGCAGCGGGAATCCGCCGCTGTCGCCCTGCCGGGTCGGGAAGGTGGTGGACGGCGGCCCGCTGGGCGCCTCGCCGGCCGGGCGGGCGGCGTTGCCGAGCCAGCTGTTCTCCGCCGGGCCGGTAAGGCCGGTGGGACCAGGGCGCCCGGAGGCGTCCGGAAGATCGGTGAGGGTGGCGCCGGGCACCCGCGCCTTCTGCTCGCCGAAGGCGGAGAAGGTCGACTGGTCGGCAGCGGCGGCCGAGGCACCCGGAGTCCGGGTGGGCAGCCCGCTGCTGGTGGTCGGCGGCGGGAAGGCGGGCGCGTCCCCGGCCGGCGGCGGAGAGGACGCGGCCTGTCCCGCGGGCGGCGGGAAGGATGCGGCCTGTCCCGCGGGCGGCGGGAAGGATGCGGCCTGTCCCGCGGGCGGCGGGAAGGAAGCGGCCTGTCCGGACGGCGGCGGGAAAGATGCGGCCTGTCCCGCGGGCGGGGGGAAGGATGCAGCCTGTGCGGACGGCGGCGGGAACGACGGGGCCTGACCGGACGGCGGCGGGAAGGCCGCGGGACCGGAAGGCTGCGGCACCGCCGCGGAAGCCCGCCCGGGCGGGGTGAACCCGGCCGGCCCGAACGGCGACTCGCCCGGCGGTGGACCCGGCTCGGCGGGAGCCGGCGGCGCCCAGGCGCTTTCGGCGGGCTGCTGCGGGTAGCCGGAACCCGGCCCGTACGGCGAAGCGGTCCCGGGGGAGACCGACCCGTACGGCGAGGCCTCCTCGGGCTGCGGCACGCGAGCCGACCCGTACGGAGTCCCGGTCGGGTTGGAGCCCGACCCGAAAGTGGAGACGGCCGGCACCACGAACGGCGACCCGCCACCCGGCGTGGCCTGCGGCGGTGGCCCGTACGACGTGGGAACGCCCTCGGCCGGAGGCACCGAAGCCGATGCCCGGCCCGACACTCGCTGACCGTCCGGATCGGGTCCGCCCGACGCGGCCTCGGCCGGCTGCCCGGCGTAGTGCCCCTCGGACGTCATACGCGCCTCCTCATCGATGCGGCCGTGCCAGCTTTGCACGGACGCGACCCCGTCGGCGACCTTCCGCCGAGAGCCGTGCCAGCTTTCAGGCCTGGCCGTGCTGGGGCGCACCGGCGAGGTCGCCGTCGAGAGCCCCGGTCACCGCCCCGACCGGCCGTGCCGGGTTGGGGACCAGTGCCCCACCGTACCGGGCGTTGGCGGCGGAGAAAATCCCGGTGTACGCCACTGAGGGAAAGCCACGTGGGGTGCCGGCACGGTCGCCGATACGAAACAGCCCGCCCGGGTGATGCGGGCGGGCCGATTGGTGGGCGCTCTGCCTACAGCGGCTGGCGGCGCTGGGCGAACAGGTTGATCTCGTCGCGCATGGCCTGGGTGGGCGCGGCCTGCCAGGCGCGGTCGATGGCGCGGTTCTGGCGGGTGGTCTGGCGACGCTGGCGGAGGCGATCGATCATGCTCACGACACTTGCTCTTTTCCCCGGGGTGGTGGCCGGTATCACGATGTGCCACTGCCGGGACCGCTTGTGGCGGACACCGTCGGCGCACATCTTCGGTGTGCCTCCAGTGTCCGCCTCAGCGGTGGATCATGCCAACTATTTGGAGGGTGATCCGGGTCATCTGCCTAACAATCAAAGGTCATTCGGCCGATAGGCCGAAAGTCCTCAGGTCCAGGCCAGGATGGCCGCCTCCGGGTCGGTGAGGAACGCGCCGATGTCCCGGAGGAACTTCGAGCCCAGCTCGCCATCGATGATCCGGTGGTCGAAGGAGAGCCCGAGGGTGGTGACCTGGCGCACCTTGATCTTGCCCTTGTGCACCCAGGGTGTCGGCCGGATGGCGCCGAAGGCCAGGATCGCCGACTCGCCGGGCGGCAGGATCGGGGTGCCGGTGTCGACGCCGAAGACCCCCACGTTGGTGATCGACAGCGTGCCGTGCGCCATGTCGGCCGGCGGGGTCTTCCCCGATTTCGCCGTGCGGACCAGCGCGTTCAGCGCCTCGGCCAGCTCCACCAGGCTGAGCCGCCCGGCGTCCTTGACGTTCGGCACGATCAGCCCGCGCTCGGTCGCCGCGGCGATCCCGAGGTTCACGTACTCCTTGACCACGATCTCGCCGGTCGCCGCCGACCAGGACGAGTTGACCATCGGGTGCCGCTTGACCGCGAGCAGCACCGCCTTGGCCACCAGCAGCAGCGGGGAGATCCGCAGGTCGGCGAATTCCGGCCGGGTCTTGAGCTTGTCCAGCGCCTTCATCGACCGGGTGACGTCCACGGTGAGGAACTCGGTGACGTGCGGCGCGGTGAACGCCGAGGCCACCATGTTCTCCGCGGTCAGTTTCCGCACGCCCTTGACCGGGATGCGTTGCTCCCGGGACGCGTCGAAGACCGCGGTGGGCACGGCCGCGGCGACCGGCGCCGGTTTCCGGGCGCCTTCGGCGGCTTGGTGTACGTCGTCCCGCGTCACCGACCCCAGCGGCCCGGTCCCGGCGATCGTGGCGAGGTCGACGCCGAGGTCCCGGGCGAGTTTCCGGACCGGCGGCTTGGCCAGCACCGGACCGCTCCGGACCGGGGCCGCCGGGGGGACGGCCGGGGCCGGAGCCGGCGTGACAGCCGGAGCAGGGGTGGCAGCCGGAGCAGTGACAGCCCGAGCGGCGGCGGCCGGCGTGCTCACCCGGGGACGCCGCTTCGCGCTCGCCTCCCGGACGCCGTAACCGACCAGCACCGGGGTGCGCCCGACACCGGGGGCGGCCGGCGCCGGGCTGCCCACCATGCCCGGCTCGATGGCGCCCTCGCTGGGCGCGATCGAGACCGCGGCCAGCGACTCGGCGGACGGCTCCGGCAGCTCACCGGCGCCCGGCTCGGTGTCGATCGAGATGATCGGCTGGCCGACCTCCACGGTGACCCCGGCCTCGTGGAAGATCTTGGTGACCACGCCGGCCCACTTCGCCGGGATCTCGACGGCCGCCTTGGCCGTCTCTACCTCGACGATCGGCTGGTTCAGCTCGATCGTGTCGCCGACCTTGACCAGCCAGGCGAGGATCTCGCCCTCGGTCAGGCCCTCGCCCAGGTCGGGCAGGTTGAACTCCTTGATCCGCGACATCGGCGTCACCAGCCGAAGGAACGGTCGACGGCGTCCAGCAGCCGGTCCAGATCGGGGAGGTAGTCCTCCTCGACCCGGGCCGCCGGGTACGGGATGTCGTACCCGGTCACCCGCAGCACCGGGGCCTCCAGGGAGTAGAAGCACTCCTCGGTGATCCGGGCGGCCAGCTCGGCGCCCAGGCCGAGGTTGCCCGGGGCCTCGTGCACCACGACGGCGCGGCCGGTCCGCTTGACCGACTCGAAGATCGCCGGGTGGTCCATCGGGGAGAGCGTGCGCAGGTCGATGACCTCCAGGTTGCGCCCGTCCTCGGCGGCTGCCGCGGCGGCGTCGAGGGCGACCCGCACCATCGGGCCGTACGCCAGCAGGGTCGCATCGGTCCCGGACCGGACCACCCGCGCCGCGTGCAGCGGGTAGGCGCCGCTCAGCGGCGCGTCCAGGTCGACCTCACCCTTCTCCCAGTAGCGGCGCTTCGGCTCGAAGAACACCACCGGGTCGTCGGAGGCGATCGCCTGCTGGATCATCGTGTACGCGTCGGCCGGGTTGGAGCAGGTCACCACCTTGAGGCCGGGGGTGTGCGCGAAGTACGCCTCGGGCGACTCGGAGTGGTGCTCGACCGCGCCGATGCCACCGCCGAACGGGATCCGGATCACCATCGGCACCCGGACCTTGCCCTTGGAGCGGTAGAACATCTTCGCCACCTGGGCGACGATCTGGTTGTAGGCCGGGAAGACGAAGCCGTCGAACTGGATCTCGCAGACCGGCCGGTAACCGCGGATGGCCAGGCCGACCGCGGTGCCCACGATGCCGGCCTCGGCCAGCGGGGTGTCGATGACCCGGTCCTCGCCGAAGTCCTTCTGCAGGCCGTCGGTGATCCGGAAGACGCCGCCCAGCTTGCCGACGTCCTCGCCCATGATGACGACCTTCGGGTCGTTCTCCAGGGCGCGGCGCAGGCCGTGGTTGAGGGCCTTGCCCAGGGTGATCTTCTCGGCCATCAGTGCCCACTCCCCTCGAACGACGCGTGGTACTCGGTGAACGCGGCGCGTTGCTCGTCGAGTTCCGGCGATCCGCTGGGATAGACGTGGTCGAACATGGTGACCGGCTGCGGATCGGGCATCGCCAGCACCCGCTCACGCAGGTCCAGGGCGAGCTGCTTGGCGGCCTCGTCGACCTCGCCGAAGAAGTCGTCGTCGGCCAGCTTCTGCTTGGCCAGGAAGGCCTTGACCCGGGCGATCGGGTCCTTCGCCTTCCACGACTCGACCTCGGAGGCGATCCGGTAGCGGGTCGGGTCGTCCGAGCTGGTGTGCGCGCCCATCCGGTAGGTGTACGCCTCGATCAGGGTCGGGCCCTGGCCGTTGCGCGCGTTGTCCAGCGCGGCGCGGGTGACCGCGTAGCTGGCCAGCACGTCGTTGCCGTCGATCCGGATGCCCGGGAAGCCGTAACCGGCCGCGCGGTTGTACAGCGGGATGCGGGTCTGCCGCTCCAGCGGCTCGGAGATCGCGTACTGGTTGTTCTGACAGAAGAAGACGATCGGGGCGTTGAACACCCCGGACCAGACGAACGACTCGTTGACCTCGCCCTGGCTGGTCGCGCCGTCGCCGAAGTAGGCGATCACCGCCTCGCCGTCCGGGCTGCCGGTCTTGCCGTCCATGGTGACGCCCATCGCGTAGCCGGTCGCGTGCAGCGTCTGCGAGCCGATCACGATGGTGTAGCTGTTGAACTTGTGCTCGTTCGCGTCCCACCCGCCCTGGTCGACGCCGCGGAACAGGCCGAACGGCATGATCGGGTCGATCCCGCGGCAGTACAGCACGCCGTGCTCGCGGTAGGTGGGGAAAGCCATGTCCTGCGGGCGCAGCGCCCGGCCGGAACCGACCTGCGCCGCCTCCTGGCCCAGCAGGCTGGCCCAGAGCCCGAGCTCACCCTGCCGCTGCAGGGCGGTCGCCTCGGCGTCCAGCCGGCGCACCGTCACCAGGTCACGGTAGAGCCCGCGGTACTCCTCGTCGGTGAAGTCGACCGAGTACGTGGTTCCGTCCGCCGTGGTGACGCTGCCCAGGTGCTCGCCGTCGGGCGTGAGCAGTTGGACGAAGCCGCCTGCCGGCGCGTCGGCGCCGCCTCCCGAGGGGGGCACCGCCCCGGCTTTGCGTTCGCCTTTCGCCATCCGTGTCTCCCTGTATCTCCTCTGCGCCCGCGGCGGGTGTCGCCCGGCCACGCGGCGGAACCACTGATCGCCACGCATGTGCCGGGTGAGGCTGCCGCGCGACGTTCCGGCCGGGACTGCGCCCCTACCGAGACGGCCCGCCGTTGCCCCGCTGGTCGGCGGAAGGCGACGGCGGCGGTGCCGTCGCCCCCATCCTGACAGAGGGAGTGAGGGACGTTACAGAGTGCGTGGATCACGAATAGAGATTTTCTGTCGACACATCGTTAAGGATATTTGCCCGATTTGCTCGTTTTTGTGCAATCACTACCGTACGAATGGCCCGGCTTCGCCGCTGCCGAACGGCCGATGCGTCGTTCACACCTTTGACCGAGACGGATCCAGGTTGATCTTTTGGTTCGGAGGACATCGCAGTGCCGCACCTGCCCGACGACGACGGCTACGCGCCGCCCCTGAAGGTGCTCCGGAAGCGGCTCAACGGTGTGTACCGCGAGGACTACGGCCTGTCCGGTCCGACCCGGCGATACATCCTGATGGTCGCCCTGCTGGTCGGCCTCGCCTCGATCCCGACCCTCGCCGTGGTCACCGCCGGCACCAGCGAGATCGCCGGCAACCAGCGGGACGGCGCGATGGACGCCCCGTTCCTGCCGCCCCCGGCGACCGGCCCGGTCCGGCCCTCACCGGACCCCGGAAACCATTCCCGGTACGACGGTCCGGAGCGGTCACCGACGCTTTCCGGTACGACATCGCCGCCGGGCGTGTCGCCCACCGTCCGTACGGGTGACGGCCTCCCCGCGATCCCGGACCTGCCCACGGTCCCGGCCGACCCGCCGCCCTCCGATGTGGATCACGGCGCGGCGTCCCGGCCGGTCACGGCCTTCCCGACAGTGCCCGGGCTGCCTGTGGTGCCGGACGAGGAACCGGCCGACGACTGGGCGGGCGGGCCGCTGGGCCGGCGGGCGCCGCAGGCTGGGGACGGCGGGATCTGGGATTCACCGGAGTTCCCGGAGGTCCCGGCTGACTCGCCCGAGATCCCAGCGGTCCCAGAGGTCCCGACTGACTCGCCCGACGTCCCGGAGGTCCCGGCTGACTCGCTGGACGTCCCAGAGGTCCCGGCTGACTCGCCCGACGTCCCGGAGGTCCCGGCTGAATCGCCGGAACCCGCGGAGCCCCTGGCGCCCACGGGTGCCGCCGACTCCCCGCCGTCCGCGGATGGTCCGGGCTCTCCGCCGTCCGCGGACGGCGCGGATGATCAGACGTCCGCGGGTGACTGGTCCCCTTCGGACAATTCGGATTCTTCAGATGATGCTGATTCCGCTGGCGAGGCATCCGGCCGGGACCCGTCCGACAACTCCGACGACTCCTCGCACCACGAGTGCGAGGCTGCTCTCCGTTCCACCGTCCTCGACCGGCGACGCAGCCGGTCCCGCTCCAGCCGGAGGTCAGCAGTGACCGAACGCCCGCACATCAACGCCGCCCGGGTCGTCGCCTACAGCTACGGCGACAGCCGCAACGTCCGCCGCTCGATGAGCCAGCCCCGCTCGGACGAGAACCGGATCACCAACCGGCCCTACCGCGGCCACCACCGCGCCGAACACACCCGCCACGACGAGAACACCCCGGCCCGCCACCGCAGCTCCCGGGTCGGCCGGCACCACGCCGACCCGGCGGACGCGCACCACCTCAACCACCGCTGAGCCGGGGACTGCGGCGTCACGAACGGCCGCTTCTCCCGCGCTGTCCACATTCCGCGGTCATCCACAGGCCCGCCGGCGGACCCCGCCCGTTTCCACCACACTGACCAGCGGGGGCTCCCCCTGGGAAGGGCGGGCTCTGTCGATCTTGCATTTCTCCTGGTGGACAGGGTTTGCGGGATGTTTCAGGAGCCGAGGGGCGCGCCGCCCGCAAGCGGATCGCGTGACAGCGGGATCGCCCGCAAGCGGATCGCCTGACAGCGGGATCGCCCGCAAGCGGATCGCCTGGCAGCGGGCCATCCGCAACCGGACCGTACCCGGGCAGTCAGTCGTCGGTGAGGCGATCGCGGTTGGCCTGCAGCCAGGCGTCGATCGCGTCCGAGTCGTTCGGGTCGACGCCCTCGGCGATCAGCTGGGCGACCGCGGCCGTGGCCGGGCTGCGGCGCTCGCCGGTGGAGTAGAGCCGGACGAACTCCGGGACCAGTTTCTCCACCTCGGCCGTGGTCTCGGCGATCGCCGCCGGGGGCAGGCCGCGCCGCCACGTCGCGTACTCCGACCAGGCGCGCACCACCCGGGGCAGCATCGCGGCGTCGTCCATGTCCAGGACCGCGCGGCGGTGCACCCAGTCGAGCAGGAACAGGCCCGCCACCGACGGGCTCCAGCGCAGCGGGTCGCCGCCGGGCAGGGTGGCCGCGTGGTCCAGCAGCAGGCCCAGGCAGAACTGCAGGGACGGCTGGTCGGCGTCGGGTGCGGCCAGCCCGGCCCGGGTCGCTTCCGGGGAGGCGAGGAAGTCGCGGATCAGCTCGGGCACGTTGTGCCCGGCGGGCTCGGCCAGCGGCGGCGTGGTCGGCGCCGGCAGCAGCGCCAGCCGGGCCGCGGCCAGCGCCCGGTCGGTGGCCAGCGAGCCGTCCGCCGGCAGGTCGCTGAGCTCGTCGGTGACCCGCAGGTGCCGCTCCACCTCGTCGCGCAGCAGGCCCGGGTCCTCGTCCCGGAACCAGGTCAGCTCGTCGTGCTCGCACAGCGACCGGACCTGGTCGAGCAGCCGGTCGGCGGAGGCGGCGACGAACACGTCCTTGACGATGCCGATGTTGTGGTCGACCAGGGTCACCACGGCGTGCTCGGGACCGCCGCCGGCTTCCTCGTACGCGTAAGTGACCAGATAGGACGTCTGGTCGCCGTACACATCGCCGTAGGCATGGCAGCCGGTGGCCCGGACCCGCCCCAGCTCCCGGGTCCACGACGGACCCTGCGGGTGGTGTCCGACCTGGCCGGCGCCCGGCGCGTCCGGGGTGAGCGCGGCGAACACCTCGCGGATGATCGCCGCGGCCGGCTCCGGCCGCTGCCCGGTGGCGGCGAGGAACTCACCGACGAACTCCCGGACGGCGGCCGCCCGATCGCCGTCGGCCACCGCGTAGACGCTGCCGAGCAGCGCGGTGCCGAGCATCTCGGCCTCCAGCGCGCTGCCCAGCCTGGTCACGTCGCGGGCCGCGTGCAGCACCGCCTCATACACGCTCTGGGGTGCCGGCATGTCGCGAGCCTACCGCTGACGGCAGGCGCTGGTACTACTCCGTGCGCACCACGCCGAGCGCTTCCCGCGCCTGGGCGTACGCGTTGAGCACCTCCCGGACCGGGGCCACCACCAATCCCCGGCCGACCTCGGTGACCGAGGCCCGCAGCCGCTGCTCGGCCCGGCGCCGGGCGCGTCGCCCGCCCGCCTCGACGAGCGGTTTCAGCAGCAGCCAGAGCAGCAACCCGAGGAACAGCCCGCCGAGCAGCAGCAGGGTCGGCAGCGGCACCGAGCCGATCTTGGGCGTGGCCGGGTCGGGCAGCCCGAGGGCGCGCAGCGCATAGCCGGCCACCAGCCAGCCCAGCCCGGCGACGGCGGCCGCGAGCAGCAGCCACTGCAGGATCCCGACCACCCGCCACCAGACCGGTTTGCGGTCGGCGCCCAGGTCGGTCTTGGCGATCGCGCGGTCCAGCGCGTCCGGCAGGTCGGCGGCCTTGGACCGGGCCGCGGTGGTCAGCGCCGGCGCCCACACCTCGGGCAGCGGCGCCGCGGCACGCGCGGCGACCGCGCGCACCGACAGACCGACCGCCGACTTCTGCGCCGCGTCGGCGGCGGGCAGCGAGGTCCGGGGTACGACGTCGGTGGACACCGCGTCGGTCTTCACCGGCTCGCCCAGGTGCAGTTTGCGCAGCGGGTCGGGGCGCAGCCGGCGCAGCCCGCGGACCAGCGGCCAGCCGGTCGCCGCGGCGGCGCGGTGCCGATAGGCGGCGGCGGTGGCGTCGGCCACCGCGGGCACTCCGGCCGAGGCGGCGAGCGCGTCGGTCAGCTGCCGGACGGTCGCCCGGTCCACCTCGTCCTCGGCGGCCGGCGGGCCGATCATCTCGGCCAGTTCCTCGCCGGCCGCGTCCAGGTCGGCGGCGAGCCGGCGCAGCGCGGCCTGCCGCTCGGCGACCGTGCTCTCCAGCGCCTCGCGCAGCTCGGTCAGCATGCCGGGCTGTTTCGCCGAGGTGGCCAGCACCGGCGCGCCGGTCAGCCCGTCCTCGTCGAGCAGCCGGCGCAGGTCGGTGAGGACCGCGTCGGTGTCCGCGGTGCTGAGCCGGTCGGCCTGGTTCAGCACCACGATGGTCACCCCGGCGTGCGTGGCGAACTGGGAGAGGTAGGCGCGGTGCAGGATCCGGTCGCCGTACTTCTGCGGATCGACCACCCAGACGATCTGGTCGACCAGCCCGAGCAGCCGATCCACCTCCAGCTGGTGGGCGCGTTCCACCGAGTCGAAGTCGGGCAGGTCGAGCAGGACCAGGCCGCGCAGCGAGGCCTCGTCGTCGCCGTCCAGCGCGCTCTCCCGGACGAACCGCTGCCGGGGCAGCACGCCGATCCAGTCGAGCAGCCGGCTGGCCGGCTCCAGCGGGCCCCAGACCACCGCGTGCGCGGTGCCGGTGGTCGGCCGGCGCACCCCGACCGGCGACAGCTTGAACCGGGCCAGCGCGTTGAACAGGCTGGACTTGCCGCTGCCGGTGCTGCCGGCGAGCGCCACCACGGTGTGGTCCAGGGACAGGGTGAGCCGGCCGCTGGCCCGCTCCACAATGGTGTGCGCGGTGACCAGCTCACTGTCCGGCAGGTAGGGGTCGACCAGCCGGAGGAACCGGCTCAGTGCTTCCAGCCGCCGGGTCAGCCCCTCGGCGTCCACCGGATCGCCCCCGGACGGGGCATCCCGCAGCTTGTCCACCAGACTCATGACCCCGATCCGGTCAACGCGATGTCCTTCCTGGCGCTCTCCACCTCAGCGGCGGCATGGCGCAACAGTGTGCCGGGTTCCGCCTCGCGGCGCACGGCGGCGGTCCGGTCGGTGAACCGGGCGGCCTCGGTGTCCAGCAACTCGTCGAACTGGGCGATCAGCTGGGTGCGGGCGCGGGTGGCGAGGGAGCGGATGGCCTGGTCGCCGAAGACGGCCTCGAGCACCTTCTGTGCGGCGACCGTGGTGCCGGCGCCGACCGCCACCTCCAGGCCGGTCGGGATGAAGGCGGTCGCGGTGAACACCGCGATCATCACGGCCAGCCCGGCGCCGTTCACCGCGAACGCCGCGCCGCGGGCCACCGCCCGCTTGTCGCCGGTCTCCCGCCGGACCAGGTCCAGCACCCAGAGTTGCCACTCGCGGACCATCCGGTCGGCGCGCTCCGGCAGCGAGGCCGAGGCGATTCTCAGGTCGTCGTCCAGCAGCGCGTCGCCGGCCGGGTGCGCGTGCCATGAGGCGTAGGCCTGCTCGGCGGCGTCCGTCGCCACCCCGCGCATCAGCGTGACCAGCTGCGACTCCAGCGCCACCTGCAGGCTGCGGCTGGCGGCGGGCCGGCCGGTGACCGCGGCGACGAGCTTGTCGCGCAGCTGCCCGACCCGCGACTCCAGGCTGCGGGCGAACTCGCCGGTGCCGACGAACGCCTGCCAGCGGGCGAGCACCTCGCCGCGGAGCAGCCGGCCGTCCTGCAGGCCGTCCCGGACCGTCCGCTTGGCGGTCTGGTAGGCCGTGCTGACCCGCTCGTCCAGCGCCTGCGCCGTGCTGGTCTGGTCCTCGGCCGCCTCGGCCAGGCCCTCGACCGCCGGGGCGAGCGCGGCGAGCGCGCCGTTGAGGGTCTGCCGGACCACCGCGTCGCGGGCCGCCGGGTCGGCGGAGAGCTGGGCGAACCACTGCTGGATCGGCTGGATCACCGGGGCCGGGAGCAGACCGCGGCTGTCCAGCTCGCTCTCCGGCAGCACGAACAGCGGGGCGTTGCCCAGGTCGTGCTCGGTGAGCATCTCGCCCAGGTGGGCGGCGATCTCGGCGGCGGCGTCCAGCGGCACCCGGTCGAGCACCAGGGCGATCACCGTGCCGCGCAGCCGGGCGGTCTTGAGCAGCTCCCACGGGACGGCGTCGGCGTACCGCGCGGCGGTCGTGACGAATAGCCACAGGTCGGCCGCGGCCAGCAGCTGGGCAGCGAGCTTGCGGTTGTGGTCGACCACCGAGTCGACGTCCGGCGCGTCCAGCAGGGCCAGGCCCGGTCCGATCCCGCGGGCCCCGACGACCTGCAGCGAGTTCGGATCATTACTGCTTTTCACGGTACGGATTAGGCCGGGCAGCAGGTGTGGTTGCTCGAACCAGCCGAGATTTTCCGGGTGCGCGACCAGCACCGGCGAGCGGGTGGTCGGGCGCAGCACGCCGGCAGTGGTCACCGGCTCCTGGACCAGGCTGTTGACCAGCGTCGACTTGCCGGCGCCGGTGGAGCCGCCGACGACCACGAGCATCGGCGCGTCCAGCCGGGCCAGCCGGGGGATCAGATAGTCGTCGAGCTGCGCGAGCAGCGCGGAGCCGACCCGCTTGGCCTCTTCGGCGGAGGGCAGCACCAGCGGGTACGACACCGTGCCGAGCGCCGCCCGCAATCGGCTCAGTGCCGTCGCGAGCCTGCCCACGGCGGACGGGGGTTCGACCGGTGCGGTGATGGCGTTCTCCTTGTTCGCCAGACGGGCCGGGACCGTCCCCGTACCATCGGAAAGGTCTGCGCGCGCCGAGCTGACCTGGTCTTTCGTGTTTGATGCGGCGGGGACGGCGGATAGGGCCGACGGACCGACCGCGTCTCCGTGCGTAGTCACGGAAATAGCGTGCACGATCTATCCAGGCCCGGCAACGGGAACCGGTATGCCGTGACCGGACAGGTATGTAGGTGATTAGGCGCGCAGCGTGGACTTGCGTCGCTCCGGCTCAACTTCGATTTGACGGTTAGCGGACCCGTGGCATCATTGAGTCGGTTCCACTCAACCCTGTACGGACCAGCCGGTAACGAAGCGAGGAACACCATGGCACGTGCGGTCGGCATCGACCTCGGCACCACGAACTCCTGCGTCAGCGTTCTGGAAGGAGGCGAGCCCACCGTCGTCGCCAACGCGGAGGGCTCGCGGACGACGCCGTCGATCGTCGCCTTCGCCCGGAACGGCGAGGTGCTCGTCGGCGAGGTCGCCAAGCGTCAGGCAGTGACCAACCCGGACCGGACGATTCGCTCGGTGAAGCGGGAGATCGGCACCAACTGGTCGATCGACATCGACGGTAAGAAGTACACCCCGCAGGAGATCTCCGCGCGGGTGCTGATGAAGCTGAAGCGCGACTCCGAGGCGTACCTGGGCGAGACGATCACCGACGCGGTGATCACCGTCCCGGCGTACTTCAACGACGCGCAGCGCCAGGCCACCAAGGAGGCCGGCGAGATCGCCGGGCTCAACGTCCTGCGGATCGTGAACGAGCCGACCGCGGCGGCGCTGGCCTACGGCCTGGACAAGGGTTCCAAGGAGCAGACCGTCCTGGTCTTCGACCTGGGTGGCGGCACCTTCGACGTCTCGCTGCTGGAGCTGGGCGACGGCGTCATCGAGGTCAAGTCCACCTCCGGTGACAACCACCTCGGTGGTGACGACTGGGACCAGCGGATCATCGACCACCTGGTGAAGACGTTCCGTGGCGAGCACGGCATCGACCTGTCCCAGGACAAGATGGCCCTGCAGCGTCTGCGCGAGGCCGCGGAGAAGGCCAAGATCGAGCTGTCCGCCGCCACCACCACCAGCATCAACCTGCCCTACATCACCGCCGGGGCGAACGGCCCGCTGCACCTGGACACCTCGCTGTCCCGGGCCGAGTTCCAGCGGATGACGCAGGACCTGCTGGACCGCTGCAAGGGCCCGTTCGAGTCCGCGATCAAGGACGCCGACGTCAAGCTCGCCGACATCGACCACGTCATCCTGGTCGGCGGCTCGACCCGGATGCCGGCCGTCGCCGAGCTGGTCAAGAGCATGACCGGCAAGGACCCGAACAAGGGCGTCAACCCGGACGAGGTCGTCGCGGTCGGTGCGGCGCTGCAGGCCGGTGTGCTCAAGGGCGAGGTCAAGGACGTCCTGCTGCTCGATGTCACCCCGCTGTCGCTGGGCATCGAGACCAAGGGCGGCATCATGCACAAGCTGGTGGAGCGCAACACCACCATCCCGGCGCACCGCTCCGAGGTCTACACCACGGCGGACGACAACCAGCCCTCCGTGCTGATCCAGGTCTACCAGGGTGAGCGCGAGATGGCGGCGTACAACAAGAAGCTCGGCACCTTCGAGCTGTCCGGCATCGCGCCGGCCCCGCGCGGCGTGCCGCAGATCGAGGTCTCCTTCGACATCGACGCGAACGGCATCGTGCACGTGTCCGCCAAGGACCTGGGCACCGGCAAGGAGCAGAAGATGACCATCACCGGCGGCTCCGCGCTGCCGAAGGAGGACATCGAGCGGATGATGCGCGACGCCGAGTCGCACGCCGAGGACGACAAGAAGCGGCGTGAGGACGCGGAGGCCCGCAACCTCGCCGAGCAGCTGCAGTGGCAGACCGAGAAGTTCCTGGCGGAGAGCGGCGACAAGCTCCCCGAGGACAGCAAGAACAAGATCAGCGAGGCGCTCGGCGAGCTGCGCGGCGCGCTCGGCGGTACCGACATCGAGAAGATCAAGTCGGCGCACGAGCGGCTCTCGCAGGTCTCCCAGGAGGCCGGCTCGCTGCTCTACTCGCAGGGTGAGGCCCCGCAGGCCGGTCCCGAGGGCGCCGGCGCCCCGGGTGGCGCGACCGGCGCCGGCCCGGCCGCGGGCGGCGACGACGTGGTCGACGCCGAGATCGTGGAGGACGACAAGAAGTGAGCGTCAAGGACGACGAGAACGGCGGTCCGGCGACCGAGCGGGAAGTCATCCAGGGCGAGATCGACTCGACGGCCGACGAGGCTCCCAAGAAGCGTGGCGCGCACCGCGCGCCCGACGAGGAGGACGCGGTTCAGGTGGTCGAGGAGTCCCAGCCCGGCCTCGGTGCCGAGTTGACGGCCCTGCGCGGCGAGCTCGACGAGCGGACCCACGACCTGCAGCGGGTGACGGCGGAGTACGCCAACTACCGCAAGCGGGTGGACCGGGACCGGGGTGCGGCTGCCGAGCAGACCACCGGCGCGGTGCTCACCGCCCTGCTGCCGGTGCTGGACGACATCGACCGGGCCCGCGAGCACGGCGACCTGGTCGGGCCGTTCGCCTCGGTGGCGGAGCAGCTCACCGCGGCGACCGGCAAGCTCGGCCTGGTCGCGTTCGGCGAGAAGGGTGACCCCTTCGACCCGAACCGGCACGAGGCGGTCGCGCACCAGACGTCCGCGGACGTCACGGAGCCGACCTGCGTCGAGGTGATGCGCCGCGGTTACACGCTGGGCGAGCGGCTGCTGCGCCCGGCGATGGTCGCCGTCGCCGACCCCGAGTGAGTTTCCGATCCTGTCCCGCCCGCCGGTCCGCCGGCGGGCGGGACAGAGCCCATCAGCGGGAAACCCGTCATCTGTCGAGGAGGTGGACCAACTGAGCTCGAAGGACTGGCTCGAGAAGGACTTCTACGCCGTTCTCGGCGTGAACAAGTCCGCCTCAACCGACGAGATCAAGAAGGCGTACCGGAAACTCGCCCGCGACCTGCACCCGGACCGCAATCCGGACAACAAGGAGGCGGAGGAGAAGTTCAAGGCCGCGTCCGAGGCCTATGACGTGCTGGCCGACGACAAGAAGCGCAAAGAGTACGACGAGATGCGCTCCCTGTTCGGCTCCGGCGCGTTCCGCCGTGGCGCGGGCCGTCCCGGTGGCGGCGCCCAGTTCGACCCGTCCGACCTGTTCGGTGGTTTCACCGGGGCGGGCGCGGCGGGTGGCGGGGCGGACCGCCGGTTCGGCGGCACCGGCTTCTCCGACATCTTCAGCTCGATCTTCTCGGGTGGCGGCGGCGCCGGCACCCCCGCCGGGCGGCGCGGCCCGCAGCGCGGCCGGGACGTGGAGACCGAGGTGACGCTGGACTTCGCGCAGGCCGTGCGGGGCACCACGCTGCCGCTGACGTTGCGCACCCCGGGCGCCTGCGACACCTGCCACGGCTCCGGGGCCAAGCCCGGCACCACCCCGCGTTCCTGCGCGAAATGTCACGGCACCGGCCTGGTCTCCAGCAACCAGGGTTCGTTCAGCTTCTCCGAGCCGTGCCGGGACTGTCAGGGCTCGGGCAGCATCGTCGACGAGAAGTGCCCGGAGTGCCGGGGCACCGGCGGGGTCACCAAGACCCGGACGATCAACGTGCGCTTCCCGGCCGGCGTCGCCGACGGGCAGCGGATCCGGCTCAGCGGCCGGGGCGAGCCGGGCGACCGCGGTGGTCCGGCCGGCGACCTGTACGTGCAGGTCAAGGTGCGTCCGGACGAGCTGTTCGGGCGCAGCGGGGACGACCTCACGCTGACCGTCCCGATCAGTGTGGCGGAGGCCGTGCTCGGTACCGACCTGCGGGTGCCGACCCTGGACAGCCCGGTCACGCTGCGGGTGCCGGCCGGCACGCCGAGCGGCCGCAAGCTGCGCGCCCGGGGCAAGGGCGTGGTCCGCAAGGAGGGCCAGGCCGGCGATCTGATCGTCACGGTCGACGTGCAGATCCCGTCCGGCGTGACCGGCGAGGCTCGGGACGCGCTGGAGAAATTCGCGAAACTCACCCCGCCCGCGGGGCGGGAGCGGCTTGAGGCGCGCGTGCGCAAGGCCGGCTAGGGAGCCTTCGGAGGTGGCACATGTATGAGGAGATCCACATCTCGGTCGAGCAGGCCTCCGACGCGAAGGTCCTGATCATCTCGGTGGCCGCCCGGCTGGCCGGGATGCACCCGCAGACCCTGCGCCAGTACGACCGGCTCGGCCTGGTGCAGCCCGGTCGTGCCGGTGGCGGCGGCCGGCGGTACAGCGAACGGGACGTGGCGCTGCTCCGCGAGGTGCAGCGGCTGAGCCAGGAGGACGGCGTCAACCTGGCCGGCATCAAACGGATCATCGGCCTCGAGCAGATGGCCGGTGACCTGCAGCAGCGGGTCGCCGAGCTGGAGCAGCAGCTGGCCGACGCGTACGCGCGGATCGCCCAGCTGGAGGCGATGAACCCGTACGCCGGACGGGGTGACCTGGTCCGCCAGGAGAACCACTCCACGGCGCTGGTGGTGTGGCGCCCGCGCCGATCCCCGGACAGATAGCGACGGCGGCCCCGATGAGGGCCGCCGTCACTACTTGTAGTTACCTGCCGATTACCGCCGGTTGAAAAGGCCGAGCCGGCGCGGGTTGCGCACCAGGCCGCCCTCCATCCAGTCGTGGTGGTCGAACAGCTCCGGCCGGGTCATCAGGACCCGGGTGTTGTGCGCCCAGATCTGCATCGGCTCGTCGCCGACCTCCTCGGCGCGCTCCACCCACTTCTTGAGCCGCCGCTTGCGCTGGTTCGTCGCGTTCTGCCGGACACCGTCCGCCGCGTAGATGTACATGCAGTGCTGTGCGAACCGCCTGGCCGGGCACTGCCGGTCCATGGCCAGCTCGAACAGCGTCGGGCCGAGCACGTCACCGGAGATCAGCAAATCCCAGTCCCGTGGCATCGTGCTCAGCGGTACCGACTCGGGGTGGTAGGCCCACGCCTCGATCTCACCCGGCCGGGGATCGACGGGGTTCTGGAACCCCAGGAAAGTCGCCTCACGCACGCTCAACGCCGCCGCCTCATTCATCCGTCCGAGCGCGATCCGGGTCACACCGTGCGTCGCGCGTGTCGGACGTCCCAATACACAGAGTTGTCGCGGCGCAACGGTAGCGCGATCAACCAGTGAACGGAAGTGTCAAGAGTTCACATTCAGATACTGGACAGTAACTTTTTGCGGGCAGCGCTGTTGTCCGGGTCACTCGGCGCTGGGCAGGGGTTTCTGTGTCGTACGTCGCGCCGCCATCCGGCGCCGGACCAGGTTCTTGAACCAGGCGTAGTCCGGGAGACGGGCCAGCATCGGCCCGGAGACGACGGTGATCAACACGTACGCGGTGGCGAGCGGGGCGAGCTTCGGCTCCACCCCGGAGGCCACCGCGAGCCCGGCGATCACGACCGAGAACTCGCCGCGCGGGGTGAGCGCCAGCCCGGCCCGCAACCGGCCGGGCAGCGCGATCCAGGCCCGCCGGGCGGCGAGGTATCCGGTGGCCACCTTGGTCAGCATGGTCAGTACCGCCAGGCCGAGCGCCGGCAGCAGCACCGGCGGCATGTCGGCCGGGTCGGTGGAGAGCCCGAAGAAGACGAAGAACACCGCCGCGAACAGGTCCCGCAGCGGCGACAGCATCTCGGTGGCGTGGTGCGCGACCGGCCCGGACAGCGCGATGCCGACCAGGAACGCGCCGACCGCCTCGGAGACCTTCAGCTCGGCGGCCACCCCGGCCACGAACAGGGTCAGCCCGAGGACGCTGAGCAGCAGCGCCTCCGGATCCTTCACCGACATGAACCGGCTGATCGTGCCGCCGTAGCGGATCGCCACCACCAGCACCGCGATCACCGTGACCACCGCGACGCCGAGCGTGCTCAGCCCGCCCAGCAGGCCCACGCCGGCCAGCACCGCGGTCACGATCGGCAGGTAGAACGCCATCGCCAGGTCCTCGATGACCAGCACCGACAGGATCACCGGGGTCTCCCGGTTACCGAGCCGGCCCAGGTCGCCGAGCACCTTGGCGATCACCCCGGAGGAGGACACCCAGGTGATCCCGGCGAGCACCAGTGCCGCCTTCAGATCCCAGCCGAGCAGCACCGCGAACAGGGCGCCGGGCAGCGCGTTGAGCAGCATGTCGAGCACGCCGGCCGGCGCCGCCGAGCGCAGGTTGCCGACCAGCTCGTCGGCCGAGTACTCCAGACCGAGCATGACCAGGAGCAGGATCACCCCGATCTGGGCGCCGATCGCGATGAACTCCTCGCTGGCCGACAGCGGGATCAGGCCACCGTGCCCGAAGAACAGCCCGGCCAGCAGGTAGAGCGGGATCGGGGAGAGCCCGAAACGGCGTCCCATCCGGCCGAGCATGCCGAGGCCGAACAGCAGCGCCCCGATCTCGATGAGCAGGACCGTGGAGGCATGCACGACAACTCAGCCGTCGGTGTCGCCGGCCAGGATGGCGGTCACGCCGTCCAGCCCGTCGCGGGTGCCGACCGCGACGACCACGTCGTTCGCCTCGAACAGGAAGGTCGGGCCGGGGGACGGGATGACTTCGCGGTCGCGCAGCACCGCCACGATCGACGCGCTGGTGCGGGTGCGGGCCCGGGTGTCGCCGAGCCGCCGGCCGACGAACGGCGAGCCGGCCGGCAGCGCGATCTGCTCGGTCAGCAGGCCGGCCGCCTGCTGGCGCAGCCCGGCCAGCTGGCCCAGCATCAGCGACGCGCCGAGCACGTCGGCCAGGGCCTCCGCCTCGTCGTCGGTCAGCGGGATCGAGGCGAGGCAGGAATCCGGGTCGTCCACGTCGTAGAGGACCAGGTCGCGACGACCGCTGCGGTGCGAGACCACCCCGACGGTCCGCCCGGAGGTCGTGACCAGGTCGTGTCGGACGCCGATTCCCGGCAGCGGAGTCTGTTCCACCCGTACGCGCACGATCTCCACGTTAGCCCGGCGGGCGTGACTTTCGTCGCAGTCGGTCAGTCCCGGTCGGCGTTCATCTCGGCGAGCGGCGCGGCCGCCGGGACCGCCGGTGGCTTGGCCACCAGCAGGAGGATCAGGCCGAGGACGGCCAGGACCAGATTCATTCCGTACGCCAGGCGGTAGCCGTGCTCCTGCGCGATGCCGAAGAGCGGGGCCGCCAGGATGTTCCCGAGCGGGAAGGTGTTGGTGAACATCGTGGTCACCCGGCCCGGGTGCGCCGGCATCATCTCCTGGACGTAGGAGATGCCCATCCCCGAGGTGGCCGCGATGAACAGCGCGTTCAGCACCTGGCCGGCGGCCAGCATCCCGATCGACTGGGCGGTCGCCGCCACCACCTGGTAGGCCACCGCGCACACCGTGCCGGCCAGGATCAGCCGGCGCAGCGGGATCCGGGTGCTGAGCGCGCCGAAGCCGAGCATCAGCGGGATCTCCAGGGCCGCGCACAGCCCGAGGATCAGGCCCGCGTCACCCACCGAGCCGTGCAGGTCGGTGCTGACGAACAGGGACATCGCCTGCACGCCGAGCACCATCGTGGTGGTGAGCAGGACGAAGCCGCCGATGATCGGGTAGATGGCGCGGGGCGGCCGGACCCGGACGCCGTCCTCCGCCGGTGCGCTCGCCGGCGCCTCGATCTCGGGCAGCCAGCGCACGGCGATCAGAGCGGCGACCAGGTAGAGGACCGCGGCGGTGCCGTAGACGTACCGGAAATCGGTTTTGTCCAGAAGAATCGCGGCCAGCGGCGGACCGCCGACCCAGGCGATCGAGAAGACCGTGCGCAGCGCGCTGATCCCCATCGCGGCGCGGCCCGGGTCGTCGCTGGCCAGCACCTGGCGGGCATAGGCGAAGGACTGCGGGTAGAACGAGCCGGCGAAGGCCGTCGCGGTGACGGTCAGCGCCAGCAGCACCCAGTAGTCCCGGATCATCGAGGTGAGCCCGCTGCCGGCCGCGCCGGCCAGGGCGGCGGCGATGAGCAACATGCGCCGGATCGGGCGGCGGTCCGAGATCCGGCCGATCACCTGCGACATCGCCACCCCGGAGAGCGAGGCGACGATCAGGAACACGGAGACCTGGAACGGGTTCGCGTGCACCGCGGTGCTGAGGAACAACCCCAGGAACGGGCCGACCACCGCGGTTGCCACCCCGGAGGCGAGAAAGATGAAGCCGAGCGGGAGCAGCCGCCGCGACAGGAGGCGCGTCACCAACCCAACCTACGGCTGATCAGGGGAGAGCGCTTTCGCAGGTGGTGACCATCACGCGGGGTTGCCACCGGCGAGTTAAAGTTGAGTGGATTAGGCTCAACTCTCGTGGGGTTACACCCGGTGGGAAGTCGATCAGGGGAGCTCATGAACGCCGAACGTTTGACCACCAAGAGCCGCGACGTGATCACCGGCGCGGTGGCCAATGCCGCCCGGAGCGGACACGCCACGGTGGAGCCGTGGCACATGTTGTTGTCGCTGCTGGACACCGCCGGGTCCACCGCGCCCGCACTGCTGCGCGCCGTCGGGTCCAACCCGGCCGACGTGCGCCGGGCCGCCGCCCGCGCGATCGAGCAACTGCCCAGCGCCCGCGGGGCGAGCACGGCTGAGCCGAGCCTGTCCCGGGAGTTCGTCAACGCGATCGGCGAGGCCGAGCTGATCGCCAAGCCGCTCGGCGACGAGTACATCTCGACCGAGCACCTGCTGGCCGGCCTGGCCCGCACCGGCGGCGCGGTGAGCCGGGCGCTCAAGGACGCCGGCGCCGGCGAGGAGACGCTGGTCGCCGCGTTCCCGCAGGTCCGTGGCGGGGATCGGAAGGTGACCAACGCCGACCCGGAGCAGACCTACAAGTCGCTGGAGAAGTACAGCGTCGACCTGACCGCGCTGGCCCGCGAGGGCAAGATCGACCCGGTGATCGGGCGGGACGCCGAGATCCGGCGCGTGGTGCAGGTGCTGTCCCGGCGTACCAAGAACAATCCCGTCCTGATCGGCGAGCCCGGTGTCGGCAAGACCGCGATCGTCGAGGGCCTGGCCCAGCGGATCGTGGCCGGCGACGTGCCGGAGACGCTGCGCGACAAGAAACTGGTCTCCCTCGACCTCGGCGCGATGGTGGCCGGCGCGCAGTACCGCGGCCAGTTCGAGGAGCGGCTCAAGAGCGTGCTGGAGGAGATCCGCAGCTCCAACGGCCAGGTCGTGACGTTCCTCGACGAGCTGCACACGGTGGTCGGCGCCGGCAAGGGCGAGGGCTCGATGGACGCCGGCAACATGCTCAAGCCGATGCTGGCCCGCGGTGAGCTGCGGATGGTCGGCGCCACCACGCTGGACGAGTACCGCGAGCACATCGAGAAGGACCCGGCCCTGGAGCGGCGCTTCCAGCCGGTGGTGGTCGGCGAGCCGACCGTCGAGGACACCATCGGCATCCTGCGCGGGCTCAAGGGGCGTTACGAGGCGCACCACCGGGTGCAGATCACCGACGCCGCGCTGGTCGCCGCGGCCAGCCTGTCCGACCGCTACATCAGCGACCGGTTCCTGCCGGACAAGGCGATCGACCTGATCGACGAGGCCGCCTCCCGGCTGCGCATGGAGATCGACTCCCGGCCGGTCGAGCTGGACCAGCTGCAGCGGCAGGTCGACCGGATGCGGGTGGAGAAACTCGCGCTGGAGAAGGAGACCGACCCGGCCTCGATGGACCGGCTGGCCCGGCTGGAGCGCGACCTGGCCGACCGCGAGGAGGAGCTGACCGCGCTGAACGCGCGCTGGGAGCGCGAGCGCGGCGGGCTGAACCGGGTCGGTGAGCTGAAGAAGCAGCTCGACGAGGCCAAGGCGGCCCAGGAGCGGGCCCAGCGCGACGGCGACCTGCTGGAGGCCTCCCGGCTGCTCTACGAGGTGATCCCGGCCCTGGAGAAAGGGATCGAGGCGGCCGCCGAGTCCGAGGAGGAGAGCGCCGAGCCGCCGATGGTCAAGGAGGAGGTCGGCGCCGACGACATCGCCGAGGTGATCTCCTCGTGGACCGGCATCCCGGCCGGCCGGATGATGGAGGGCGAGACCGCCAAGCTGCTCCGCATGGAGGAGTCGCTGCAGGCCAAGGTGGTCGGGCAGAGCGAGGCGGTGGCCGCGGTGGCCAGCGCGGTCCGGCGCGCCCGGGCCGGCATCGCCGACCCGGACCGGCCCACCGGCAGCTTCCTCTTCCTCGGCCCGACCGGCGTCGGCAAGACCGAGCTGGCCAAGGCGCTGGCCGGATTCCTCTTCGACGACGAGCGGGCGATGGTCCGGATCGACATGAGCGAGTACGGCGAGAAGCACTCGGTCGCCCGGCTGGTCGGCGCCCCGCCCGGCTACGTCGGCTACGAGGAGGGTGGCCAGCTGACCGAGGCGGTGCGCCGCCGGCCGTACAGCGTGGTGCTGCTCGACGAGGTGGAGAAAGCCCACCCGGACGTCTTCGACGTGCTGCTCCAGGTGCTCGACGACGGGCGGCTCACCGACGGCCAGGGCCGGACCGTCGACTTCCGCAACGCCATCCTGGTGCTGACCTCGAACCTGGGCTCGTCGACCGCCGACTTCACGATGAGCGACGAGGAGCGGCAGGACGAGGTGCTGGCCGTGGTCCGGGCCCACTTCAAGCCGGAGTTCCTGAACCGGCTGGACGACATCGTGGTCTTCCACGCCCTGACCAAGGACGACCTGACCCAGATCGTGGACATCCAGCTCGGCCGGCTGCGCGCCCGGCTCGCCGAGCGGCGGCTCACCCTCTTCGTGACCGATCAGGCGGTGGAGTGGCTGGGCGAGCACGGGTACGACCCGATCTACGGCGCCCGCCCGCTGCGGCGGCTGGTCCAGGCCACCATCGGTGACCTGCTGGCCAGAGCGTTGCTGGCCGGGGAGATCCGGGACGGGGACACCGTGGTGGTCTCGCTCAACGAGACGTTCGACGGGCTGGCCGTGCAGCGCGGCTGAGACAAGGGAAAAGGGGCCCCGTCCGGGGCCCCTTTCTCATGCGGCGGTCTCGCGGTCGTCCTATGCGGCGGTCTCGCGGTGCCGGTAGGCGTGGGTCATCAGGACGTCCGTGATGGCGTGCTCGCCCTCAGCGGACCAGATCCTGATCCCGTCCCGATGGAGTTGATAGCGGACGTCCTTGAAACGGGTCCGGGTGTCGTCATGGTGAACGACGGTCAGGGTGTCGGCGTGCGGCATGGGACTCACCGGTCCTTGTCAGGTCTGGGGCGGCCGCGGTGTGGTCACGCGGCCGGCGCAATCGGGAAGGTGCCCGGCAGCGGTCTGCCTCGGCCCCGGCGATGGGTGAGCGGGGCGGGCGACTCGTGCGGGCAGCGGGCGTCGCTGGAGGTCTCAGGTGCCTGCCGGACGCCACGCCCTCGAAGTTTAGGTGCTGGCGTCCAGCGTTGCCGCCCCTCGAACGAGCGACCCGGTCAGCAGGCATAAGCGTCATCGTCGCCCGATGCTGTCACAGCGTCGCGGAGCGTGTACGCCGGTCGCGGGACCTGGCCTCCGGCCGATACCGTGAACGGATCTAGAGGAGGACTCTGTGACCGTTCCCACGTACCCGTCGCCGTACCTCGGGGCGCCGCCGCCACCCCGGCGACCGGCCACCGTGACGATCTCATCCGTGCTGCTCTTCGTGATCGCGGCGGCTCAGGTGGGTTACGCGATTCTCACCTTCTCCGCCCTCAACGGCGCTGGTGACGTCTACGCGCAGGAGTACAGCGGCACCGAGTTCGAGGACTTCGGGCCGGGCATCACCTCACTGTCGGTGATGACCATCGTGATCTACCTGATCATCGCGGTCGGCCTGGCCCTGCTCGGCATCTTCAACCTGCGCGGCAAGCAGCCGTCCCGGGTGATCACCTGGATCGTGGCCGGCCTGCTGATGTGCTGCGCCGTGGTGGTGCCGTACACCGCGATCGTATTGGTCACCCAGTTCGCCACGGTGGCCAGCGAGAGCTCCACCGGGCTGGACCGGCTGCCCAGCCAGCGGGAGCTGGACGCGCGGCTCGCCGACGTGGTGCCGGACTGGTTCGAGTCGGTCGGGGTGCTGTTCACGCTGTTCACGCTCGGGGCGCTGATCGCGGTGATCATCCTGCTGGCGGTGCCGCCGTCGAACCGGTTCTTCAAGCGGCCGGTGGCCGGGTGGGGGCCGTATCCGGCGGGGTACGGGCCGTCGTATCCCGGTGGGTACGGGCAGCCGGGTGGGGGGCAGCCGGGGTTCGGGCAGCCGGGGCAGCCGGTGCCGGGGTTGCCGCCCTATCCGGGGCAGACTTCCGGGGAGGCGCCCGGTTATCCCGGTCAGACGTCGGGTGGGGCGCCCGGTTATCCCGGTCAGACGCCGGGATATCCCGGGGGCGGATCTTCGCCCTATCCGGGGCAGCCGGCCGCCTATCCGGGACAGCCCGGTGCGGGTTATCCGGGGCAGCCCGGTGCCGGGTACCCGGGGCAGCCCGGTGCGGCATACCCGGGGCAGCCCGGTTATCCGGGGGCGTACCCGCAGCCGGGGACACCTTCGCCGTGGCAGCCGGCTCCGGGTCACTCGCCGACGCCTGCCGAGCTGGGGCCGCCCAGCGATCCGTGGCAGGTGCCGCCCGCGCCCGAGGCCGCTCCGCCCACCTCGGGAATCCCGGGGACCGCTCCGGAGGCGCCCCGGCCGGCTGCGGAAGCGCCCGCGGCCGATCCCGCGCCGCAGGCCGCCCCGGGGCCGGCCCAGCCCTTCGCCCAGCCGGAGCAGGACCGGCCCGTTGCCCAGCCGGCGCCGGCCCAGCCCTTCGCCCAGCCGGCGCAGCCCCAGCCTTTCGCTCAGCCGGAGCCGGACCGGCCTTTTGCTCAGCCGGCGCAGGACCGGCCCGCCCAATCGGAGCGGGATCAGCCCGTGGCCCAGCCGGAGCAGGAGCGGCCTGCCGTCCAGCCGGAGCACGGCTCGCCCTCGCCTCACCACGAGCAGGCGCCGCCGCCCGCTGAGGAGCGCCGCCCGCCGCAGGATCCGGCCTGACCCATCCCGCACCCTGATCGCCGAACCGGCCCGTCTGTCCACAGGCGGGCCGGTTCGTTTGTCCACAGGCGTGCCGGTCCGCCCACGTCAGGGCCCGCTCACCGGGTAGGTTCGTGCCCAGCCGACCACCGCGGGAGCCATCGATGTCCTACGCCGCCCAGCCGCCCGTCACCGCGCCACCGCCGCACACCGGGGCCCGGCCGCCGGCGGTGACGACCGCGTCCGCCCTGCTCTGGCTGATGGGCGCGGCCGGCCTCGGCTATGCGATCGCCACCGTCGCGGTCGCCGCCAGCGCGGTCAGCCGCTTCCGCGATGCGGCGTCCGGCGCCGAGGCGGACAACTTCGTGTCGGTGATCTGGCTCGATGCCGCGCTCGCCGCGGTGCTGTCGATCCTGGCCTTCGCGCTCTTCGTGGTGCTCGGCCTGGCACTGCGCCGGGGCAGCCGGGTGGCCCGGATCACCGCGCTGGTGGTGTGCGGTCTCGGCGTGCTGGGCGGGCTCGGGTCGTTGACCACGGTGCTGGTGCAGCGTTCCGGCGACCCGGTGCCGGGTTCGATCGGTGACGCGCTGGGCTCCGCCTATCCGGAGGGCTGGATCGGCCTCAACGTGGTGGTCTGCGCCCTGCAGGTCCTCGGCTACCTGGCCGTCGGCGCCATGCTCCTGACCGCCCCGCGCACCTTCTTCGGCTACGCCCCGCGCCCCGCACCCACCGGCCACCCGTTCCCCGGCCACCAGCCCGCGTTCCCCGGCCAGCAGCCGACCTTCCCCGGTCAGCACCCCGGCTTCCCTGGTCAGCAGTCGGGCTTCCCCGGTCAGCACCCCGGCTTCCCTGGTCAGCAGTCGGGCTTCCCGGGGCAGCAATCCGGCTTTCCCGGTCAGCCGTCCGCGTTCCCGGGGCAGCCGTCCGCGTTTCCCGATCAGTCCTCCCAGCCCGCCGGTCAGCCGACCGCTTTTCCCGGTCAGCCGGCCGCTTTCCCCGGGCAACCCCCTTCGTTCCCTGGCCAGCCTTCCGCAGCGACCGGGCAGCCGTCCTCGTTCGGCTCGCCTGTCGCCCCGGCAGCGCCCGGGCCCTATGGCACCCCTCACGGCGCTCCGACGCACTCTCCTTATGGGACGCCCTATCCCGGGGTCCCCGGAGGCAGTCCCGCGGCGGCTCCGTCGCCCTACGGGCCCGCGGGGCAGTCTTCTCCCTATGCGCCGCCGGGATCGCCGGCCGTGAGTGGTTCTGGCTCGGCGGCAGGCGGCGTGGCTCCGGCCGTGAGTGGTTCTGGCTCGGCTGCGGGCGGCGTGGCTCCGGCCGGGAACGGTTCCGGCTTGGCTGCGGGCGGCGTGGCTCCGGCTGTGAGTGGTTCCGGCTCGGCTGTGAGTGGTTCCGGCTCGGCTGTGAGTGGTTCCGGCTCGGCTGCGGGTGGCTCGGCTGCGGACGGGGGTGGGGCGGGCGCCGGTGGGGCGGTCGGGTTGCCGACTGAGGGCGCTGTCGATGGACCTCCGGCGGGCTCTCCGAACGTCCCGGAAGGATCATCCGGCTGGGATGAGCGATCGTCGGGCGGTGTGACGCACGGTTCAGGACATGAAACGGGATCGCAATCGGCTACGCAGAGTGGCGGTGGCCACAGTGGGCTCGTGCCCCGGTCGGGTGATCCGGTGGTGAACCGGCCCGCGCCTGGATCCGATGACGAATACTGGCGCCGGCCGTCCGAGTGACCTTGTCGGCACCTGCCTAGATCCGGTTCCGTATCGACGACTGTGGGTCACTCGAACGGGTACAGACGGTTTCCTTCACTGTCACCCGATCGGCTGTCCGGATAGCAGGAGATCGGCCGTCCGGTGGGTGTTTTCGCCTGGATGGACAAACGTGATTTCCGAGGCTCACAGCACTCTCACAGCGCGGCTACCAGGTCATCTGGAGGGATGACTGGGTACCGTGGCGGTGTTAGGTGCTTTGAGCTGCATCTATGGTCGCCGGAAAGGTCGAGATCCGTTGTCCGATCGGTAAACCTTGTTTACAGAGTCATGTAGGGCCCTGGGTCAATAGTTCCGTTCCGTCCCGGCGGGGCGAAAGATTCCGGTTTCCTTCTAGCCAGTACGCTCGATGTCATGGAAGCACGGCACGACCTGGGTAAATTCATCACTGAATTGCCCGTCGCACAGCGTGGCGTCGTGCTTTCATCGGGTCGTGAGGCGCGTAGCGACCCGTTGATCGCGCAGCGTGGCGTGATGGTGTCGACGCGTTCCGTGCCGAGTCATCGTTCTGGGTCGGTGAGCCGAAACAATCGATGAATTGACAATGTGGGTTGGCTCACTCCCGAGAAGGGGATCGAGAGCTCGACACGGATGGGTAGCGACCAGATGGCGGCTGAGGCGTTGCAGGAGGCAGAGACCGAAGTCGGTGTTGGCGGAAAGGTTGATCGGATGAGTGGTGCGGTTCGGAGCTCCGGCCCGCGCCCGGGGTTGACCGACACGGCGATCGACGTCGGCCTTACGGCCTGAAAGTTAGCCGGTTCGTTCCTGCTCACATGCAGGAGAATCGATGCAGTTGGTGGAAGGATGGAGATCGTGGGAACTGCGTTGGCGGAAATGACTATGCCTCAGATCTCGCCGCTTGCCGGTGAGCCGATTGAACGCGCCGACGCCGAGCGCCTGGCGGGAGTGCTCAAGGCGCTCGCCGACCCGGCCCGGCTGCGGCTGCTGAGCCTCATCCAGTCCGCGACGGACGGTGAGGCGTGTGTCTGCGACCTGACGGCCCCGCTGGGCCTCTCGCAGCCGACTGTGAGTCACCACCTGCGGATCCTGACCGAGGCGGGTCTGCTGGAGCGGGAGAAGCGGGGAGTCTGGGCGTACTACCGCCTGGTGCCGACCGCCATCGCGACCATCGCCGACCTGCTGACGCCGCCCCGCAAGCGGGCGACGAAGAAGGCTCGCTGATCGATGGGCACTGCCTGGCGTCACTGGAACATGGGGGCGTGACGCCAGGCCGAGGACCTCTTCCCTGGCCACCCCTGGCGATTCGAGGAGGATCGGGTGAACTACGTCCCTGGTGACCTGCGTGATCAGCTCGCGCACGTGGGTTACGACGTGGTCCAGGCCGGCCTCGTGTGCGGATCCGGCGGCAATCTGTCCGCCCGGATTCCGGACGAGGAGGCCATCTGGGTCACCGCCAGCGGCGCCTGGCTCGACCGGCTGAGCCGGGCCAGCTTCGCGCCGGTCCGGATCACGGACGGTGAACCCGCGACGGTCGGCAGCCTGCCGCCGCCGCGCATCGAGCCGACCAGCGAGCTGGCGTTGCATCTCGCGCTCTACCGCGCCCGGCCGGACGTCAACGCCGTGGTGCACCTGCACCCGCAGACCGCGTTGCTGCTGGACGCGCTCGGCGAGCACATCCGGATCGTCACCACCGACCACGCGTTCTATCTGCGCCGGGTGTCGACGGTGCCGTTCCGGTTGCCCGGCACCACCGAGCTGGCCGCGCTGACCGCGGCGATGGCCTCGGACGGCACCGACTGTCTGGTGCTCAGCCAGCACGGGTGTGTGGTGATGGGCGACTCGGTGGAACTGGCGCACAAACGCGCGCGCAACCTCGAGGAGGCGGCGGCGCTGACCTACAAGGCGCTGGCCGCCGGCCGGTTGGAAAATCTCCGGGACTGCCCGGAGGCGTTCCTGGACCGGCTCTCCGGTTCCGCCGTGGTCACGGTTTAGCGGGACCGCACTGACGCTGCCAGCCGGCCATCCCTACGGCCGGCTGGATTTGCGTCGTCCGCTTCACGATCAAACCCCAGGCTTGACGGTACGACCGGCGCGCGCCCCGATGGGCATGCGTCGGCAGCGCCGTGCCCAGCGCGTACGCGAAGCGGATCTTGATCTTGAGGGGTCGGGTGCCGCCGGTGGAGACACGTCGGCCGGCCCCGGGGAGCGGGACCGGCCGAGTGGTGGACGGATCAGGCGCGGCGGTGCGAGCGGGGCCTGCGGTTGTGGTCCTCGTCGTCGTCGTGCTGGGTGACCGCCTCGGCGAGCCCGGCGATGCTGGCCGCGGCCACCACGCCGACCGCGGCGGCCGGCGTCGGACCCGGAGCGGTGCCGTTCTTCTTCGCCCGCCGCTCCCGGATGATCTCGATGAAGATCGGCAGTGCGGAGATCAGCACGATCAGCACGACCACCGGCAGGATGTAGCGGTCGATGTGCTCGCCGACGGCGTCGAAGATCTGCTTGGCCAGGGCGTAGCCGATCAGCATCACGCCGTCGGTCCAGAGGATCGCGCCGACCACGTTCCACACGAAGAACTGGCGGGCCGGCATGCCGAGGGCGCCGGCCACCGGGTTCAGGAAGGTCCGGACAATCGGGATGAACCGGGCCAGGACCACGGCCTTGGCCGGGCCGAACTTCTGGAAGTAGTGCTCGGCCTTCTCCACGTACTCCCGCTTGAACAGCTTGGAGTCGGGACGATCGAACATCCGGCGGCCGTATTTCGCGCCGAGCCAGTGACCGAACTGGGCGCCGACGATCGCGCAGATCGGCGCGCCGATCAGCAGGCCGGCCAGCGAGATCCGGGTCCCGTCGCCGAACAGCGCGTCAGCCACCGGGGACGCCGCGATGCCCGCCAGGAACAGCAGCGAGTCGCCGGGGAAGAAGAAGCCGACCAGCAGGCCGGTCTCCGCGAAGAGGATGGCCCACACGCCGTAAAGGCCGAACGTGTGCAGCAGTTCCGCCGCATCCAGCGGGTTCAGGGCGAGCTGCTCGGTGAGCGCACGGATGTCCACGCCATGCAGGGTACCGGCCCTGCCACCGGCCAAACCTGTACGACTGCTGTGGATACCTTGTGGTCACCGGGCGGAAACGGGGGCGCCGGCCCGGAGTGCGACCGGTGCCCCCGTTCGGGCTCAGAGCCGGGGATCGACCGGTTCCGACTCCGCTGCCAGGATCGCGAAGACCAGCTCGTGCACCCGCCAGGACGGCGCGCCCTCGGCCAGCCGGTCCAGCGCGGCCAGGCCCAGCCCGTGCTCGCGCAGCGCCAGGTTCCGCTTGCGGCCCAGGTTCCGCTGCCGGAGCCGGTCCAGCTGCTCCGGCCGGGTGTACTCCGGACCGTAGATGATCCGCAGGTACTCCCGGCCGCGGCACTTCACCCCGGGCTGCACCAGCCGGCCCTTGCCGTCCACCGCGGCGAGCCCGGCGAACGGCTTGACCACCATGCCCTCACCGCCGGCCCCGGTCAGGGTCAGCCACCAGTCCACGGCCTCCGCCTCGGCGGCCGGGTCGGCCAGGTCGAGCACCATCCGCCGGGTCGGGGTGAACAGCTCCGGGTCGGCGGCCACCAGGCGGTCCGCGATCGCCAGGTGCCAGCCGTGGTCCTTGCCCGCGAACGACACCCCGGCGCCGGCCAGCACCGCGAACGGCGCGAGCGTGATCCCGGTCAGGCCGGCGGTCGGTTTCACGTACGCCCGGTACGCCGCCGAGTAGCCGTCGATCTCCGCCGAGCGCAGGTCGATCCGGTCCCGCAGCGCCGCCACGTCCAGCCCCCGGGCGGCCACCCGGTCGAGCACCTCCCGGGCTGCCGGCAGCGCGGCCCGGCCGGCCGCGCCGACCCCGGCGTAGTGCTCCCGGATCAGGCTGCCCGCCTTCGCCGACCAGGGCAGCAGCTCGGTGTCCAGGAGCAGCCACCCGGTCTCCAGCTCGGCCAGGATCGGCGCCACCGCGGTCCGGACCCGGGCCAGCAGCGGCCCGGTCAGCTCCGGTCCGAAGAACGGGCGGCCGGTCCGGGTCCAGATCGCGTCGCCCTCGCCGGACGCCGAGACCCGGACCACGGCCCGCGAGCCCATGTGCTTCTCCTCGCAGACCACCCGGTCGACGCCGGCCGCGCGCAGGTCGGCGAAGGCGGACGACGGGTGCTCCAGGAAGCCGTCGACGGTCGAGCTGGAGCACGGCGCCATCGTCGGCGGCAGCCAGATCAGGGTCTCCGGGTCGACGGCGAACCGGCCCATCACCTCCAGGGCGGCCGCGGCGTTCTCGGCCGGGACGGTGGTCCGGCCGTACCCGTAATCCAGGTGTTTGCGGCCGGTGACGTCGGCGATGTCCAGCCCGCGGTCCGGCTCCGCCGCGGTGGTGAACAGCGGCCGGACCGGCGCGTAGTACTCCTTCGCGGCCGGGGTGTCGACCAGCTCCCGCTCCGGCCAGCGCAGCGCGGTCAGCGCCCCGCCGAAGACGCACCCGGTGTCCAGGCAGATGGTGTTGTTCAGCCACTCGGCACGCGGGGTCGGCACGTGGCCGTAGACGACGGCGGCGGAACCCCGGTACTCCTGGGCCCACGGGTAGCGGACCGGCAGGCCGTACTCGTCGGTCTCGCCGGTGGTCTCGCCGTAGAGCGCGAAGCTGCGCACCCGGCCGGAGGCCCGCCCGTGGTAGGCCTCCTTCAGCCCGGCGTGCGCCACCACCAGCTTGCCGTCGTCCAGCACGTAGTGACTGACCAGGCCCTCGATGAAGGAGCGCACCTCGGTGACGAACTCGTCCGGCTCGGCGGCCAGCTGCTCCAGCGTCTCCGGCAGGCCGTGGGTGAGCTGCACGTTGCGCCCGTTCAGCTTGCGGGCCAGCTTCTGCTCGTGGTTGCCCGGCACGCAGATCGCGTGGCCGGCCCCGACCATGCCCATCACCAGGCGCAGCACGCCCGGCGAGTCCGGGCCGCGGTCGACGAGGTCACCGACGAAGACGGCCTTACGCCCCTCCGGGTGCGCGGCGTCGACCGGGCGGCCGGCGTCGTCGCGGACCAGCGCGTAGCCCAGCTTGGTGAGCAGGGTCTCCAGCTCGGCGCGGCAGCCGTGCACGTCGCCGACGATGTCGAACGGGCCGTGTTCGTCGCGCCGGTCGTTGAACAGCTTCTCGTAGCGGATCTCCGCGCCGGCGATCTCCTCCTCGCCGCGCAGCACGTGCACCTTGCGGAAACCCTCCCGGGCCAGCTGACCCAGCGAACGTCGCAGGTCACGATGCATCCGGGTGAGGACCCGGCGGTCGAAGGTCCGGTCCGGCCGGGCCTGCGTGCGCTCCCAGGCGAGCGACTCCGGCACGTCCAGGACGATCACCACCGGCAGCACGTCGTGCTCGCGGGCCACCTTGATCAGCGCGGCCCGGGCATGGGTCTGCAGGTTGGTGGCGTCCACCACGGTCAGCCGGCCGGCGGCCAGCCGCTTGCCGGCCACGTAGTGCAGCACCTCGAAGGCGTCCGCGGAGGCGGACTGGTCGTTCTCGTCGTCGGCGACCAGGCCCCGGAAGAAGTCCGAGGAGAGCACCTGGGTCGGCGCGAAGTGGGTGCGGGCGAACGTCGACTTGCCGGATCCGGAGATGCCGACGAGCACGACCAGGCTGAGCTCAGGGATGTCGATCATGCGGTCACCTCCGCCTTCGTGAAGAGTGCCAACTGGGTGGGCGCGCCGGTGGTCTCGTCCTCGTCGCCGACGCCGCGGATGGTCACCGTGTAGCCGTACCGCGTGGCGACATCGCCGGCCCAGGTGGCGAACTCGGCACGGGTCCACTCGAAGCGATGGTCCGAGTGCCGCATCCCGGTCAGCCCCTCGTAGTGCACGTTGTACTCGACGTTGGGCGTGGTCACCACGACGGCGCCGGGCCGGGCACGGCCGAACACGCTGGCCTCCAGGGCCGGCAGGCGAGGCAGGTCGACATGCTCGATCACCTCCATCAGCACCGCCGCGTCGTAACCGCTGAGCCGGTCGTCGTGATAGGTCAGCGCGGTCTGGATCAGCTTGATCCGGTCCCGCTGCCGCTGCGGCATCCGGTCCAGCCGCAACCGGCGGGCCGCCTGGTCGAGCGCCCGGGAGGAGACGTCCGCCCCGACGATCTCGGTGAACCGCGACTCCTTGAGCAGGGCGGTGAGCAGCGCGCCCGGGCCGCAGCCCAGGTCCAGCACCCGGGTGGCGCCGGCCTCGGCCAGCGCGGCGAGCACCGCGTCCCGGCGCTGCGCGGCCAGCGGCGCCTTGCGGGCCACCGGCAGCTCGGCCTCCTCCTCGGTCACCGGCTGGTCGGCGTCGAGCAACTCCAGCGCGGTGGTGGCCAGCGACTTGCGGTGCGCCAGGTAGCGCCGGGCGATCAGCACCTTCTCCGGGTGGCCGGCCAGCCAGCCGGCGCCGGACCGGAGCAGCTTCTCGATCTCGTCCGGGGCGACCCAGTAGTGCTTGCCGTCGTCCAGCACCGGGAGCAGCACGTAGAGGTGGTTGAGCGCGTCGGCGAGGCGGAGCGTGCCGGCCAGGGTCAGGTCGACGTACCGGCTGTCGCCGCCGATCTCCGGCTCCAGCGCGATCGGGGTGGCGGTCACCGTCCACCCGAGCGGGGCGAACAGGCGGGTGACCAGGTCGGTGGTGCCGCGCAGCACCGGCACCCGGATCTCCAGCGGGATCGCCCGGCCGGTCAGCTCGGGGCGGTCCTTCGAAGTGCCGCGCTGGGCGCTGCGGAAGACCTTGGAGAGGGCGCTGGCCAGCAGGCTGGACGCGGCGTAGGGGCGGTCGTTCACGTACTGGCTCAGCTCGAAGGCGTCGGCGCGGGCGCGCAGCTTCTGCGGATCGACGTCCAGCATCAGGGCCGCGGTGCAGCGCTCCTCGGTGGCCTCCGGGAACATGACGTACGCCGTACCGGTGGGCATGTCGAACTGATGGACCCGGTCGGGGTGTTTGACCAGCAGGAACCCCAGGTCGGTGGCGGGCCGGTGGGTGGTCGTCACGGTGAGCAGCACGCGTCGATGGTGACAGCGCCGGGAGATCCGGGCGATCGATTTGCCGGCGGCCGCAATGATTCCGGTGCCCGGTCCCGTCGTAGGAGCGGAGGTGCCCGTGACCTACGAGGAATTCGCCGACAGCCGGCTCAGCGCGTTGCTGCGCTATGCCGTCATGCTGACCGGCGACCCCACCGCCGCGCAGGACCTGGTGCAGGAGACCATGCTCCGGGTCCAGCTGCACTGGCGCCGGGTGGCCCGCAGCGACTCGCCGGACGGTTACGTCCGCCGGATCATGACCAACCAGTTCATCGAGTCGCGTCGCGCCTCCTGGTGGCGCCGGGTGCTGTTGCGGGCCGATCCGGACCCGGTGGTCGCGGCGCCCACCGACCATGCGGCCGAGAGCGCCGAGCGGGACCGGGTCTGGTCGCTGCTGGCCCGGCTGCCCCGCCGGCAGCGCGCCGCCCTGGTCCTGCGCTATTACGAGGACCTGCCCGACCAGGAGATCGCCGACATTCTCGGCTGCGCCGTCGGGACGGTGCGATCGTCCATCTCGCGAGGGCTCGACGCGCTTCGCGCCGAGCTGGTGGAGGCCCGATGAGCAAGGTGGAAGAGGAGCTGCGCGCCGCCTTCGAGCGGCACGAGGCGCTGGTTCCGGATCCGGCGCCGGTGCGCGACCGCATCGACTTCGCTTGGGTACGGGTGAAGCGCCGCCGTGCCAGGCAGCGGGTGATCGGGGCGGCCGCCGCGGTGCTGCTCGCCGGCGTCGGTCTGCCGATCGCGGTCCGCGGCTGGGGACACGGCGAGCCGCCGGCCGGGGAGGTGACCGCGGCGGTGGGCTCGGCGGCCCCGGTCACCGGCCCGGTCGACGTGCTGCTGATCGGCAGTGATCTCCGGCTCGGTGAGGCGTCCGCGCGGGCGGACACCGTCATGCTGCTGCACGTGCCGGCCGACCGCGGCGCGGCGTGGATGGTGAGCCTGCCCCGTGACGGGATCGTCGACATCCCCGGTCACGGCACCGACAAGCTCAACAAGACGCTGACGCTGGGTGGTCCGCGGCTGACCGCCCAGACCGTGACGAGGCTGACCGGGATCGAGCCGGATGCCGCGGTGGTGGTCGACCTCACCGCCCTGAGCGCGGTGACCGAGGCGGTCGGTGGCGTGACGATGTGCCTGCACGGGACGATCCCGCCGGCGTTCGGGCGCAAGGGCTTCCCCGCGGGCTGCCACCACATCGGCGGGGACGATGTCACGCCGTTGCTGCGAGCCCGGATCGGTCTGCCGAACGGTTCCTACGACCGCGACGAGAATGCTCAGAAGTTTCTCCGCGCCCTGACCGGCAAGCTGACCGCCGGCGGCGCGGTGGATCCGGCCCAGCTGCGCCGGTTGCTGGCCGCGGCGCGGGACGGCGTCCGGATCGACGGAGACCTGGCCGGTCTGCTGCGGGTCGTCGAGGCGCTCGGCAGACCCGAGGTGATCGGGATCCGCGAGCCCTCCTTCGCCAGCCGGGCCTCGGGCGAGGAGATCTATCCGATCGTGGGGAAAAGCCTGTACCAGGCGATCCGTGACGATCGGCTCGAGGAGTGGGCCACCGCCAACCCCCGGCTGGTGTCCCGCCAGCCGGCCGGTCAGCGGTAGTCGTCGTCGAACTCGACGATGCGGTGCTGCTCCGTGGCGTCCCACTCGTTCGCCTCGGTGAACGTCGGCGGCTCGTCCGGCTCGTCGTCCTGCCAGGCCGGGACCGCGCTCACCGCCTGCTCGGCGGCGTCCACCTCGGGTGTCTCCAGGTCGGCTTCCTCCATCAGGCGGGTCATCCTCGGCTCCCCTCTCGTGTCGCCGGCTCCTGTCTCATGGTGCGCGCATGCCCGCTCGGATGCCGCACAAACCGGCACCGGCCCGCGGGGTCACCGACGGTGGCGGGTCCGCCCGCCACCGGCGCGTCTGTCGGCAGCTGCGTCAGCACCAGGCACGATGCGGTCGGCACAGGGGCATACCGCGCACCGCGGCGGTTCCGTTTCGCCGGTTACGTCAGGCCCGGGGAGCGAATTTCGGGGCGATTTCCGTTACGCACCGCGACTGCGGAATACTGCCTGCTGGAGGACAGCGCGGTCCTGCCCTCTGCTGCCCGCATGCAATAGCAAGGAGCGCACCGATGCCTATCGCTTCTCCCGAGGTCTACGCCGAAATGCTCGATCGCGCCAAGGCCGGCGCGTTCGCCTACCCGGCGATCAACGTGACGTCCTCGCAGACCCTCAACGCGGCCCTGCAGGGCTTCGCGGAGGCCGGCAGCGACGGCATCGTTCAGATCTCCACCGGTGGCGCGGAGTACGCGTCCGGCCCGACGATCAAGAACATGATCACGGGTGCGGTCGCGCTGGCCGAGTACGCCACCGAGGTCGCCAAGAACTACCCGGTCAACATCGCGCTGCACACCGACCACTGCCCCAAGGACAAGCTGGACAAGTACGTCCGTCCGCTGATCGCGATCTCGCAGGAGCGGGTCAACAAGGGCCTGGCCCCGCTGTTCCAGTCGCACATGTGGGACGGCTCGGCCGTGCCGCTGGAGGAGAACCTGGAGATCGCCGAGGAGCTGCTGGCCGCCGCCGCGGCTGCGAAGATCATCCTGGAGATCGAGGTCGGCGTCGTCGGTGGCGAGGAGGACGGCGTCTCCGCCGCGATCGACGACAAGCTGTACTCGACCGTCGAGGACGGCCTGGCCACCGCCGCCAAGCTGGGCCTGGGCGAGCGGGGCCGCTACCTGACCGCGCTGACCTTCGGCAACGTGCACGGCGTCTACAAGCCGGGCAACGTCAAGCTGCGCCCGGAGATCCTCAAGGAGATCCAGGACGCGATCGGCGCGAAGTACGGCAAGGAGAAGCCGCTCGACCTGGTCTTCCACGGCGGCTCCGGCTCGCTGCTCTCGGAGATCCACGGCGCCCTGGACTACGGCGTGGTGAAGATGAACATCGACACCGACACGCAGTACGCGTTCACCCGCCCGGTCGTCGACCACATCATGCGCAACTACGACGGTGTGCTGAAGGTGGACGGCGAGGTCGGCAACAAGAAGGCGTACGACCCGCGCGCCTGGGGCAAGCTCGCCGAGAACGGTCTGGCCAAGCGCGTCGTCGAGGCGTGCGAGCACCTCCGGTCGACCGGAACCACTCTCTCGAAGTAATCCACCGGCAGCGGCCGGTCCCCGTTGGCGGGGACCGGCCGCTGTTGTCTTGCGTGGTTACGCAACGACATGGGTACGATCGTGCGGTCTTGATCAAGGGACGGTGATCGTGCTCGCTATCGAGGGCTGGAAACCCGAGTGGCATCACGATGCCGAGGCCCTCGCCGCCACGCATCGACACATGTTCGTGCGGCTGATCGGCCGGAGACTGCGATCGAGCTGGCTGCTCTGGGATGTCGCCCAGCGGGGCTGGTTCGCCGACGGTCCGGTCATCCTCGACTTCGGACTGAGTCGCGTCGAGATCACTCACCGTAAATTCGATGAGTGCGCGATCACCTGGGACCAGATCGACCGGTCGGTCCCGATCGACATGTACGAGCACTTCGACTGGCGGTCCGACCCGCACACCGCGCTGCGCAAGGCCCGGGGCCGCCCGCTCCGCGCGGTCAACGTCATCGAGCGGACCACGACGGCCGACTGGCGTCCCCGGGTGCTGCACGCGATCGAGTTCCTGTTCGACGGCGCCCGCCTCGCGATCTACAACGCGATGGACGAGAACGGGCTCACCGACGTACCGGAGGCGGACCTGCCGGCGGTGCACTGGCGCCGCGTGCACATCGCCTGACCGGCAGCCCCGGTCAGAGGCCGCCCATCCCGGTGGTGTCGCCGTTGTGCCGGGTCACGCCGCTCTCGTAGCCGGTCTGCGCGGGACCGTGGTGACCCCGGTCGCCGCTGTTGCCCCGGCGCTTGTAGGCGGCCGCGGCGGCGAAGCCGGCCACCACCCCCAGCAGGATGATCAGGAACGTCATCATGTCGTGCTCCTCGTGTCAGTAACTGCCGCTGCTGCCGCTGTCTCCGCCGCCGCCGAACGAGCTGCCCCCGCTGTCACCCCACGAGGACGATCCACTGTCACCCCAGGACGACGACGATCCGCCGTCGCTCCACGAGGAGCCGCTGTCGCCCGAGGAGGACGACCCGCTGTCGTGGTGGTGCCCGTGTCCGTGCCCGTGGTGCTGGTCGCCGCTGTCGTCGGAGTAGATCGGCGACGAATCCGTGTAAGAGGTCCCGCCATCCGGGGTGTCGTAGAACACGGTCCCGGCACCGCCCCGCGTGCTGTGGTGGTGCCGGCGCTGGACCGGACGGCGCTGCTGCCGCCCGGTCACGAACGTCATGAGTGCGATGGCCGCAACGGCCACCAGAACCAGGAGGATAATCGCCATGCCCGCAGTGTGGGGTACCCTGCCAACCCCGGCTGAGCAGGCGTTATTTGACCAGCGCCGCCATCGCCTCGTCAAGCGAGTCGGTCACCACGATCAGACCGGACTGATCGCCGTGCGGTGACCGGGCGAGCAGCGTGCCCAGCAGGTCGACCACCGGCAGCTTGGTCCAGTGCTCGACGCCGAGGAAGACGAACGCCCCGGACGGCCCGTCGGTGCGGTAGAACGTCTTCGTCGCGGCCTGGAAGACCTCCTGCACGGTGCCGGCCCAGCCGGGCGCGAAGACGATCCCGCCCCGGGACAGCCGCAGGATCGAGTCCTCCCGGACCGCGTTGGAGAAGTACTTGCCGATCTGCCCGGCGAACAGGTTGGCCGGCTCGTGGCCGTAGAGCCAGGTGGGCAGCGCCAGCCCGCCGTGCCGCAGCCGGTCGGCCAGATCCACCGCGGGCAGCGGGTAGGACGCCCGGACGCCCAGCGCCGCGGCGGTGTAGGGGTCGTGGTCCAGGAAGTCCGGCGCGGGGGCCAGCATGTCGATCGCGGCGGCCAGGTCCCGCTCGGTCCGGGAGGCGAAGTACGCCCCCAGGTTCGCCGCCTCCATCACGCCCGGACCGCCGCCGGTGACGATCAGCCGCCCGCTTCTCGCCAGCCGCCGGGCCAGCGTCGCGGCCATCCGGTACGGCTCCGACCCGCGCGGCTCGGCGTGCCCGCCCATGATCCCGACCGCGCCGGCCGCGCCGTGCACCGACGCCCAGGCGGCCAGCGCCTTGCCCAGCGCGTTGTCGATCCCGGCGTCGTGCAGCCGCTGGGCGACCGCCTCACGCACGTCCGGGACCGCCCCGCCGTGGTCGAGGAAGTGCCGATAGACGATCGTGTCGTACATCCCGGCGAAGCCGCCCTCGGCGAACCCGGCGGCCAGGTCCTCCGGGGTGTAGAGCAGCGCCGGATGGGTCGGGTAGGGGCAGCTGCGGAACGACGGGATCAGGTGCGCGCCGCGCCGGATCAGGTCGGTCTCCACCTCCGGCGAGGCCAGGTGACAGCCGACGAAGAGCGTGTCCCGGACGTCGACGGCGGACAGATCGGGGGGATGACGGTCCAGGCGCAGACCGAGAACGATCAGTCCGGCCAGGGAGTTCCTGACCAGGTGGGTGTCGAACTCCTCGCGGGATTCGATCTCGAAGGCGGTGGCGTCGAACGGCGCGTCGCCGCCGAGCACCGGTTGCAGGGGATCGGGCATGGCGTCCATGGTGCGCCAACGCCGCCCGCCGATGGCGCACACCCCGAACGTTGACGGGAAACATAGAGTTGTCCCATGCGTGCTGCATCGGGATCGATGTTCGGTTTGGCCTACGGCGATGCGCTCGGGAAACCCACCGAGTTCATGGACTACCCGGCCATCGTGTCCCGCTACGGCCCGGCCGGCCCGCGGCAGCTCGTCGGCGAGCCCGCGCTGGTCACCGACGACACGCAGATGGCGCTCGCGGTCGGCGAGGCGCTCCTCGAGGTGCCGGACCCGACCGCCGGCCGGCTCGAGCCGGTGCTCCGCCGCCGGTTCCTGGCCTGGGCCTACAGCCCGGAGAACGACCGCGCCCCCGGGATGACCTGCCTGCGGGCGATCGGTGAGCTGGCCAAGGACGGGCCGTGGATCGAGGCGACCCAGTCCGACTCCAAGGGCTGCGGGGCGAACATGCGGGTCACCCCGGTCGGGCTGGTCCCCGGGCTGACCGACGACCAGCGGGCCGGGGTGGCGCAGTTCCAGGCCGCGCTGACCCACGGCCACCCGACCGGCCTGGCGGCGAGCGAGCTCACGGCGTACGCGGTGCATTGGCTCCGCGGCGGCCTCGCGCCGGCGGACCTCCTCGCCGCGCTCCGCGATCGCTGCGATGAGCAGCGGAAGATCTACCGGGGGGACTGGCTGGGCGATCTCTGGCAGCGACCGATGACCTCGTCGCCGGAGGACTTCATCGCGAAGGGCTGGGACGAGTGCGCGGCCGCGCTCGACAAGGTCGCCGAAGGGCTCGCCGCCGGGCGGTTCGAGGGCGACCCGTGCCTGGTCACCGGCGCCGGCTGGATCGCCGAGGAGGCCCTGGCCACCGCGCTCTACTGCTATCTGATCTCCCCGGACGAGCCGGTCACGGTGCTCGGCCGGGCCGCCGCCTCGTCCGGCGACTCGGACTCGATCGCCTGCCTGGCCGGCGCGTTCGCCGGCGCGGCCCGCGGCCTGGGCGCCTGGCCCGCCGACTGGCAGACCCAGATCGAGTACTCGGACCGCCTCATGCGCCTCGGCACCGCCTGGGACTGACCACGGTTCTCGTGCGTTGCCGCTGCCTTCCGCCAGCCGCCGGAATGATCTGGGCGGGACCGGGTTGAATGAGGGCATGCAGAACCTCCTTCCCGAGCCGCCGGCCACCCGACTGCCCGCCGACGCCGACGCCGACCAGGCCCTCGCGGCCGCCGCGGCGGCCGGCACCGACGAGGCGTTCAAGGCGGTCGCGGCCAGGTTCCCGGCCTACAGCGCGGCGTGGGCGCCGCTGGCCGCGAACGCCCTCACCGCCGGCGAGCCGGTGACCGCTTATGCCTATGCCCGCACCGGCTACCACCGCGGCCTCGACGCGTTGCGCCGCAACGGCTGGAAGGGCCACGGCCCGGTGCCCTGGTCGCACGAGCCGAACCAGGGCTTCCTCCGGTGCCTGCACGCGCTGTCCCAGGCCGCCGCCGCGATCGGCGAGGCGGACGAGGCGGCGCGCTGCGCCCAGTTCCTCAGGGACAGCGACCCGGCCGCCGCCGACGCCCTGTCCTGAAGAACGAGACGGCTTGAACGAGACGGCTTGAACGAGACGGCTTGAACGAGCCGGTCTGAACGAGACGGTCTGAACGAGACGGCCTGAATGAGACGCTCTGGATGAGACGGCCCGGTCGAGAAAAACTCGACCGGGCTGAACAAAATCGCGCAAAGCCATCTCAAAAGGCACGCCCTCCCAGGGGGAGCCCCCTCAGCCAGTGTGCCGGTGCGGGCCGATCTTGCGGCGCCGGGCTGTGGAGGACTCGCTGGTGTGGACAAACCGACGAACCTCCGCCCGAGCGTGCTACGCGTAGACGGCCAGGTACCCGCCTCGGTCGAGACACCCTTGGGAGCCAGCCGACCCACCGCGACCCGCCCAGCGGTCCGGGGCCAGGGCGCGCACCAGTGGTCCGGTGCCACGGCGCGCGCCTCCACGGTTTGAGGGCCACGCCGCGCGCCTCGCGGTTTGAGGGCGACGCCGCGCCTCGCGGTTTGAGGGCGACGCCGCGCCTCACGGTTTGAGACGACGCCGCCTCGCGGTTCGAGAGCCACGCCGCGCCTCACGGTTTGAGGGCCACGCCGCGCGCCTCACCGTTTGAGGGCCGCGGCGCGCGCCCCGCGGTCCGGCTGAACGCCAGCGGTGAAATTGTGCCGGCACGGCTACGGGTGGCCTACCCGTAGACCGCCCAGGCGCCCGCCTCAGTCCACCAGGACCGCTTCCGGGTGGTCGACCCCGCCACCCCGTCGTCCAGGAACTGCAGCTCACCCTCGCGCGGCAGCACCGACACCGCACGCCCCCGAGCCCGGCGCACCTCCACCCGTACCCGAGTCCCCCTGAACCGCTGTTTGACCACGACCGGGACCGCGACCGCGACCTCGACCCGGCCGTCTGCCGGGTCGCCGTCGGCGAGCAGCCGCAGGCCGTCGAACTCGGCGTAGCCGCCGCCGTTGCCGATGACGCAGGCCAGGATCGGCTCCTCGCCCTCGCTCAGCACGCTGTCGTCGACCTCGACCCGGCCCCGCCACGGGACCGCGGCGCCGTTGTCGTCGGCGCCGCCGAGCAGCGCGCCGTCCAGGGTCACCGAGCCGCCGTCGTTGCGCAGCAGGTCGAGCCGCCGGACCTGGCCGGCCAGTACCGCCTTCGCCACCTCGGACGGGGCGCGGGGCAAGCCGAGTTGCGCGGCCAGGTCGCCGTTATGGGACGGGTCGAGCGGCAGGATGGCCAGCGGCGGCAGGTCCGGCACGGTCCGGGTGGCGGCCAGGTCGCCGGGGCGCTTGCTGGGCGGCGGGGCCCAGCGTCTCACCATCCGGCGGACCACGGCGCGCAGCTGGCCGTCGGTGGCGCTGGCGATCACCAGGCGCCGGTCGTCACCGGCGGCCGGCCAGGTCAGGCCGTCCTCGCGGGCCGGCCCGTCGAACCGGGCCAGCACCGCGTCGATCTCCTGATCCGAGCCGGCCTGCACCGTCTCCACCTGGGCACCGCCGTCGCGGAGTGCGTCCGCGCAGGCCAGCACCGGGGTCCGCGGGGTGGCGCAGACCGCGGCGCAGCCGCCGCAGCCCGAGCCCGAGCCGGAGCCGGAGCCGCACGAGTCGCCGGAGCCCTCGGCCAGGCTGAGGATGACCACGTCCATCAGGCGTCGCCGAGCACCGAGTGCCGCTCGATGACCGCCTCGCGGCCGGGGCCGACGCCGACGATCGAGATCCGGGCGCCGATCCGGGCCTCGACGAACTCGACGAAGTCCTGCGCCTCGCGGGGCAGGTCGGCGAACTTGCGACAGCCGGAGATGTCCTGTTTCCAGCCGGGCAGCGTCTCGTAGATCGGCTTGGCGTGGTGGAAGTCGGTCTGGTTGATCGGCATCTCGTCGTGGCGGACGCCGTTCACCTCGTAGGCCACGCAGACCGGGATCTCGTCCAGGCCGTCGTAGTTGTCCAGCTTGGTCATCGCGAAGTCGGTGACCCCGTTGATCCGCTGCGCGTAGCGGCCGATCACCAGGTCGAGCCAGCCGATCCGGCGCGGACGGCCGGTGGTGGTGCCGTACTCGTGGCCGACCTCGCGCAGGTAGTCGCCCCACTTGTCGTGCAGCTCGGTGGGGAACGGGCCCTCGCCGACCCGGCTGGTGAACGCCTTGAGCACGGCGACCACCCGGTCGATCCGGGTGGGCGGGATGCCGGAGCCGGTGCAGGCGCCGCCGGCCGTCGCGTTCGAGCTGGTCACGAACGGGTAGGTGCCGTGGTCGACGTCGAGCAGGGTGGCCTGCCCGGCCTCGCAGAGCACCACCTTGTCGTTGTCGATCGCCTGGGACAGTTCCAGCGCGGTGTCCGCGACGTAGGGCCGGAGCCGGTCGACGTAGGAGAGCAGCTCCTGGACGACGTCCTCGGCCTTGACCGCGCTGCGGTTGTAGATCTTCGACAGCACCTGGTTCTTGAACGCCAGGGCGGCGGTCACCTTCTGCCGGAGGATCGACTCGTCGAAGAGGTCCTGCACCCGGATGCCGACCCGGTTCATCTTGTCGGCGTAGGTCGGGCCGATGCCGCGACCGGTGGTGCCGATCCGCCGGGCGCCCAGGAAGCGCTCGGAGACCTTGTCCATCGAGCGGTTGTAGGACGCGATCACGTGCGCGTTCGCGCTGATCCGCAGCCGGGACGTGTCGATACCGCGGGCTTCCAGGCCGTCGATCTCCTGGAACAGCACGTTCAGGTCGACGACGACGCCGTTGCCGATCACCGGTACGACGTTCGGGGAGAGGATCCCGCTCGGGAGCAGGTGGAGTGCGTATTTCTCGCCGTCGATGACGACGGTGTGGCCCGCGTTGTTGCCACCGTTGAACTTGACCACGTAGTCGAGCCGGTCGCCCAGCAGGTCCGTGGCTTTGCCCTTGCCCTCGTCGCCCCATTGGGCGCCGATCAAAACGATCACCGGCACTTTTGGATATGCCTTTCCCCAAGGTCGTACCTCGGAGGAGCCCGGGTACTGCCGAAGTTTACGCGACGTAGGATGGGCGGTCGTGCGCGTACTTCTGATCGGCTCTGGTGGGCGCGAGCACGCGCTTGCCGTCGGGCTCGCCGCCGACCCGTCCGTCGAGTTCCTGGCCGCCGCGCCGGGCAACCCCGGGATCGCCCAGGTGGCGGAGTTGCATCCGGTGACCGCCACCGATCCGGCCGCGGTCGCGGCGCTCGCCGTCGAGCTGAGCGCCGACCTGGTCGTGATCGGCCCGGAGGCCCCGCTGGTGGCCGGCGTCGCCGACGCGGTCCGGGCGAAGGGCATCGCCTGTTTCGGGCCGTCCGCCGCCGCCGCGCAGCTGGAGGGTTCCAAGGCGTTCGCCAACGAGGTGATGGAGGCCGCGGGCGTGCCGACCGCGCGGTCGTTCGCGTGCACCACGGTCGACGAGGCGAAGGCCGCCCTGGCCGAGTTCGGCGCCCCCTATGTGGTGAAGAACGACGGCTTGGCCGCGGGCAAGGGTGTCGTCGTCACCGACGACCTGGACACGGCGGTCCGGCACGCCGAGGAGTGCGGCAAGGTCGTCATCGAGGAGTTCCTGCCTGGTCCGGAGGTCTCGCTCTTCGTGATCACCGACGGGACCGCGGTCGCCCCGCTGATGCCGGCCCAGGACTTCAAGCGGCTCAAGGACGGCGACGCGGGTCCGAACACCGGCGGGATGGGCGCTTACGCCCCGCTCGACTGGGCGCCGGCCGACCTGACCGAGCGGGTGCTCCGGGAGACCGTCGAGCCGACCCTGGCCGAGATGCGCCGGCGCGGCACCCCGTTCGCCGGGTTGCTCTACGTCGGTCTCGCGCTCACCCCGGACGGCCCCAAGGTCATCGAGTTCAACGCCCGTTTCGGCGACCCGGAGACCCAGGTCGTGCTGGCCCTGCTGGCCACGCCGCTGGCCGGGCTGCTCAAGGCGGCCGCCACCGGCACGCTGGCCGGTCACCCGCCGCTGATCTGGCACGACGGCGCCGCGGTCACGGTCGTGGTGGCCAGTCACAACTACCCGGGCACGCCGCGCACCGGTGACGTGATCACCGGTGCCGAGGTGCCGGGGGTGATCCACGCCGGCACGGCTCGCGACGCCGAGGGCCGGCTGGTCTCGGCCGGCGGCAGGGTGCTCAGCGTGACCGCCACCGGTGCGGATCTGGCCGCCGCGCGCGAGGCCGCCTATGCGCTGGTCGGCGGCGTCTCCCTGGCCGGCGCGCAGTTCCGCTCGGACATCGCGCTGCGCGCGGTCAACCACGAGATCAAGATCTGATTCCGGTACGACGAGAGCCGCCGTGGCGATGCCCGCGGCGGCTCTTTGTCGTACCGGAAAGGGTGTGTGGCGACCGTGACCGGACCGCACCCCTGGGCAACGGCGGTGATCAGGCCTTGGGGATGTCGAAGAGCTTCGCGATGCTGGCGGCCAGCGCCAGGTCGCCCTTCGCCTTGATCTTGCCGGTCATGAACAGCATCATCGGGTTGCCGTCGCCGGCCACCACCTTGAGGAAGGTCACCGCGTCCATGGTCATCGCGAGCTTGGGCTCGCGGACCGGCTCGTTGGTGACGGTGCAGGCGCCGTTCTCGATCACGGTCTCGTAGGTGTTCGAGGCGCCGTTCGGCCCGGTGATGATCCAGTGGATGACGGCCTGGGCGTCGCCCGCCTTCTCCGCGCGGAACAGGGTGGGCATCCGGTTGAAGACCTCGTCCAGGATCTTGCCCCGCGAGTCCGACGCCATGATCTCGCTGATCTTGGAGTCCGGAGTGGACTTGACGAGCTGCGCGAACTCCTTCGGGCCGATCGAGGAGAGCGACTCAAGGTTGAATTCAGTCATCGGTGGACCTTTCGGATGAGCGTCGAACTTACTCGCCAGTAACCTTAGCGAGAATGCCGCCTTTTCGTGCAGTCTGCCACTCTCAAACAAGTGTTGGACGGTCCTATACTCCCCAACATGCCTTTGGGGGATGCCTCGCTGCGCGCACTGGCCCACCCGGTCCGGTTGCGGATCATGTCGCTGCTCACCGGCGCCGAGCTGACCGCCGCCGACATCGCCCGGGAGCTCGGCATCACCCACGCCAACGCCAGCTACCACCTGCGCAACCTGCTCGCCGGCGGCCTGATCGTGACGGCCGGCGAGCAGAAGATCCGCGGGGGCCTGGCCAAGCGGTACCGCTACGACGTGTCCCGGCGGTTCACCCCGGAGCAGGCCGGGCTCTTCTATCCGGCGGCGGCCGACGAGCTGACCCGGCGGGCCCGGGCGCGCCGGCCCGAGGGCCTCGGCGTGCTGGGTGACGCCGAGGTCTGGGTCGACCCCGAGGTCTGGCGGGACGTGCACGACCGGATCAGCGCCGCACTGCACGACCTGCATGCCGCGGCCCGGCCGGCGGGCACCGCCGGGACGATCCGGACCAGCACCACGGTGGCGCTCTTCGAGATGGACCCGGACGGGCGGCGGTGAGGGTCCCGGCGCCGCTGCGCCGCCCGGCGTTCCGGCTGCTCCTGGCCGGTCGTGCGGCGGACGCCTTCGGCAACGCGTTCGCCACCTTCGCGCTGACCTTCGCGGTTCTCGACCTGACCGGCCGGACCGGCGACGCCGGGCTGGTGGTCGGCGTGCGCACCCTGCTCAACGTGGTGTTCCTGCTCTTCGGTGGCGTCCTCGCCGACCGGTTGCCGAAAAATCTGCTGATGGTCGGCGCCAACCTGGTCGCCGCGCTCACCCAGGGCACCGTCGCCACCCTGGTGCTGACCGGCTCGGCGACCGTCCCGCTGCTGGTCGCGCTCGCCGCGGTGAACGGCTCGGTGGCCGCGGTGGCCATGCCGGCGAGCGCGTCGCTGCTGCCCCGGACCGTCGCGGAGGACGAGCGGCAGCAGGCCAACGCGCTGAACCGGCTGTCGCTGAGCACCGCGATGATCATCGGCGCTCCGCTGGGCGGCGTGCTGGTCGCGGTGGTCGGCCCGGGCTGGGCGATCGCCGCCGACGGCGGCACGTTCCTGGTCTCCGCATGCTGCTTCGCCCTGATCCGGCTGCCGGCCGCGGCCGCCGAGCGGCCGCCGGCCAAGCCGGGCGTGCTGCACGAGCTTCGCACCGGCTGGACCGAGTTCCGCTCGCACACCTGGCTCTGGGTGGTGGTGGCCGGCGCCTGCGTGATGAACATGGCCTGGTCCGGCGCCACCCACATCCTCGGTCCCGCGGTCGCCGCCGAGACCATCGGCCGGCCGGCCTGGGGCGTGGTGCTGGCCGTGCAGACCGCCGGGATGATCGCCGGGAGCCTGCTCGCGATGCGCTTGCGGCTGCGGCGCTTCCTCCGGTACGGCGTGATCGCGCTCACCGCGATGGCCGGGCCGCTGATCGTGCTCGGCCTCGACCCGCACCTCGTGCCGCTGGCCGGGGCGGCCTTCCTGGCCGGCGTCGCGCTGGAGATCTTCAGCGTCGGCTGGGAGACCACGATGCAGGAGCACATCCCGGCCGACCGGCTGGCCCGGGTCTACTCCTACGACATGGTCGGGTCGTTCCTGGCCGTGCCGGTCGGCGAGATCGCGATCGGCCCGCTCGCCGACCGGTTCGGCCCGCAGCCGACCCTGCTCGGCGCGGCCGCGGTGCTGCTGCTCGCCGTGGTCGGGATGGTGAGCAGCTCAGACGTCCGCAACCGGCGTCACCGGCTGCCGGGGGCGGCACCCGGGCACATGGAAGAATCAGTGTCGTGACCATCCCGAACGTGCTTGCCAGCCGCTACGCCTCCGCCGACCTCGTCACGCTCTGGTCCCCGGAGGAGAAGATCCGGATGGAGCGCCGGCTCTGGCTGGCCGTCCTGAAGGCCCAGCGTGATCTGGGCGTCGCGGTGCCCGAGGGCGCCGTCGAGGCCTACGAGTCCGTCCTCGACCAGGTCGACCTCGCGTCCATCGCGGCCCGCGAGCGGGTCACCCGGCACGACGTCAAGGCGCGCATCGAGGAGTTCTCCGAGCTGGCCGGCTTCGAGCAGATCCACAAGGGAATGACCTCCCGCGACCTCACCGAGAACGTGGAGCAGCTGCAGATCCGGGCGTCGCTGGAGCTGATCCGGGACCGGGTGGTGGCCGCGCTGGCCCGGCTCGCCGCGCTCGCCGTCGAGCACTCCGACCTGGTGTTGACCGGGCGCTCACACAACGTGGCGGCGCAGGCGACCACGCTGGGCAAGCGGTTCGCGTCGGCGACCGAGGAGCTGCTGATCGCGTACGAGCGGCTGGAGGACCTGCTCGGGCGGTACCCGTTGCGGGGCATCAAGGGCCCGGTCGGCACCGCGGCCGACCAGCTCGACCTGCTGGACGGCTCCGCTGCCGCGCTGGAGCAGCTCGAGGCCAAGGTGGCCGAGCACCTGGGCTTCTCCCGGGTGCTGAGCAGCGTCGGCCAGGTCTACCCGCGCTCGCTCGACTTCGACGTGGTGTCCGCGCTGGCCCAGATCGTCGCCGGCCCGTCCTCCCTGGCCACCACGATCCGCCTGATGGTCGGCCAGGAGCTGGTCACCGAGGGCTTCAAGCCGGGCCAGGTGGGCTCGTCGGCGATGCCGCACAAGATGAACACCCGCTCGTCGGAGCGGGTCAACGGCCTCGCCGTGATCGTCCGGGGTTACCTGTCGATGGTCGGCGAGCTGGCCGGCGACCAGTGGAACGAGGGCGACGTGTCCTGCTCGGTGGTGCGCCGGGTGGCCCTGCCGGACGCGTTTTTCGCCACCGACGGGCTGTTCCAGACCTTCCTCACCGTGCTCGACGAGTTCGGGGCCTATCCCGCGGTGATCGCCCGCGAGCTGGACCGGTTCCTGCCGTTCCTGGCCACCACCAAGATCCTGGTGGCCGCGGTGCGCAAGGGCGTCGGCCGCGAGGTCGCCCACGAGGTGATCAAGGAGCACGCGGTCGCCGTGGCGCTGGCCATGCGGGAGAAGGGCGTGGCGGTCAACGACCTGTTCGACCGGCTCGCCGAGGACGGGCGGCTGCAGCTGACCCGCGCGGAGATCGACACGCTGGTCGCGGACCGGGCCGCTTTCGTGGGCGCGGCGCCGGCCCAGGTGCGTGCGGTCGCCGACCGGGTCGCCGCGATCGTCGACCGCCACCCGTCGGCCGCCGGCTACACCCCCGCGCCCATCCTTTGAACTGGTGGAACAGTTGACCAGGTAGGCTCCTTCGTGCTTACACCTATCAGTCAGGAGTGCCCGTGGCTCGCGTCGTGGTCGACGTCATGCTCAAGCCGGAGATCCTGGATCCGCAGGGTCAGGCGGTGGCCAATGCCCTGCCCCGGCTCGGCGTCACCGATGTCTCCTCTGTCCGCATCGGCCGTCGGATCGAGATCGAATTCGATGGCGAACCCGACCTGGATCGGGCTCGCGAGATCGCCGACAAGCTGCTCGCCAACCCGGTGATCGAGGACTACCAGGTCCGGGTTGAGGCTGCGGCGGAGGTCGCCTGACCATGCGGATCGGTGTGGTCACCTTCCCCGGATCACTGGACGACGGGGACGCCGCCCGCGCCGCCCGGATCGCCGGCGCCGAGGCCGTCCGCCTCTGGCACGGAGACCCGGATCTGCACGGCGTGGACGCTGTCGTGCTGCCCGGCGGCTTCTCGTATGGCGACTATCTGCGCTGCGGCGCCATCGCACGATTCGCTCCGGTGATGGAGACGATCGTCGACGCGGCCCGCGGCGGCCTGCCGGTTCTCGGCATCTGCAACGGTTTCCAGGTCCTCTGCGAGGCGCACCTGCTGCCCGGCGCGCTGACCCGGAACCAGCACCTGCACTTCCGTAACCGGGACCAGTGGCTCAAGGTCGAGTCGACGAACACCGCCTGGACCAACGGTTTCACCCCGGGCCAGGAGATCCTCATCCCGGTGAAGAACGGCGAGGGCTGCTTCGTCGCCGATCCGGCCACGCTGGACCGGCTCGAGGGCGAGGGCCGGGTGATCGCCCGGTACATCAACGGCAACCCGAACGGCTCGCAGCGCGACATCGCCGGGATCACCAACGAGGCCGGCAACGTCGTCGGCATCATGCCGCACCCGGAACACGCCGTGGAGGCGCTGACCGGCCCGTCGCTCGACGGCCTCGGCTTCTTCACCTCCGTCCTGCGGGCCCTGGCGGGGGCGTCGGCGGGCGGCTCGCAAGCAGGGGGACAGCAGTGACGCAGCAGCAGACGGGACCAGTCAAATCGGAGACCGCCTTCGCTGCGACTGACGTCCTGGCCGAGGGCTTCGCCGACGGGCCGGACACCGTGCAGAAGGCGGAGCAGTCCTCGGACGATCTCCAGCCGTACGCCGACCTGGGCCTCAAGGACGACGAGTACGCGAAGATCAAGGACATCCTCGGCCGCCGGCCGACCGCGTCCGAGCTCGCGATGTACTCGATCATGTGGAGTGAGCACTGCTCGTACAAGTCGAGCAAGGTGCATCTGCGCGAGTTCGTCGCCAAGGTTCCGAAGAACACCCGGATGCTGGCCGGCATCGGGGAGAACGCGGGCGTCGTCCAGGTCTCCGACGACCTGGCGGTCACCTTCAAGGTCGAGTCGCACAACCACCCGAGTTACGTCGAGCCCTACCAGGGCGCGGCGACCGGCGTCGGCGGCATCGTCCGGGACATCCTGGCGATGGGTGCCCGCCCGATCGCGGTGATGGACCCGCTGCGCTTCGGCGCGGCCGACCACCCGGACACCGCCCGGGTGCTGCCCGGCGTGGTCGCCGGCATCGGCGGCTACGGCAACTGCCTGGGCCTGCCGAACATCGGCGGCGAGATCGTCTTCGACCCGTGCTACCAGGGCAACCCGCTGGTCAACGCGCTGTCGATCGGCGTCCTGCCGGTCGAGCGGCTGCAGAAGAAGGAGGCGACCGGCGCCGGCAACATCGTCGTGCTGCTGGGCGCCCGGACCGGCCGCGACGGCATCGGCGGGGTCTCCGTGCTGGCGTCCGCCACCTTCGACGAGGAGGCCGAGCAGCGCCGCCCGTCGGTGCAGGTCGGCGACCCGTTCATGGAGAAACTGCTGATCGAGAGCTGCCTCGAGCTCTACGACGCCGGCCTGGTCACCGGCATCCAGGACCTCGGTGGCGCCGGCCTGACCTGCGCGCTCACCGAGACCGCCGCGGCGGCCGGCACCGGCATGCGGGTCTGGCTGGAGCGGGTTCCGCTGCGCGAGGCCTCGATGTCGCCGACCGAGATCCTGGCCAGCGAGTCGCAGGAGCGGATGCTCCTGATCGTCACGCCGGAGAACTTGGACGCGGTCCTCAAGGTCGCCGAGAAGTGGGGCGTCTGGGCCACCGCGATCGGCGAGGTCACCGCCCGCGCCGAGGACGGCACCCCGGGCCGCCTGGTGATCACCTGGAACGACCACGTCGTGGTGGACGTGCCCCCGGGCTCGCTCGCCGACGACGGCCCGGTCTACGAGCGGCCGCTGCGCGAGCCGTCCGACCTGATCCTGCTGCAGGCCGACCGGGCCGAGACGCTGCCGCGTCCGTCCACCGGGGACGAGCTGCGGGAGACCGTGCTCCGGATGATCGCCTCGCCGAACCTGTGCGACAAGACCTGGGTCACCGAGCAGTACGACCGCTACGTCCTGGGCAACACCGTGCTGGCCCAGCCGGAGGACTCCGGCGTGCTGCGGCTCGACGAGGAGACCAACCTCGGCGTGGCGCTGTCGGTGGACGGCAACGGCCGGTTCGCGCGGCTCGACCCGTACGAGGGGGCCAAGCTGGCGCTCGCCGAGGCGTACCGGAACGTGGCCGTGACCGGCGCCGAGCCGATCGCGGTGACCGACTGCCTGAACTTCGGCTCGCCCGAGGACCCGGCCGTGATGTGGCAGTTCGCCCGGGCCGTGCAGGGTCTGGCGGACGGCTGCCAGCAGCTGGGCACCCCGGTGACCGGCGGCAACGTCAGCTTCTACAACCAGACCGGCGCCGCGGCGATCCACCCCACCCCGGTGGTCGGCGTGATGGGCCTGTTCGACGACGTCACCCGGCGGATCCCGATGGGCTTCAAGGCCACCGGCGAGATCCTCTTCCTGCTCGGCGAGACCCGGGCCGAGCTGTCCGGCTCGGAGTGGGCCTGGGTGACCCACGGCCACCTCGGCGGCCGCCCGCCCAAGGTCGACCTGGCCGCGGAGCAGGCGCTGGGCAAGCTGATGGCGCGGGCGTCGCAGACCGGTCTGGTCAGCGCGGCGCACGACCTCTCCGACGGTGGTCTGGCCCAGTCCCTGGTGGAGAGCTGCCTGCGCTACGGCACCGGCGCGACGGTGACCGTCGAGTCCGCCTTCGTCGAGCTGTTCAGCGAGTCGGCCGGGCGGGCCCTGGTCGCTGTGCCGCGGGGCCACGAGAAGGCGTTCGTGGCGCTCGCCGCCGAGCAGGGCGTCCCGTGCGCCAAGATCGGTGTCACCACCGACGCGGCGGCGCTCGAGGTGACCGGCCAGTTCTCCATCCCGCTGGACGAGCTGCGGACGGCGTACTCGAGCACCCTGCCGAAGCTGTTCGGTGAGCCGGCCGCCGCGCCGCAGGCCGACGAGGTTCGCTCGGTGACGCTGGAGCTCGGACCGATCGAGTCCTGACCGGCGACGGAACGACAAGGGCCCCGCGCGACGCGCGGGGCCCTTTGTTCGCTGTTACCTCAGGTCACTCGTCCCAGTCGCGGTTGCCGCCGCGACGGTTCGGATCCTGACCGTACGTGCCGCCGCGCTGCTCGTAGCCGCCCTGGTTGCCGTAGCCGCCCTGGCCCTGCTGCGGCTGGGCCTGGCCGTAACCACCCTGGTCGTAGCCACCCTGGCCGCCGTAACCGGCCTGGTCGTAACCGCCGTGACCCTGGTCGTAGCCACCGTGGCCCTGGTCGTAGCCGCCCTGGTCGGCGTAGCCACCGTAGTTGGCGCCGCCGCCGCCGTAGGTGCCGCCGCCGCCCTGGTTGCCGTTGTCCCAGCCGGCCTGGTCGCCGTAGCCGGCGCCGTACCCGTCGTGCTGGTCGTAACCGCCGTTGTCCGGCTGGTAGAGGTTGGTGTGCTCGTCGTAGCGCTGCGCGGGCTGCTGCTGCTCCGGCTGGTACATGCTGGTGTGCTCGTCGTAGCGCTGCTGGCCGTTGTCGTAACCGCCGGCCTGCTGAGCGCCGTACTGCCCGCCGCCGTAGCCGCCGTCGGCGTAGCCACCCTGGTTGTCCCACTGGTCGCTGCCCACGCCGCCGCCGACGAAGCCGCCCTGCGGCGGGACCGGGGCGCCGTACGGGTCCGGGAACTCGTCCTCGACCGGGGCGCGGTGGATCATCGTGGGCGCGTCGCTGAGACCCGCGGCGCCCATCCCGGCGCCGGCCACCATGGTGGCGTCGTTACGACCGGCGCCCACCGGGGCGGCCACCCGGGTGGCGTCCGCGCCGTACCGGCCGGGGCCGGCCGGGGTGCCGGTCGGGCCGCCGCCGAAGCCGGCGTCGCCGTCCGGGTCCTCGTTGTTCCGCGCGCTCTTGCGGCGCATCAGGACCAGCACCATCGCGCCGATGCCGGCGGCGACCAGCAGACCGCCGACCACCAGCAGCATCCAGGAGACGCCGCCCTCCTCGGAGGCTTTGGTGGTGTCGGCCGCCACGGTGTTCGCCGGGCCGGTGGTGGCGTCGCCGGTGGCCTCGTCGTCGGTGGCGTCGTCGGCCGGCGTCGCGCTGACCGAGGTGCTCGGTGAGGCGCTCGCCGAGGCGGACGCGCTGGCCACCGGCTTGAGGGTGACGGTCGCGGTGACGCTCTTGTTGGCCCGGCCGGTGACCGTGGTCTTGGCGCCCTTGTACCCCTCCAGCACCGCGCCCACCGTGATCGGGCCCGGCACGATCGGCTGCGCGTCCGACGAGCTGAAGGCGAACTGCCCGTCCCCGTCGGTGGTCGCCTGGTAGGTGTGGTTCTGGCTGTCGGTCATCGCGACGGTGGCGCCGGCCAGCCGGGTGCCGTCCGTGGCGCGCACCTTGCCGGAGACCTGGCGGACCGCCTGCGGCGCCTCCGGCCCCTTGACCGTGATCTCCACCGACCGGGAGGTGGGCGGGGAGCCGGGGGCGGTCGCGGTCACCTGGAAGGTGACCGTCTGGTTCTGGCCCTGGCCCACCTGCGGCAGCACGATCTGCGCGGTGTGCGACTTCGTCTCGCCGGGCTTCAGCGGGTCGGTCGTGCTCCCGCAGCCGTTGCACCCGCTGCCGCCGGACTGGCTCGTGACCACGAGAACATCGGTGTTGCCCTGGCCCTCGCCGCTGCCGCCGCCGTTCGAGTCCCCGGGGTTACCAACCGTGTATTCCACGGTTACAGTAGCTCCGGAGTCACCGCTCAACGACCCTGGCAGGTCCACGGTGGGTGAGGCAGCCAATGCGGCTGTCTGCACGCCGGCCACCAGGCCGGCGACCAGCGCCAGGAACGCACCGGCCTGAACTGCCCGGCCTCGTAGGTGCGTTGTCACGTCCACCGCCTTCCGTGTCGCTCGGTCTCCGGCTTCCTGCCCGTCAGATCTCCCGCGACTCATACGCCGTCGGCAACTATGCCTTGTCACACGTCTTTTGCGCGACCCAGGGGAGTGTGCCGTTGTCGGTGAACCGCGTCGTATCGTCCCGACATGTCGCCTGCGCACAATAATTCCGAGTCGGTCTCCCTGGCGTTGGACGCGCTGGACCGGGGTGCGGAACCTGACCGTCCGGTGCTGCGTGACGCGGTCCGGGCCCTGCTGACCGAGTTGTCCCGCCGCGCGCCTGGCCGTTCGGTGGAGGTACGTATTCCGCCTTTCGGTGCGATTCAGTGCGTGCCCGGTCCGCGGCACACCCGCGGCACACCGCCCAATGTGGTGGAAACGGATCCGACGACCTGGCTGCTCGTGGCCACCGGCCGCCTGGACTGGGCGGAGGCTCTCCGCGACGGGCGGCTGCGGGCCAGCGGGATCCGCACCGATCTCACCGAGTACCTGCCGCTGACCCCGGAATGAGCCCGGACCGGGCGGCTCTGGGCTCGCGTACACTGGGCGGTCGGAGCGAGCGGAGTTCGGGCAGACCAGCGGTGGTCACGCTTCGAGCAGTTCGTGCGAACCGACATGAGGGAGCGAGCAGGTGCCCCGAGGCGACGGCCGATTGACCGACGATCTCGACCCCCAGGAGCGCGGCCCCCAGGATGCCTGTGGCGTCTTCGGCGTCTGGGCCCCCGAGGAAGAGGTCGCCAAACTCACGTACTTCGGGCTTTACGCACTGCAGCACCGCGGTCAGGAGGCCGCCGGCATCGCGGTGAGTGACGGCTCCGGGGTCGTGGTCTACAAGGACGTCGGCCTCGTCTCCCAGGTCTTCGACGAGCCCACCCTGGCCAGCCTGCGCGGCCACCTCGCGATCGGCCACGCGCGCTACTCCACCACCGGCGGGTCCAACTGGGAGAACGCCCAGCCCACCATCCGGGCCACCACGGCCGGCACCACGGTCGCGCTGGCCCACAACGGCAACCTGGTGAACACCGCCGAGCTGGCCAAGGAGGTCGCCGACCGCGGCCTCGAGGTCGGCGACGCCACCTCGGACACCGCGCTGGTCACCACGCTGCTGGCCGGCCGCCCCGACCTCTCGGTCGAGGCCGCCGCGATGGAGGTGCTGCCCACCCTGCGCGGCGCGTTCAGCTTCGTCTTCATGGACGAGCACACCCTCTATGCCGCGCGTGACCCGCAGGGCGTGCGCCCGCTGGTGCTCGGCCGGATGGAGCGCGGCTGGGTGGTCGCCAGCGAGACCGCCGCCCTGGACATCACCGGCGCCAGCTTCGTCCGCGAGGTGGAGCCCGGCGAGATCATCGCGATCGACGAGCACGGCCTGCGCTCCTCGCGGTTCGCCGCCCCGGAGCCCAAGGGCTGCCTCTTCGAGTATGTGTACCTCGCCCGCCCGGACACCACGATCGCCGGCCGCAACATCTACGCCGCTCGCGTCGAGGTCGGCCGCAAGCTGGCCAAGGAGCACCCGGTCGAGGCCGACCTGGTGATCGGCGTCCCGGAGTCCGGCATCCCGGCCGCGATCGGGTACGCCGAGGCGTCCGGCATTCCGTACAGCGCCGGCTTCATGAAGAACGCGTATGTCGGCCGCACCTTCATCCAGCCCTCGCAGACCATCCGCCAGCTCGGCATCCGCCTGAAGCTGAACCCGCTGCGCGAGGTGGTCCGGGGCAAGCGGATCGTGGTGGTCGACGACTCGATCGTCCGGGGCAACACCCAGCGCGCCCAGATCCGGATGCTGCGCGAGGCCGGCGCCCTCGAGGTGCACGTGCGGATCTCTTCGCCGCCGGTGAAGTGGCCGTGTTTCTACGGCATCGACTTCGCCACCCGGGCCGAGCTGATCGCCAACGGCCTGGAGCTGGACGGCATCCGCCGCTCGATCGGCGCCGACAGCCTGGGTTACGTCTCGCTGGACAACCTGGTCCTGGCCACCGAGCAGCCGCGGACCAGGCTCTGCATGGCCTGCTTCGACGGGGAGTACCCGATCGAGCTGCCGGCCGCCGACCTGATCGGCAAGCACGTGCTGGAGGGTGTCGGCAAGCGGGCCGAGCAGGCGACCGAGGCTGCGGTCAACGAGCTCGAGACCGATTACGAGGCTCGCGAGCACGCCGACGACCACGCGGCACCGGCGCCGCTGGTGGCCAGTCCGGGCGGCGCTTCGGCGCTGCACCATCCGTGACTTTTCCGTTTTTCGCAGAACCGCTAAGGGGAGAACCGTGACGCACGTGTCCGAGCGCAGTGCCGGATCGAACGGCGCTGAGGGCGGCGACCGACAGCCGTGGACGGCGGGCGCCGGCCGCGGGCCGCGCAAGCGCTCCGCGACGTACGCGGCGGCGGGTGTCTCGATCGACGCCGGCGACCGGGCCGTCGAGCTGCTCAAGTCCAAGGTCAAGAAGACCACCCGTCCCGAGGTGATGGGTGACCTGGGCGGCTTCTCCGGCCTGTTCCGGCTGAACACCGCGAAGTACAAGAGCCCGATCCTGGCCTCGTCCACCGACGGTGTCGGCACCAAGCTGGTGATCGCCCAGCAGCTCGACATCCACGACACGATCGGCATCGACCTGGTCGCCATGGTCGTCGACGACCTGGTGGCCTGCGGCGCCGAGCCGCTGTTCCTGCTGGACTACATCGCTTGCGGCGAGGTGGTGCCGGACAAGATCGCTGAGATCGGCGCGGGCATCGCCGACGGCTGCCGGTACGCCGGTTGTGCCCTGCTCGGCGGCGAGACCGCCGAGCACCCGGGCGTGCTGCGCCCGGACGAGTACGACGTCTCCGCCACCGGCGTCGGCGTGGTCGAGGAGAGCGAGATCCTCGGCAAGGAGCGGGTCGAGGTGGGCGACGCGGTGATCGCGATGCGCTCGTCCGGCCTGCACTCGAACGGCTACTCGCTGGTCCGCCACGTGCTGCTGGGCGCCGGCCGGATGCGCCTGGACACCGTGGTCGACGACTTCGGCACCTCGCGCACCCTGGGGGAGGAGCTGCTCACCCCCACCAAGATCTACGCCAAGGACTGCCTGGGCCTGATCGAGGAGACCGACATCCGGGCGTTCTCGCACGTCACCGGCGGCGGCATCCCGGGCAACCTGGTCCGGATCCTGCCCGAGCACGTGGACGCCGTGGTGGACCGGTCCACCTGGCGCCCGCAGCCGATCTTCGACCTGATCCAGGCCAAGGGCCGGATCGAGGACTCGGAGATGGAGGCCACCTTCAACATGGGCGTCGGCATGTTCGCGATCGTCTCGTCCGACGACGCCGACCGCGCGATGGCCTACCTGGCCGGCCGTGGTGTCGAGGCCTGGCAGGTCGGCGAGGTGCTGGAGGGCACCGGCCAGGTGCAGATGATGGGCTCCTACACCCGGGGCTGACAGTGAGTAACGGTGGCCGCTCATACGTGAGTCTGGTTCGCCATAGGTCCAGCGTGAAATGATCCGTGTGTGCCGATGTCCGGCACATACGGATCTTTCGCATGAGTTCTGGACCGCGAGGCCTAGCCTGGCCCTGGTGTCATGGGTGCCGGACGGGAGGTGCGCGATGGCGGACGCGTGGAGCGGGATGCGGGGCATCTCCGCGGATCCTACTTACGTCGTGATGCAGCCGACTACTCTGTGCAATCTTGACTGCGGCTACTGTTACCTCCCGTTCCGGCGGGAGAACCAGCGGATGCCCGTCGCGGTGGCCGAGGCGGTGGCCGCGGAGGTGGCCGACCTCGCCCGGTCCGGCCGGTTCTCGGTGGTCTGGCACGGTGGCGAGCCGCTCGCGGCCGGTCCGGCTCACCTGGCCGCGCTGTTCGCGCCGTTCGGCGCCGGCGTGGAGCACCACGTGCAGACCAACGCGACGCTGATCGACGACGCCTGGTGCGAGTTCTTCCTGGCGCACGACGTCCGGGTCAGCGTGAGCGTGGACGGCCCCCGGGCCCGCAACGGCGACCGGGTGGACCGGGCCGGCAAGCCGGCCTACGACCTGATCAGCAAGGGGATCGAAGCGCTGCGCCGGCACGGCATCCCGTTCTCCGCCCTGTGCGTGGTCGCCGACCCACGCCCCGGCGTGGCCGCCGAGCTCTACGAGTACTTCCTGGGCCTGGGCTGCGAGGTGCTCGGCATCAACGTGGAGGAGCAGGAGGGCGTCAACCTCCGGCTGAACCGGCACGACCCGGCCGCGGTGAGCGCCTTCTGGGCCGAGCTGGTCGGCGCCTGGCGCGCGGCACCCCGGATCCACCTGCGCGAGGTGGAGTGGTCGCTGCGCTACGCCGCGGCGGTCCTGGACGGCACCGCCGACGCCCTGCTGCCCCGGCAGCTGGATCCGATCCCGACGGTGGCGCACGACGGCTCGGTGGTGCTGCTCTCGCCCGAGCTGGCCGGCTTCCACGATCCCCGGTACGGCGACTTCACCAGTGGCAACGTGCTGACCACCCCGCTGCGCCAGATCCTCACGGGCGCGACGGCCACGCCGTGGATCGGGGAGTTCCTGGACGGGGTCGAGGCGTGCCGGCGGAGTTGTCCGTACTTCGGCTTCTGCGGCGGCGCCCACGCGGCGAACCGCTACTTCGAACACGGCAGGTTCGACGTCACCGAGACGAACCACTGCCGGAACAGCAAGATTCGCCTACTGGAGGGAGTGCTGGATCATGCCCGAGATCACGAGCCCACGGCTGTCTGACGGCGTGGAGACGGATCCGGTGACGGCACGGGTGCACGAGACCCGGGACGGGCTGGCCGCGCTCATCGCGGAGGCGGAGACGGCCCGCAGGCAGCGTGCCGAGGAGGCAACGCCGGAGAGCGGCTCGGCGGTGTGCGCCTGGAACCACTTCGAGAACATTCCTACGTTCTACAACTGGAACAACCGGCCACGGTGAAGCCAGCCCGGCCCTCGCGAGGCACTGCGAGAGCCGGATGAGCCCACGCGAACAGCACACGCGGGTGGGCGGCAGCTGGCGACGCTGAAGCGAAGCCGGGGCCCATGCGAACGAGACACGCGATGGGTAACCCGGCGACGCTGAAGCGAGGCTCGGTCGAAGCCCACGCGGACAGCGCCCGCGTGGGCTTCAGTGCAACCGTAGGAGTTCGGTGACCGCGACACACGGGAGCACGCGGGTCATTCCGCGTGCTCTGTGCAATACGGGTCAAAGCCGCCTTGGAGGCGACCAGGAATCCTGGTCGTCGTCAGCGTCGTCCTCGTCATCGTCGACGAACTCATCGTTGTCGTCGTCGAAATGACGGTCGGACTGGCGTGTCCCAGCCAGTTCGCGCTGCAAGGCGGTGAGGTCGGTGTTCGGGGAGTGATACTTCAACTCCCGCGCCACCTTCGTCTGCTTGGCCTTAGCACGGCCGCGCCCCATGGCTCGACCCCCTCGCACAGAATTCGGGGCAGCCCGAAGGCGGGCCCCGATGACGTCAGGCATCTCTCGTGGGTCTTACGGTACATGGACGATGCCGTCTTCGGCACCTCGGGTTGCGTGTGACACTGCCGCGCGTCGCGGTTCTCTTTCTCCGACGCCGCGCGGCAGGCCCTGAACCGGTCCAGTGAGGGGTCTACCGGAGGTAGATCGAGCGCAGTCGGCCGACCTCCGCCATGCGGCGCTCAGCCAGCCGGTCGGCGGCCACCGCCGGCGGCACGCCCTCGTCACCGGCCAGCTGGAGGATCCGGCGGGTGGTGTCGAAGATGCCGGTCGCCCGGAGTTTCGCCCGGTCGAAGTTGAAGCCCTCGATCTCGTCGGCCACCTGGATCACGCCGCCGGCGTTCACCACGTAGTCCGGGGTGTAGAGGATGCCGCGGTCGTCCAGCAGCTTGCCGATGCCCGGGTGGGCGAGCTGGTTGTTGGCCGCGCCGGTGACCACCTTGGCGCGCAGCACCGGGACGGTGTCGTCGTTCAGCGCGCCGCCCAGCGCGCACGGCGCGTAGACGTCCAGGTCGGCGGTGATCAGCGCCTGGTTGTCCGCGGCCAGCTCGATCTCCGGGTGCGTGGTGCGGGCCCACTCCAGGGCGGCCGGGCTGACGTCGGTGGCGACCACCGTGGCGCCGTCCTCGATCAGGTGGCCGACCAGGTACTTGCCGACCTTGCCGAGGCCGGCCACGCCGACCGTGCGGCCGGCCAGAGTGGGACTGCCCCAGGTGTGCTCGGCGGCCGCGCGCATGCCCTGGAAGACGCCCCAGGCGGTGAGCACCGAGGAGTCGCCGGCGCCGCCGTGCTCGACGCTGCGGCCGGTGACGTAGCGCGTCTCCCGGGCGATCACGTCCATGTCCGGTACGTAGGTGCCGACGTCGCAGGCGGTGTAGTAGCGCCCGCGGAGGGACTCGACGAACCGGCCGTACGCCCGCAGCAGCGCCTCGGACTTGACGGTGGCCGGGTCGCCCCAGATCACCGCCTTGCCGCCGCCCAGGTCCAGGCCGGCCAGAGCGTTCTTGTACGCCATCCCGCGGGACAGCTTCAGCACATCGGCGAGGGCAGCTTCCTCGCTCTCGTACGGGTAGAACCGGGTGCCGCCGAGCGCCGGCCCGAGGGCCGTCGAGTAGATCCCGATGATCGCCTTCAGACCGGTGACCCGGTCCTGGCAGAAGACAACCTGTTCGTGCCCGGTGGCGTCATTGCCGTCGGTGTCGAACACACCCATCGTTCGTTCTCCTGATTCCTCGTGTGGGCCTTCGTGGGGCCCCGGACCGGCGGGGTGGGCCGGATAGGGCGAGCGTAGTCGCGCGGACGGCACGGCGATTACGCCCGCGCGGGAAGTTCCCTCACGCCGGATTCGTGAAAGGATCGCGCCGTGCCGTCACTGTTCGCGTCGTACCTACGGGTTTACGAGCCGCTGACCGCCTTCGACCGGGAGCGGCAGGTCTTCTGGCGCCGATACGCCAAGGAGGGCCGGGATCTCGGTCCGGTCGAGGGCCCGGTCCGCCAGCGCACCGCCGTCCTTGAGGCGCTCGGGGCCGGCTGGACCAGGCTGCCCGACCTGCCCGACGAGGCGTACGTGCTGGAGTGGGAGAACTCGCTGCTGATCTGCCCGTGGAACCTGCGGTTGCGGGTCGCCGAGGCGGCGCTGAACGCGCGGGACGGCGTGCCCGCGGTGCTGGCCGACGCCTTCGTCCCGCCGGTGCTGGCCGGCCAGGCCAAGGCGGTGGTGGAGGACTGGCGCAGCGGGGCCCGGGTGCTGGAGCAGGGCGTGCCCCGGGTGCACGAGCAGATCGCCACCTGGGGGGTGCCGCTGCGCTGGTTCGCCTTCGTCGACCTGGACGAGCGGGAGATCTCGCTGACCGCCCGCCGGCGCACGCTGCGTTACCGCACGGAGATCTCCAAGGCTCGCCGCCGGGCGCACCGGGCGGTCTCGGTGCTGCGCAAGTCGCTGGGCGACGCGCCGATCACCGAGGCGGTCGAGGAGGGCACCCGGTGGCTGGAGGAGTTCCATCCCCGGTCGGTCGTCGAGCTCGACTACGGCGGCCTGGTCAACCTCCTTCCGGAGGACAAACTCCACGAGGATGATTCACCCGGACTGGTGGCTGCCGGACTGTCGGCACTCTCCCGTGGCGACGCCGACGCGGCCAGCGAGGCGTACGAGAAGCTGGTCGCTAGATGGCGAGTTGTCCAGCTTCTGGAGCGGTGTAACTGACCTGCCGAAATAGGACAGATCAGGAAGTTTTACCGCCGATGAGAGCGCTCCCGAAGCGAACACTCTTCGTGATCAGTGGCAGGCGAAGCGTGATAATCGGACTAAACGAGACACTATCTGGCGTAGAAAACACGTAAAAATCGGGCATGCTTCATCCGTCTATCTGGGGACGTTCGTCCGTTCGGCCCATGTCGGACATCGGGGACTAGCCGGACCATGAGAGACGCACCGGCCGGCGGGACCCCGGCCGATGTTTTTAGGTACCTGTGGAGGAGTGACCGATGGCATCGCGTACGCACGATCCTGAGCCGCTACTAACGCCGGCCGAGGTGGCGTCGATGTTCCGTGTCGACCCGAAGACCGTCACCCGGTGGGCGAAGGCGGGCAAGCTCAGCGCCATTCGCACGCTCGGCGGCCACCGTCGCTACCGGGAGTCGGAGGTTCGCGCCCTGCTGCAGGGGCAGATTCCCACGCAGCGTCAGGGTGACTGACCGGTTCGACCTAGATCGTTGTAAGGGGCGTGCGCTGGGGAAGGCGTATCGCCCCTTCTTCGTTTCCCCCGTTGTCGTCTCACTGATCCAGCGGCCCGTTTCCTAGATCAACGAGGCGGTCGCGGTCAGGATACGAGGACGGCGACGGTTCCTTCGGTGCCCCGGCGGAGCCGGCTGCCGAGCATGGTCAGCCGCCCGATCAGCCCGTACTTCCGCTTCAGCGTCTCGCCGACGCGCAGCCGGTCGGCCAGGTCGCCGATCCGCGCGGTGGCCTCGATCGCCTCGCCGGTCGGGTTGCCCCGCATGTCGCAGGCGGCCACGGTGACCCGCCCGTTGTTGCGGATGCGCTTCAGCTTGCCGGTGCCGGCCACCGTCCAGAACGCCAGGCCACCGGCGTCGGGCACCACCCAGAGCGGGGTCGGCACCGCGCGCCCGTCCTTGCGGAACGTCGTGAGCAGGACGTATTTCTCCGAGCCGAGTTGCTCCAAGGTGGGCATGCCCACAAGAGTAATGACCATGGAGCAGCCGACGATCGGCGACGCCTTCGGCGACATGATCAGAGACGCGTACGCGGTACGCACCGGAATCGGGCCCCGCCCGCTGGCCGGCGGGCGCCTGCCCCGCCCGGTGATCGAGGTGATCGAGCGCGACGACGGGCTGATCAACGGCGCGCCGGCCGACCACTACCTGGACGAGCCGGCGGCCTGGCAGCCGCACGACCACCGGGCGCTGCGGCTCTGCCGCGGCCACGTGCTGGACATCGGCGTCGGGGCCGGCCGGATCGCGCTCGAGCTGCAGCGCCGCGGCATGGCGGTGACCGGCCTGGACACCTCGCCCGGGGCGATCGAGGTGGCCCGCAAGCGCGGCCTGCGGGACACCGTGCTGAGCACCGTCGACGGGTATGCCCGCGCGACCGCCCGTTACGACACGTTCCTGCTGCTCGGCAACAACCTGGGCCTGCTCGAGGGCCCGGAGCGCGCGCCGGCTTTCCTGGCGGCGCTGGCCCGGCTGGCGAACCCGGGCGCGCGGATCATCGCCCAGGGCGCCGACCCGTACGGCACCAAGGACCCGGTGCACGTGGGCTACCACCAGCGCAACCGGGCCCGCGGCCGGCTCGGCGGCCAGCTGCGCCTGCGCCTGCGCTACCGGATGGTGGCCAGCGACTGGTTCGACTACCTCAACTGCTCGGTCGACGAGCTGGCCGGGCTGCTCGACGGCACCGGGTGGCGGCTGAAATCCGTCGACCGCAAGGACCACCCGTACTACCTTGCGGTCATGGAGCAGGATCATTGACCGAACTTTCCCGTGACCAGGTCCGCCTCAGCCGGCGGATGTCCCTGGTGCTGCGGCACCGGCCCGAGGCGGCCGGCCTGACGCTGGACGCGAACGGCTGGGTGCCGATCGCCGATCTCCTCGCCGCCCTGCGGATCAGCCGGGCCGAGCTGGACCACGTGGTGGCCTTCAACGACAAGTCCCGTTTCGCGGTGGCCACCGGCGCGGACGGGGTGGACCGGATCCGGGCCAGCCAGGGCCACTCCCGCCGGGTGGCGGTCGACCTGGACCTGCCGCCGGCCGAGCCGCCCGCGGTGCTCTATCACGGCACCCCGCGCGACAACCTCGCGGCGATCCGGCGCGACGGGCTGCGCCCGCGCTCGCGGCACCACGTGCACCTGTCCGCGGACGTGCCGACCGCGCTGACCATCGGCCGCCGGCGGTCGGCCGACGTGGTGGTGTTCGCCGTGGCGGCCGGCGTGATGGCCGCCGAGGGACACGTCTTCCACCGGAGCGCCAACGGGGTCTGGCTGACCGCGGTGGTCCCACCACAGCACCTTTCGGTAAAACGGACAAATCCGTAATCTCCCAGGTTGAGCGTCCCTCCACAATGGTCGTTCCCCTGGATCACCGGACATCTCCCGGCTGGTCTCGTTAGCGTGGACGGATGGGGACGGTCACGCGGCGTCATCTCACCGATCTCCCCAGCACACCCGGACTCCTCAGCGCCCTCCTTCTGGTCGCCATCCTGGCCGCGCTCTCCCTCGGACTGCCGGCGCTCGACCGCGCCGTCCCGTCCCAGCGGGCGGTGCCTTCCGGGGAGCCGTACCGGGTCGGTGCCGGGGTCACCGTGCTGCCACCGGCGGGCGCGACGCTGGACGTCACCGGGACCCGGCCGGGCGACGACCGCGGCACCGCGCTGTTCCGGCTCGGCCGGGTGCGGTACTCGATCGTGGTCCAGCCCTTCGACGGCGACCTGACCGCGGCGGCCGTCCGGCTCCGGCAGCGGATCACCGGCAACTCCGGCTACCAGGTGACCGGCACCCAGCTCGCGGTCTCCACGGCCGGCGGCCTGGCCGGCCTGCAGGGCGGCTACACGGCCGGCGACCGGGGCGGCCGCTACGCGGTCTTCGTGGCGCACGGGCTCAGCGTCGAGGTCACGGTCAGCGGCGCCGACCTGGACCTGGACCACACCCTGCCGGCCATCGACGCGAGCACCCGGACCCTGCGCTACGAGGGCGGCCGATGAGCGACCCGGTCCGCCCCGGCCCGGTCCGGGCGGGCGCCCTGACCCGGCTGCCCGCGTTCTGGGTGGTGATCACCCTGCTGGCCGCCGGCGCGGTCCGGATGTCCCAGCTGGTGAGCCGGTTCCTGACCGCGTACCCGATCGCCACGCTCACCGCCCTGGCCCTGTTCGCGCTGCTCGCCGTCCCGTTCTGGCTGTTCGTCCAGGAGCTGGACTTCCTGGAGCGGGAGCCGGCCGGCCTGCTGGTGGTGGCGTTCGCCTGGGGCGGCCTGGTGGCCACCACCGTCTCCATCCCGGGCAGCACCGCCCTGGAGAACCTGATCGCCAAGCTCGGCTCGCCCGGCCTGGCCGCCGACTGGGGCGCCGCGCTGGCCGGGCCGACGGTCGAGGAGATCGCCAAGACCCTCGGCGTGGTCGCCATCGTGCTGATCGCCCGCTCCCAGGTGAACAGCGTGCTGGACGGCGTGGTCTACGGCGCGCTGGTCGGGCTGGGCTTCCAGATCGTCGAGGACATCGTCTTCGCGATCGGCGCGGTGGCGCTGGCCGGGCAGGGCGACGAGGTGCAGCCGGTGATCACCACGTTCCTGGTCCGCGGGTTCCTGGCCGGGGTGTGGAGCCACACGCTGTTCGGCGCGCTGGCCGGCGCCGGCATCGGTTACCTGGTGGTCGCCACCGACCGGGGCTGGCCGCGCCGGATTACGATGGCCGCGCTGGCCCTGTTCGGCGCCTGGGCCTCGCACGTGCTGTGGAACTCGCCGCTGTTCCGCGACGGGCTCGGCAACGGCGCGGTGGCGCTGCTCGCGGTGCTGGTGTTCAAGGGCCTGCCCCCGCTGCTGCTGATCCTCTGGCTGGTCCGCCGGGCGCACGACCGGGAGGCGGAGTTCTACGTGGCGCGGCTGGCCGGGCTCGACGACCCCGAGGTGATCACCGAGGGCGAGTTGCGGGCGCTGGGATCGGGTTCGCGCCGGGCCGCGGCCCGCCGTCATGCCGCGGACCGCGCGGGGCGCAGAGCCAGGGCTACGGTACGCCGTCTGCAGCGTGCCCAGGCCCGGCTGGCGGTCGAGCTCAGCCGGGCCCCGGACGTCGCCGGAGAGCGCCACTCGCCGGCCGGCCCGCACCACGCCGAGGTGCGCGCCCACCGGGCGGTCCTGGTCGCGCTCGGGCATCCGGAAGCGGTCGAGGGCACCCGGTCCTGGCGGCACACCGCCTCGACGATCGGCACCGCGGCGGTGGCGATCGCCGTGCTCTGGGTCGCGCTGTCCGCCCTCGGCGGCGCCTGAGGCGTCCCGGCGGCCGGACTCAGGCGGTCGGCGGGATGCCGCCGTCGCCGTCGACGATCGTGTCCGGGGTGCCGTCCTCGTCCAGGTCCACCATCGTCACGTCGACCTTGCCGTCGCCGTCGGTGTCGAACTGGAACAGGTCCGGCTTGCCGTCCCCGTCGGTGTCCGACACCCACACGTCGATCTTGCCGTCGTGGTTGGCGTCGCTGGTGATCAGGTCGACGCGGTCGTCGCCCCGGGTCTCGACGATCTCCTGCGGCTCGCTCATCTCGTCTCCTTCAGCTCGGACTCCGCACGACTGTGCCGCTTCGTCACCCCCGGCACAACCGCCACATCAATACCCGGCACACGCAAGCGGCAGTCCGCCCGCTGTGACGGGTATCGCTGGTACCGGCCGCGACCGGGGGTAACGTACGCCGTCGTGGATATCGCGGCAGACGGCATGCAGCACCTCTTCACCAGCAACGGGGGCGGTGCGCTCGCCGAGCGGATGGGCATCGTGATCACCGAGGCGAGCGCCGAGCGGGTGGTCGGGACGATGCCGGTCGAGGGCAACACCCAGCCGTACGGTCTGCTGCACGGCGGGGCGTCCTGCGTGCTCGCCGAGACCCTCGGCTCGGTCGGCGCGGTGCTGCACGGGCAGACCGTGAACCGGCCGTTCGCGGTCGGCGTGGACATCAACGCCACGCACCACAAGGCGGCCCGCTCCGGGCTGGTCACCGGGACCGCGGTGCCGGTGCACCGGGGCCGCGCGGTCGCCACCTACGAGGTGGTCCTGGAGGACGAGGCCGGCGAGCGGGTCTGCACCGCCCGGATCACCTGTCTGCTGCGCGGCGCTTGATCAGTAAGGGTTCTGCACTGATCAACAGGCAGTCCTTGACGGTTCCGCGTACGGTTCTCAACGTGACCGAAGTACCACAGCATGCGTTCGACGACGCCACGCAGATCCTGACCTGCGCTCTCAGTGGTGACAGCGATGCTGTGGCCAGCACCTTCGACGCCGTCGTCTCCCGCGACGGCGTGGTCGGCGCCTGGGACGTCGCGTGGTGCCTGGCCGCGACCATGGTCGGTGGCCTGCCGGGCGGTGGCGGCTGGACCCTGGAGTTCCCCGGCATCGACGACGCGCGGTATGACAAGCGCTGGGTCGCCCGTTTCGTCAGCGCGTATGTGAACGGCGACTTCCCGACCGGCGAGGCGCTCTTCGGCGCCGCGATCGCCGACGGCCAGCTGCCGGAGTGCCTGCTCGCTCTGGCCGGCTCCACGGTGGCCACGCTGCGTCATCGGGCGGCGTGACTCAGCCCTTCTTGTGGTACAACGCCTTCGCGTACTGCGTACCGGCGGCGGTGTTGTACATCGACGCGAGCGACATGAAGAACTGGTTGTCGGAGATCGCCCGGGACGCCTGGGCGGTGCCGGCGTAACGGATGTCCGCCTCCGCCTCGGACAGCCCGCGCGCCTTGAACTGCCGGCGCATCGCCAGCTTGCCGCCGCGGAAGGCGTCCGCGGCCTCCTCGGCCAACTTCATGAAGGACATCGCCTTCTCACTCAGCGCCTCGGCCAGGTTGTAGGCCGTCTGCTCTTCCTCGTTGGTGAAGGTCTGCACGACGCTGCGCCTCCTCGCGAACCGGGGTCCAGAGCGGACCGATCCCGATAACACTCTGATTGAGGCGGCCGCCGCCTTCAAGAGCCGACGCATGCCGGTGGACAGCCGATCCACCGTGGAGAGTGACCGCCATCACAGCCAATGCGACCGTCAATGGGTCGAAACGGGGAGGCGCGCCGGAACGGTACCGTTCTACGATGGGCCGTCCTTCGGTGATCGACACCGCCGAATCCGCTTCTCACGGGGGAACGCCTTCATGTTCTTGACCAGTCGCAAGGCTCTCGCCACGATCGGCGCCACCGCCGCCGCGGTGGTGGCCACCACCACCCTCTTCGCCGCTCCGGCGCAGGCGGCCACCGCCGGCCTGGCCCGGGTGTCCGGCACCACCGTCAAGTTCAACGCGCTGATGACCAAGTCGAACTCGCTGGTCATCACGGTCTCCGGCCGCACCGTCACGCTGAACGACAAGGTCGCCATCAAGGCCGGCAAGGGCTGCAAGGCGGTCAAGGGCGACAAGACCAAGGTCAAGTGCACCACCAGCTCGAAGCCGAAGAAGCTGGTCATCGCTCTCGGCGACAAGAACGACAAGGTCTACAACAAGACCGGCATCTACATGCTGGCCGACGGCGGCTCCGGCAACGACACCCTCTGGGGCGGTAGCGGCGCCGACCAGCTGCAGGGCGCGTCCGGCGTGGACAAGCTCTACGGCCAGAACGGCAACGACAAGCTGTTCGGCGAGACCGGCAACGACCTGCTCAGCGGTGGCGCCGGCGACGACAACATCTACGGGGGCACCGGCAACGACAAGGCCTGGGGCAACGCCGGCAAGGACCTGATCACCGGCGACGCGGGCACCGACGGCGCCTGGGGCGGTGCCGGCGACGACACGATCTACGGCTACGCCGGCAACGACTGGCTGTACGGCGAGGACGGCGTCGACGTGATCTTCGGCGACGACTACAAGATCGGCTCCTACGGCACCGACACCATCGACGGCGGCAACGGCAACGATGGCATCGCGGCCGGTTACGGGTACGACAAGGTCTACGGCAGCAACCAGGACGACATCCTCTGGGGCGCCTACTTCGACCCGTACTCGGACGACCTGCACCCGGTCGGCATCGCCGGCCCGGACTACCTCAACGGCGGCAACCACGCCACCCGCGGCGACGCCTGCATCACCGCCGGCGGCGCCACCTACAGCGAGTGCGAGTACACCTGGGCGGACGCCACCGTCTCCTCGCTCGACGCCAAGTCGACCCGCCCGGAGATCCCCGCCGACCTGAAGAAGCGCCTCACCGACGCCATCCGCTGACCCTCAGCACGGCATCACCACAGCGCACCACAGCGGCGCCCGGCGGTCCTCCGCCGGGCGCCGCCCCTTTTCCCGAGAGGGGCGCGGCGCCGCCTTCTTTTCCCGAGAGGGGCGGCGCCGCCCACTTTCCTGAGAGAGGCGCGGCCCCCCTTCCTAGGAGAGGGCGCGGCGCTGCTCCCTCTCCCGGAAAGCCCGCACTCGGCACACGGTCCGCTTCCCGCCCGCTCAAACCCTTCCCGGTACGACCGGAGCACCGCGGCCGCGACGGTGGGACTCAGCCGCCGCTCCACCGGGCACAAGGCGGCGTGAGGCCGGCTGTCGACGCGGCGAATGCAGTGTTGCGACAGCAGCCATCGTCCGAAAGGGATCACTGCGGAGCGCTGCCCGCGATGACGCGACCGGAGTGCCGCCGATGCATCTCCGATCGCATCCGGGACGCTGTCCGCACCGGGAGCAGATTTCGGCGGCGATGACGCGGCCCGAGAGCGCCGATGCATCCCCGATCGCATCCGGGACGCTGTCCGACCGTGAGGAGATTTCTGGTGGTGATGACGGTGGGATCTTCCGGGCGCCGATTGCGCCGCGAGCAAAGCTGTGGCGGCGATCACGGCTGGATTTCCGGACGCTGATCGCAGCGAGAGCGGAGCTGTGGCCGCGGTGGAACTCTCGGACGCTGATCGGATGGCGAGCAAGGTGTGGCCGCGTTCACAGATCGATTTTCGCGGCTCGCCGGCGAATGGCCCGGTGCCGAAAATGACGAAGCCCCCGACCGCGACAGCGGCGAGGGCTTGCGTACCGAGTTTCAGTGAGAGTGGCCAGGGGCGGGGTCGAACCGCCGACCTTCCGATTTTCAGTCGGACGCTCGTACCAACTGAGCTACCTGGCCGCGCTTGGTGCTTTGCGGTCCTGACGGGACTTGAACCCGCGACCTCCGCCTTGACAGGGCGGCGAGCACTCCAACTGCTCCACAGGACCTTGCTATTCACTTCTGCCTTACCGCTGGTGTGTCAGCGATTTGCGTCGCTAACCTTACCAGTACCCCCAACGGGATTCGAACCCGTGCTACCGCCTTGAAAGGGCGGCGTCCTAGGCCACTAGACGATGAGGGCAACTCCGCCATCATTGCACATCGAGCTGGCGACTCGATCAGCAACGTTTGGTGGCCTTCGCCCCAACCGCGCCCCGTTGAGGCCTGCAAAGCATATGTGATCCACCGAGCGCCCGCCAAATCGGTATCCCCCTTTTCGTTCGCAAGTCGCTGACCTGCGAAAACGAGGGGCTTAGATCGATGCCAGCAAGTGCAACGCCTCGCCCAGGCCGGTCAGCCGGGTGACCCCGATCGGAAGATCGTCTTCCGGCCAGCCCGGACCGGCGGCTGCGACCACGATCGGCGGGCATGGGGCGTCCCGGACCCGGGTCAGCTGCTCGACGGTCCCGGTGCGCGGCGTCTGCGACCAGAGCACCACGGCGGCCGGCCCGGTCCGCCCGATCGCGTCCAGCAGTGCCGCCGAGGGCAGCCGGGCGCCGAAGAGCCGGCACGGCACCCCGGCCTCGCCCAGCGCGGCGGCGAGCGCCTCCAGGGCGAGCGTGTGCTGCTCCTCGTCGGCGGCGGCGAGCAGGATCCGCGGCACGCCGGCCGGCCGCGGCGTGGTGGCGAGCACCTCGGTGACCGTCCGGGCGAGCAGGTGCTCGACCTCGATGTAGCGCTGGGTCGTCTGATAGCGATCACCGATGCCGACCAGCACCGGGGACACCACGTCGGCCCAGGCGGCCACCACGCCGCGCTGGGTGATCGCCGCGCAGAGGATGTCCCGCATGGCCGGCGCGTCCAGCCGCAACGCGGCCCGGGCCAGCCCGCGAGCGGCCGCGTCCAGCCGCACCGGGGCCGGATGCAGGGCCGGATCACCCTGCGGGGCGTTCCGGGCCCAGGCGGCGGCCTCAGCGGGCGCCACGCCCTGCGCGGTGAGCCGTTGCATGACCTGCAACCGGCCCATGTCCTCGGCCGTGTAGCGCCGGTGGTGCCCGGGCTCGTGCCGGCTGGGGCCGAGCCCGTACCGCTGGTGCCAGGTGCGCAGGGTGGTGACCGCCACACCCAGGCGACGGGCGGCGGCTCCGGCGCTCAGCGCCTCATCGGCCACCCGGCCCCTCCGACAGAAGCGCGTCCGGCCGCCCGGAGGCAGACCGTTCCGAGGAGGGCCGCCCGGAGGCAGGCCGTTCCGATGAAGGCCGCCCCAAGGAGGCCGGCTCAGCGAAGCGCCGCGCCGGATGCACCGGCTCAGCGAAGGACCGATCCGCGGTCACCGGCGAGGCGGGGAACTGGTCCGCGGTCACCGGCGAGGCCGAGTACTGGTCCGCGGTCACCGGCGAGGCCGAGTACTGGTCCGCGGTCACCGGCGAGGCGGACGGCTGGTCCGCGGCGACCGGCGCCGCGGCGGGCCGGCCGGGCAGGCTCGCCACCAGCACCTCGAACACCCCGGCCAGCCAGGGCGCGTAGGACTGCGGCGAGGCCGGCAGGTCGGCCCGCAGCGCCGGCACCGAGACCCACCGCAGCTCGGCGATCTCGGCCGGGTCCGGGGCCGGCTCGACCCCCTCCGGCAGTCGTCCGACCAGTACGTGGTCGTACTCGTGCTCGACCCGGCCGGTGACCGGATCGACCGCCCGGTAGGTGTAGGTGCCGACCTCGGCCAGCGCGACGCCGCGTACCGAAAGCTCCTCGGACAGGCGGCGACCAGCCGCCTCCGCGACCGTCTCGCCGGGCCCGGGGTGGCCGCAGCAGCTGTTGCCCCAGCGCAGCGGGAAGCGGGTCTTCACCGCGGCCCGTCGCTGGAGCAGCACGCGTCCCTCGGCGTCCTGGAGGAAGACCGAGAAGGCCCGGTGCAGCCGCCCCGGCTCCTGGTGCGCGTCGGCGACGGTGGTCGAGCCGATCGCCCGGCCGTCGGTGTCGACCAGCTCGACCAAGTGGTTCTCCCGCAGGCTCATCCGCGTCCTCCTGTGATCCGGCTCGCGGCCAGCTTCCCGGAGATGAGCACCATCGGCACGCCGACACCGGGTTGTGTGCCCGAACCGGTGAAGACCACGTTCGGTAGCTCGGGGTGCAGGTTCGCCGGGCGGAACGGCCCGGTCTGGGAGAACGAGTGCGCGGCCGCGAACGGTGTGCCGGCGGCCATCCCGTCGTCCGCCCAGTCGGCCGGCGTGATGATCCGCTCGACCTCCACGCCGTCCCGGAAACCGACGTATCCGCGCTGTTCCAGCGTCTGCAGCAGCTCGTCGGCGTAGCGCTGGGCGAGGCCGCCGCGCCAGTTCATCGGGCCGGTCTCGAGGTTCGGCGCGGGGGCGAGCACGTAGTACGTCTGCTTGCCGGGCGGGGCCGCGTCCGGGTCGGTGTGGGTCGGGTTGGTGACCAGCAGTGACGGGTCGCTCATCAGCAGCCCGCGGTTGATCACCTCGTCGAAGGTGCGCTTCCAGCCCGTACCGAAATGGATGTTGTGATGGGCGATCTTCGAGTACGCCTGCGTCGAACCGATGTGCAGCACCACACAGGACGGTGAGTACTTGAGGCGGCGCGAGCGGCGCGGCGGGAGCAGGTCGCGGTAGGCGATCGGCAGGTCCGGGTTGAGCACCACGGTGTCGGCCGGGATCAGCTCGCCACCGACGGTGAGCACGCCGGTCGCCCGGCCGTGCTGGGTGACCACCCGCTCGACCGTGGTGTCGTAACGGAACGTCACGCCATGTTTCTCGGCGGCGCCGGCCAGCGCCCGGGGCACCGCGTGCATGCCGCCCTTGGGGTAGTACACCCCGACCACCGAGTCGAGGTAGGCGATCACCGCGTAGACCGCGAGCGCGTCGTGCGGGGCCATCCCGGCGTACATCGCCTGGAACGAGAAGATCCGCTGGGTACGCGGGTCCCGGAAGTAGTCGTTGATCTTCGGCTGGAGTTTGCGGAACGCGCCCATCCCGAGCAGCCGCAGCAGGTTCAGGTTGAGCAGGTCGAGCGGGCTGTCCAGGTTCCGGTCGATGAAGTGGTCGCGCTCCAGCTGCCACAGCTGCCGGGTGAAATCGACGAACCGCAGGTAACCGTCGGCCTCGCGGGCGCCGCAGACGCCGGCGATCTCGGCGGCCATCCGGGTGGTGTCGGAGCGGACGTCCAGGGTGGAGCCGTCCGGATAGTACGCCCGGTAGGCCGGGTCGATCGGGGTCAGCTCCAGCCAGTCGGAGAGTTTCTCGCCGACCGCCGCGAGCGGCTCGGCGATCAGGTCCGGCATGGTCAGCACGGTCGGGCCGGTGTCGAACTCGAAGCCGCCGACCGAGAGCCGGCCGGCCCGGCCGCCCGGCACCGGCTCCCGCTCCACGACGGTGACCTCGCGCCCGGCCGCGGCCAGGTGCAGCGCGCAGGACAGGCCGGCCAGGCCGGCCCCGACTATGACGACCCGATCGGTGGGTCCGGTGACAGTGCGCACGCCGCGGCTCCAGGGGGTGAACGACGGAGGGGGATTCATCATGCCGGGCGCTGCGTCGCGGTGGTGGCCAGCTCGATCAGGGCGGCCCGGGCCTCCGGATCGATCGGCGCCGACGCCAGGGCGGTGAGGCCCTCGGTGACCCGCACCCGGATCATCTCCTCGACCCGCGCCGGGGCGCCGGTCTCGGCGACCACCTGTGCCTTCCGCTCCAGACTCGCACCGTCCAACTCGGACAGCTGCGCCGGGGTGGCCAGCCGGCGGGCCAGCATGAGCAACGCGGTCGGTTTCCCGGTGCGCAGGTCGTCGCTGGCCGGCTTGCCGGTCACCGCCGGGTCGCCGTAGACCCCGAGCAGGTCGTCGCGCAGCTGGAACGCCTCGCCGACGGTGGCGCCGTAGACCCGGTAGGCCTCGGCCACCTCGGGGTCGTCCACCCCGGCCAGGGCCAGGCCGTAGTCGAGCGGCCAGTGCACGGTGTAGCTCGCGGTCTTGTGCCGGGCCACCAGCAGCGCCCGGTCCACCGACCAGGCCGACGGGTCGGTCTCGCCGAGCACGTCCAGGTACTGCCCGGCGATCGCCTCGATCCGCATCCGGTCATACCGGGTACGGACCTCGAGCAGGGTGGTGGCCGGCACCGGGGTGCGGGCCAGCAACTGGTCGGCCCAGACCAGGCAGAGGTCGCCGACCAGGACCGCGGCCGACGAGCCGAACCGGGTGCCGTGCCGGGCCTCGAAGACCTTGTGCGCCGTGGGACGGCCGCGCCGGGTGGCCGAGCCGTCCATCAGGTCGTCGTGCACCAGGGCGAAGGTGTGCATCAGCTCCAGCGCGCCGAGCGCCGGCAGTAGCGCCTCGGGGGAGGCGGCCGGACCGGCGACACCGCGCCAGCCCCAGAAGGCGAACGTCGGCCGCAACCGCTTCCCGCCGGCCAGCACCAGGTCCCGGGCGGTCCGGGCGAAACCGCCCAGCGCCGGGTCGATGGTGTCCAGCGAGGCGATCTGGGAGGCGAGGAAGTCGGCGAGCGTCCCCTCGACGGCACGGACCAGCCCGGCGTGGGAGAGGTGCTGGCGGGGTATCGCACTCAGGCGATTTCCCTCGAGGGTGTCATTGGCCACGCTCAGTACCGTACCCTAACTTTCGGATGTTGCGTCGATTCGTGCGTCGATTTAACCGGAGGACCGGGATGGATACCGATCTGGCCGCTGCCTATGAGCGCTGCCGTGAGCTGCACCGCGAGCACGGACGCACGTACTACCTGGCGACCCGGTTGCTACCGGCCTGGAAGCGCCGGCATGTGCATGCTCTGTATGGATTCACCCGATTCGCCGACGAGATCGTCGACCGGACCGAGTCGCTGCCGCCCGCCCAGCGCGCCGCGGAGCTCGAGGCCTGGTCCGCCGGGTTCCTGGCCGGCCTGCGCGGCGAGCCGGTCGACGACCCGCTGCTGCCGGCCGTCCTGCACACCATCGCGGTCTTCGACCTCGACCTGGAGGACTTCGAGAAGTTCCTGCGCAGCATGGCGATGGACCTGACCGTCACCAGCTACCCCACCTACGCCGACCTGCTCGACTACATGGAGGGGTCGGCCGCCGTGATCGGCACCATGATGCTGCCGATCCTCGGCTCCTCCGACCCGGCCGCCGCGCACGAGCCGGCCCGGCAGCTCGGCCTCGCCTTCCAGCTCACCAACTTCATCCGGGACGTCGGCGAGGACCTCGCCCGCGGCCGGATCTACCTGCCCGAGGAGCACCTGGCCGAGTTCGGCGTCACCCCGGACGACCTGGCCGCCGGGGTGGCCACCTCGCCGATCCGCGCGCTGATCAAGGCCGAGGTGGCCCGGGCCCGGGAGCACTACGCGGCCGCCGCGCCCGGGATCCCGCTGCTCGAGCCGGCCTCCCAGGCCTGCATGCGGACCGCGTTCCAGCTCTACGGGGGGATCCTCGACGAGGTGGAGGCGGCCGGCTACGACGTCTTCGCCCGGCGCGCCACGGTGCCGAACCGGCGCCGGGCCGCGGTCGCCGTCCGCAGCCTGCTCACCCGGCCCGGCACCCCGGTCCAGCTGGCGGCCTGAGATGCCGGCCCGGATCGCGCTGCTCACCCGGGACCTGCGGATCCACGACAATCCGCTGCTCAGCGGCGAGGGCGAGGTCGTCCCGCTGTTCGTGCTCGACCCACGCCTCGGCGGGCTCTCCGCCAACCGGCAGCGGTTCCTGCACCAGTGCCTCGCCGACCTGCGCGCCACCCTCCGGGAGCGGGGCGGCGACCTGGTGATCCGGACCGGCGACCCGGTGGCCGAGACGGTCCGGCTGGCCCGGGAGGTGGGCACCACCACGGTCGGGGTCGCCGGGGATGTGACCGATTACGCCCAGCGGCGCGAGCGGCGGCTCCGGGACGCCGGGCTGGACCTGCGGATCACCCCCGGCGTCACGGTGCTGCCGCCCGGGGCGGTGCGGCCGGGCGGCGGAGGAAACTCGTACCGGGTGTTCACGCCGTACTGGAAAGCCTGGGAACGAAGCCGGTGGCGCGTGCCTGCCGCGACCCCGCACCGGATCGCGATGCCCGACGGCATCGCGCCGGGACCGCTGCCCGAGACGCCCGCCGGCGAGTCACCGGACGCGCTTCCCGGTGGCGAGACCGAGGCCCGCCGCCGGCTCCGGGCCTGGTCACGGGAGATCTCCCGGTACGACGAGGAGCACGACGACCTGGCCGCCGACAACACCAGCCGGCTCAGCGCCTACCTGCGGTTCGGCTGCCTGTCCCCGCTCGAACTGGCCCTCATGGCGAAGGCCGACGACTCCCCGGGCGCACAGGCCTACCTGCGCCAGCTCGCCTGGCGGGACTTCTACTACCAGGTCACCGCGGCGTTCCCGAAGATCTCCACGCAGGCGATGCGGCCCACCGCGGACACCGGCTGGCGCTACGACGAGGACGCCCTGCGGCACTGGCAGGACGGCCTGACCGGGGTGCCGATCGTCGACGCCGGGATGCGCCAGCTGCGCGCCGAGGGCTGGATGCACAACCGGGCCCGGCTGATCACCGCGGCCTTCCTGACCAAGCACCTCGGCATCGACTGGCGGCCCGGCCTGCAGTGGTTCTTCCGCTGGCTGAACGACGGCGACGTGCCGAACAACTCCGGCAACTGGCAGTGGACCGCGGGCACCGGCAACGACACCCGGCCGTACCGCAGGTTCAATCCGATTCGGCAGGCGCAGCGATTCGACCCGGAAGGCGGGTACGTTCGTCGGTACGTACCGGAGCTGAAAGACATCGACGGCGGAGCCGTGCACCAGCCGTGGCGTCTGCCCGAGCCGGTGCGCCGCGGCCTCGACTATCCCGGACCGCTGGAGTCACACCGGGACGAGGCAGTCTGGCTGCGGGACTGAGCTGCGGGGTCCACCGGCTGGTTGCGTCCGTCAAACGTCCTCACCGGTGGACCCCGCGTCGGTTACCCGCTTTGCCCGCGCTTGATGCGCCGGCGGCCGGGCATGCGTGTTTCCCGCGGGTCGGTTGCGGCGGCACCGGAGAAATCACCCCGACGGACCTTCCGAACCCGGGCTCGCGCCGTTCACTGCGCCGGTCCTCACAACTTTCCCCGGCTCCGGCGGGCGGGGTTTCTGCTTAGCTGGATCGCATGGCTGAAGCGCGGCAAGTGGACGTGGTGGTCGTCGGACTCGGTGTCGGCGGCGAGGAGGTCGCCGGCCGGCTGGCCGCGGCCGGACTGGACGTGATCGGCGTCGAGCACCGCCTGGTCGGCGGCGAGTGCCCGTACTGGGGCTGCATCCCCACCAAAATCATGGTCCGCGCCGGGAACGCGCTGGCCGAGGCCCGCCGGATCCCCGGCCTCGCCGGATCGTCCACGGTGGAGGCGCACTGGGCGCCGGTCGCCCGCCGGATCCGGGACGAGGCCACCGACGACTGGAACGACAAGGTCGCGGTCGACCGCTTCACCGGCAAGGGCGGCACGTTCGTCCGGGGCACCGCGTCGCTGACCGGTCCCGGCCGGGTGCGGGTCGGGGACCAGGAGTTCGCCGCTTCGCGCGGCGTGGTCATCGCGACCGGCACGGCCGCGGTCATTCCACCCATCGAGGGGCTTTCCGGTACGCCGTACTGGACGAATCGCGAAGCCGTCGAAGCGGCCACCCTGCCGGCGTCGATGCTGGTGCTCGGCGGTGGCGCGATCGGCTGCGAGTTGGCCCAGGCGTACGCGCGGTTCGGGGTGCGGGTCACCGTGATCGAGGGGTCACCCCGGCTGCTCGCCCAGGAGGAGCCGGAGTCGTCCGAGGTGGCCCGGGCCGCCCTGGAGGCCGACGGGGTGCACGTCATCACCGGCGCCCGGGCAGCGCGGGTGGCCCACGAAGACACGTTCCAGGTGACGCTGACCGACGGGACCGTGCTGACCGGCGAGAAACTGCTGATCGCCACCGGCCGCGCGGCCCGGCTCAGCGAGCTCGGCCTGGAGACGGTGGGGCTGGACCCGGCCGCGCGCCACCTCACCACCGACGACCGGATGCGCGCCGGCGAGAAGATCTGGGCGGTCGGCGACGTGACCGGCCACGGCGCCTTCACGCACATGGCGATGTACGAGGCGGACATCGCGGTGCGGGACATCCTCGGCGAGGGCGGACCGGGCGCGGACTACCGGGCGCTGCCCCGGGTCACCTTCCTGGACCCGGAGATCGGGGCGGTCGGGATGACCGAGCACCAGGCCCGGGAGGCGGGACTGAACGTCCGGGTCGGGTACGTGCCGTTGAACCAGACGTCGCGCGGCTTCATCCACGGGCCGGGCAACGAGGGGTTCATCAAGCTGGTGGCGGACGCGGACCGCGGGGTGCTGGTCGGCGGGACGACGGCGGGACAGTCCGGTGGCGAGATGATCGGGGCGGTCTCGGTGGCGGTGCACGCGGCGGTGCCGGTGGCGACGCTGCTCAGCTCGATCTGGGCGTACCCGACGTTCCACCGGGGGTTCGGCGAGGCGCTCAAGCCGCTGGCCTGAGTTTCCCGGTTTTCCTGCGCTGAGCTGGGGAGACGCGGGACACTGGACCCCGATTTGGAGGAGCCGGAAACCAGCGGGTAATGTTTTGCGAGCCGGCAGGGAAACGGGCGAGCAAGCGGAGGAATCCGCAAGCGGCCGTCCTGCCAAATCCTCTGATCACGAGACCACGGCAGCGCCGTGGGCTTGCTCAGTGGTGGCCGTACTAGGTCAGATCGGCACCAACCGGGATAAACCGGTTGACAACGCCGGACGGGCCAAGTAACGTAGAGCGAGTGCCCCGGAGGGCGGGCCGCGAATGCGGGTCGGACGATGGTGTGCGGTTGTTCTTTGAGAACTCAACAGGGTGCTTGAAAAGCCAGTGCCAATTATGGCAATACCCCGGCCTGTCCTTCGGGATGGGTGGGAGATTCCTTTGGCAACATTTTGTTGCCGGGACTCATGTTTTTCAACAGATTTTGTTGGAGAGTTTGATCCTGGCTCAGGACGAACGCTGGCGGCGTGCTTAACACATGCAAGTCGAGCGGAAAGGCCCTTCGGGGTACTCGAGCGGCGAACGGGTGAGTAACACGTGAGTAACCTGCCCCAGACTTTGGGATAACCCTCGGAAACGGGGGCTAATACCGAATATGACCTGGCACCGCATGGTGTTGGGTGGAAAGTTTTTCGGTTTGGGATGGACTCGCGGCCTATCAGCTTGTTGGTGGGGTAATGGCCTACCAAGGCGACGACGGGTAGCCGGCCTGAGAGGGCGACCGGCCACACTGGGACTGAGACACGGCCCAGACTCCTACGGGAGGCAGCAGTGGGGAATATTGCACAATGGGCGGAAGCCTGATGCAGCGACGCCGCGTGAGGGATGACGGCCTTCGGGTTGTAAACCTCTTTCAGCAGGGACGAAGCGCAAGTGACGGTACCTGCAGAAGAAGCGCCGGCCAACTACGTGCCAGCAGCCGCGGTAAGACGTAGGGCGCGAGCGTTGTCCGGATTTATTGGGCGTAAAGAGCTCGTAGGCGGCTTGTCGCGTCGAATGTGAAAACCCGAGGCTCAACTTCGGGCTTGCATTCGATACGGGCAGGCTAGAGTTCGGTAGGGGAGACTGGAATTCCTGGTGTAGCGGTGAAATGCGCAGATATCAGGAGGAACACCGGTGGCGAAGGCGGGTCTCTGGGCCGATACTGACGCTGAGGAGCGAAAGCGTGGGGAGCGAACAGGATTAGATACCCTGGTAGTCCACGCTGTAAACGTTGGGCGCTAGGTGTGGGGGACCTCTCCGGTTCTCTGCGCCGCAGCTAACGCATTAAGCGCCCCGCCTGGGGAGTACGGCCGCAAGGCTAAAACTCAAAGGAATTGACGGGGGCCCGCACAAGCGGCGGAGCATGCGGATTAATTCGATGCAACGCGAAGAACCTTACCTGGGTTTGACATGTACGGAAATCCTGCAGAGATGTAGGGTCCTTCGGGGCCGTTCACAGGTGGTGCATGGCTGTCGTCAGCTCGTGTCGTGAGATGTTGGGTTAAGTCCCGCAACGAGCGCAACCCTCGTCCCATGTTGCCAGCATTCAGTTGGGGACTCATGGGAGACTGCCGGGGTCAACTCGGAGGAAGGTGGGGATGACGTCAAGTCATCATGCCCCTTATGTCCAGGGCTTCACGCATGCTACAATGGCCGGTACAAAGGGCTGCGAAATCGTAAGGTGGAGCGAATCCCAAAAAGCCGGTCTCAGTTCGGATCGGGGTCTGCAACTCGACCCCGTGAAGTCGGAGTCGCTAGTAATCGCAGATCAGCAACGCTGCGGTGAATACGTTCCCGGGCCTTGTACACACCGCCCGTCACGTCACGAAAGTCGGCAACACCCGAAGCCGGTGGCCTAACCCCTTGTGGGAGGGAGCCGTCGAAGGTGGGGCTGGCGATTGGGACGAAGTCGTAACAAGGTAGCCGTACCGGAAGGTGCGGCTGGATCACCTCCTTTCTAAGGAGCATTCTTCCAGCGAAAGTTGGACAGAAATCCTGCACCAGCCGAACGTGTTGGTGAGGAGCTCACAGGCGGAGACACTGGCTAATCGAATCCGGCAACGGCCGGCTTCCTAGTACAGCCTTCGGGCGTGGAACGGATGCTGGTGCGGCTGGAACTCGGTGATGAGCACCCTGTTGGGTATCTGAAAGAACAACCACGCCGGCTGAGGTCGGTGGCCGAGCTGAGGCTCGGGGTTGTTTTTCAATGCCAGGCACGGCCTGGCGACCCATACCGTTCGGCTTGCGAGTCGAGGCTGGTGGGACGCCTTGAGGGTTGTGGGTTGGTCGTTGGTTGAGAATTACACAGTGGACGCGAGCATCTTGTTTTCTGTGGTTAAGTTGTCAAGGGCGAACGGTGGATGCCTTGGCACCAGGAGCCGATGAAGGACGTGGGAGGCCGCGATAGGCCTGGGGGAGCTGTCAACCTAGCTGTGATCCCAGGGTGTCCGAATGGGGAAACCTGGCACGAGTCATGTCGTGTCATCCATGCCTGAATTCATAGGGCATGTGAGGGGAACGCGGGGAAGTGAAACATCTCAGTACCCGTAGGAAGAGAAAACAACCGTGATTCCGTGAGTAGTGGCGAGCGAAAGCGGATCTAGCCTAAACCGGTTACGTGTGATACCTGTCAGGGGTTGCGTAGTCGGGGTCGTGGGACCTACTGGAGGGATCTGACAGTCTCTCAAGGAGTTACAAAGTCTTATGCTAGTCGAATGGTGTGGGAAAGCCAGCCGTAGACGGTGAGAGCCCGGTAGACGAAAGTGTATGACCTCCTTGTGGTGTTCCCGAGTAGCAGCGGACTCCTAGAATCTGCTGTGAATTTGCCAGGACCACCTGGTAAGGCTGAATACTTCCTGGTGACCGATAGCGGACAAGTACCGTGAGGGAATGGTGAAAAGTACCCCGGGAGGGGAGTGAAATAGTACCTGAAACCGTTCGCCTACAATCCGTCAGAGCCTTTCGGGGTGATGGCGTGCCTTTTGAAGAATGAGCCTGCGAGTTAGTGGCATGTGGCGAGGTTAACCCGTGTGGGGTAGCCGTAGCGAAAGCGAGTCTGAATAGGGCGCTTTTAGTCGCATGTTCTAGACCCGAAGCGGGGTGATCTAGCCATGGGCAGGTTGAAGCGTGGGTAAGACTGCGTGGAGGACCGAACCCACCAACGTTGAAAAGTTGGGGGATGACCTGTGGTTAGGGGTGAAAGGCCAATCAAACTCCGTGATAGCTGGTTCTCCCCGAAATGCATTTAGGTGCAGCGTCGCGTGTTTCTTGCCGGAGGTAGAGCACTGGATGGTCTAGGGGGCCCACAAGCTTACTGAAATCAGCCAAACTCCGAATGCCGGTAAGTGAGAGCGCGGCAGTGAGACTGCGGGGGATAAGCTTCGTAGTCGAGAGGGAAACAGCCCAGATCGCCAGCTAAGGCCCCAAAGCGTGTGCTAAGTGGAAAAGGATGTGGGATCGCATGGACAACCAGGAGGTTGGCTTAGAAGCAGCCACCCTTTAAAGAGTGCGTAATAGCTCACTGGTCAAGTGGTTCCGCGCCGACAATGTAGCGGGGCTCAAGCACACCGCCGAAGCTGTGGCATTCACGTTTAGACGTGGATGGGTAGGGGAGCGTCGTGCAGCGGGTGAAGCGGCGGAGTGATCCAGCCGTGGACGCTGTACGAGTGAGAATGCAGGCATGAGTAGCGAATGAAGGGTGAGAACCCCTTCCGCCGGATGACCAAGGGTTCCAGGGCCAGGCTAATCCGCCCTGGGTGAGTCGGGGCCTAAGGCGAGGCCGAGAGGCGTAGTCGATGGATAACGGGTTGATATTCCCGTACCCGCAAAGAAACGCCCAAGACGAACCTCAATATACTAACCACGCAAAGCGCCGGCGGTCTTCGGACCAAGGGTGTGGAGTCTGGGACCTTGTTGGGTAGTAGTTTAGTGATGGGGTGACGCAGGAAGGTAGATGATCCCGGCCGGTGGTTGTGCCGGGGTAAGCGTGTAGGCCGGTGTGTAGGCAAATCCGCACACCATTGAGGCTGAGACGTGATGCCGAGCCGTTCTGGTGAAGTCATTGATCCTATGCTGCCGAGAAAAGCCTCTAGCGATGTTTCGAGCGGCCCGTACCCTAAACCGACACAGGTGGTCAGGTAGAGAATACCGAGGCGACGGGTGAACTGTGGTTAAGGAACTCGGCAAATTGCCCCCGTAACTTAGGGAGAAGGGGGGCCGGACGCGTGAAGCCACTTGCTGGTGGAGCGTGGTATGGCCGCAGAGAGCAGGGGGAAGCGACTGTTTACTAAAAACACAGGTCCATGCCAAGTCGTAAGACGATGTATATGGACTGACGCCTGCCCGGTGCTGGAACGTTAAGGGGACCTGTTAGCTCTTCGGGGCGAAGCGGAGAACTTAAGCGCCAGTAAACGGCGGTGGTAACTATAACCATCCTAAGGTAGCGAAATTCCTTGTCGGGTAAGTTCCGACCTGCACGAATGGCGTAACGACTTCCCCACTGTCTCAACCACAGGCCCGGCGAAATTGCAGTACGAGTAAAGATGCTCGTTACGCGCGGCAGGACGGAAAGACCCCGGGACCTTTACTATAGCTTGACATTGGTATCTGAATTCGATTGTGTAGGATAGGTGGGAGCCGGTGAAGCTCGGACGCCAGTTCGGGTGGAGGCGTTGTTGAAATACCACTCTGTTGGGTTTGGGTATCTAACTTGCGGCCCTGATCGGGTCGAGGGACAGTGTCTGGTGGGTAGTTTAACTGGGGCGGTTGCCTCCTAAAGGGTAACGGAGGCGCCCAAAGGTTCCCTCAGCCTGGTTGGCAATCAGGTGTTGAGTGTAAGTGCACAAGGGAGCTTGACTGTGAGACTGACGGGTCGAGCAGGGACGAAAGTCGGGACTAGTGATCCGGCACTTGCGTGTGGAAGCGGTGTCGCTCAACGGATAAAAGGTACCCCGGGGATAACAGGCTGATCTTCCCCAAGAGTCCATATCGACGGGATGGTTTGGCACCTCGATGTCGGCTCGTCGCATCCTGGGGCTGTAGCAGGTCCCAAGGGTTGGGCTGTTCGCCCATTAAAGCGGTACGCGAGCTGGGTTTAGAACGTCGTGAGACAGTTCGGTCCCTATCCGCCGTGCGCGTTGGATACTTGAGAAGGGCTGTCCCTAGTACGAGAGGACCGGGACGGACGAACCTCTGGTGTGCCAGTTGTTCTGCCAAGGGCACGGCTGGTTGGCTACGTTCGGAAGGGATAACCGCTGAAAGCATCTAAGCGGGAAGCTCGCTTCGAGATGAGGTATCCCACCACCTTGAGTGGGTAAGGCCCCCAAGAGACTATTGGGTTGATAGGCCGGAGATGTAAGCACGGTAACGTGTTGAGTTGACCGGTACTAATAGGCCGAGGGCTTAACCACCCTAAATTTTCTGCTTGCGTCCACTGTGTGATTCACAGCAAACGAACAACCACCCCATGGCTGGAAGGCTTGGGTTGCTGGTTGGTTCTGCTGATGGCTGTTTCGGTGGTCATAGCGGAGGGGAAACGCCCGGTTACATTCCGAACCCGGTAGCTAAGCCCTCCAGCGCCGATGGTACTGCACTCGGGAGGGTGTGGGAGAGTAGGACGCCGCCGGACTTAACGTCGAGAAACGCCCACCCGGGCTTCCGGGTGGGCGTTTCTTTTTTGCTACCCAAAAACAGGTCGTGGGTGGGTGTGGTTGTTCGCGTGGGGGGACGGTTCGGGCGGGGAGGGCCATTCGAAGGCCGTCAGGCTTGATACCTCCGAATGGCCCTCCCCGCCCGAACCTTGCCTGCTCACCGGGGCTGCCGCGACATCAGGGAGCCTTTGGGGAGACCGTCCGGGCTCCGGTGGGTGGTGGTGCGTTGGTGCAGGCTGGGGGGCCGGCGCATCCACGGGGAGGGTCAGCTTGCGTGGTGGGGGGCTGGGGTTCGCCTAAAGGTGCGGTTGTAAAGGCAAAATGAAATACCCCCGCCCGGGGTGGTGGGCGGGGGTGTTTGTGTCTTGGTGGGTTAGAGCTTGGTGAGTTTTAGGGCTCGCCAGTCTATGAATTTGAAGTTGGTGCTTGGGCGGGGGCTGTCTGGGGTGTTTTCGCCGTCGTGCAGGACCAGGAGGCCCTTCGGGTAGCCGGGGAGGGCTACTGAGGTGGCGGCGGCGCCGTCGGAGTGTTGGACGCCGTCGGTGTGGGGGCCGTCAGTTACGGCGAAGAGGGTTACCGGGCGGTTGGTTCGGCGGTCGTAGACGTAGAACTTGCTGTCGCCCTGGCTGGAAACGATCAAGTAGCCGTCGCGCTTGCCGGTGGAGTAAAGGGTGGCGCCCTCTACGTCAGCGGTGATTCGGCCGCCGAAGCCCGGATCGTTGGCGGTGTCCAGGACGCACTCTTCGGTGGTGGGGTTCCAGGTGGCGGGGACGCCGTACTCCTTCACCCTCTCGACGATGCGCGGGATGCTGCTGAACGTGCCGCCCCGGAGGTTGATCTTCCAGAGGGCTACGTCCTCCTGGGCGGCGTAGAGCACGCCGGCTTCGGCGTCCACCACCATGCCCTCGACCTGGGGGCCCTCGCCCGGCTCGGCGCACGGGGACCAGGTGCTTCCGTTCGGCAGGCGGAACGAGCTGGGCAGGTCCAGGGTGTCCGAGGTGCGGTAGGTGACCCGGCCGTGGTGTTCCTCCAAGCGGAAGATGCCGAGACGGGTGCTGTGCCGGCGGCTCACCACGGCGTACCGGTCATAGGTGGCCAGACCGTAACCGGTGGCCTGCTCCTCGACCTCCGCCTGGTCCTTGGCGAAGAGCAGCGGGACGTCAGCCGAGGTGACATCGGTCAGGCCGGCCGCGCTGATCCGGTAGATGCGGAGCTTGTCGAGGCCGCGGTCGGTGACCACGGCCAGGTCGACCCGCTGGCCGCCGAGCGGGAAACCGGAGATCAGGTCGACGTTGTTGAACCGCCCGCCGTCCGGGGTGGCGATCGACTGGATCTCCCGACCGGTGAGGTCGTAGACCCGCAGGCCGCCGTTCTTGGCGGTGCCGATCACCAGGCTGCGGGCCTTGTTCGCCTGGTTGACCCAGATCGCGGGATCGTCGGCGTCGGCGTCGCCACCGGCCTCGTCGTCGTACAGGGCCGGGGTTTCCACCTTCGCGGTGATCTCGCGGGCCGGCCGCTCGGAGGCGAACGCCGGCGTGCCGGCGGCCAGTGTGGTCAGGGCCACCAGGGCGGCGATTCCCGAAGTCCGTTGCATGGATCATGAGGATTCCCGATCCAGCTGTCCGCCAGGTGGCCGGAGACTGAACAAGGCACCTAGTCGTTACCTAGCCGTTACACACTTTCCAGAACCAGCGCCGCGAACGCCGCATCGCACCATATGACAGCGACACAGAACGCTTTTGCGAAAGAGGAACGAAATGCGGCGCACGACTATTGCGATGGTGGCGGCCATGGCGGCAGGACTCGGTCTTCTCACCGCCTGTGCGGAGTCGCCGGAGCGCGTGGGCGGCGCCGCGCAGCCGGCCGGCGGGATCGCGTCGGCGAGCTCGGCACCGGCCACCCAGGCGTCCAGCACCACCCCGTCGGCTCCGGCCACCTCGGCGCCGGCGTCGCCCAGCCACACCACCAAGCCGGTCGCGACCGACCCGGTCTTCGGGCCGACCCGGCTGGGAGCCCTCAAGATCGGTATGACGTGGGACGCGGCCAAGGCGACCGGGCAGGTCACCGCGGTTCAGAAGCACGATTACGACGCCTGCAGCTCGGCGCGGCTGAAGGGTGCGCCGACAGACGACAGCGAAGACAACACGCTGATCTTCAGCCCGGACCAGGGCCTGATCTACATTCCCGCTTACGGCAAATTCCGGACGCCGGAGAGCATTCACATCGGCAGCACGCTGGCGCAGGTCAAGAAGACCTACCCCGACTTCGAAGCGGTCTACATGGAGGACGGCGTGAAGCCCGGCGACACCGGCCGGGCGAGGGCAGCCGGCAGCGACGGCAACGGCGTTCACTACCGGCTCTCCTTCGTGAACGGGAAGCTCACCCGCCTCGGGCTGGAGCTCGACAACCAGAACTGCTACGAGTGAGAAAGGGGGACCACGGTGCTTCGGCGTACGAAAGCAATTGTTGGGTTTGCTGTTGGGGTGGCGATCCTGAGCGGGTGCTCTTCGTCGCCGGAGAAGGTGGGCGGGCAGGCGGTGCCGGTGGGGGCGCGATCGCCGGCGGCTTCGGCGACCGCGACGGTTTCGGCGACTCCCGCGCCGGTGGTGAGTTCGGCGGTGCCGGTGGTCACCGGTTCGTCGCCGCCCGCCTCGCCGAGGACCACCCGGAAGCCGGTCTTTCTCGGGCCGAACGGATTCGGTGAGTTGCGGCTGGGCATGTCCCGGTCGGACGCGCTCAAGACCGATCTGCTCGACGACGCGAACGCCAAAGAAGAAAAGGACTGGCCCGGTTGCTACACCGGTTACCGCATGGTCGCGAATTCTCAGAGGCCGGGCACCGGCAAGGGATCCAGTGTGATGTTCAACGGCGACAAGGGCCTCGTGCAGATCTCGGTCGGCCCGGGCGGGAGTACGCCGGAAGGCATCAAGATCGGCAGCACATGGCAGGCGGCTCGTAAGGCCTACCCCGACTATCGCTCCGTTCTGGACGACGATCCGGCCGCGGATGGGAACTCGGTGGCGAAGGTGCCCGGCCACAGCGACAAGTTCTACGACTTCACCACCCGCAACGGGAAGATCGAATACCTGGCGCTGAGCATGTACGGCGGGTCCTGCCTGGACTGACCGGACTACCCGTCGCCCAACCGGAGGGTGTGCAGCACGTCGTCGGTGCGATCGAGGCCGTCGTCCTGGCGGATCTGCAGGTAGACGCCGCGAGCGGCAGGACCGGTCAAGAGCACTTCGCTGTACGAGAGGCGGCTGCCGCCGCAGGTCGTCCAGCGCACCACCTGACCGCTCAGCCGGCCGACGACGACCTTGCGGGGTGGCTGCCGGGCGCACGAGGCGTGCACCGGCAGGGTGGCGCCGACCGGCTCGCGGATCCACCAGCTGGCGCCGGCCAGGACCGCGGGCGAGGTGGCCCGCGGATCGGTCAGGTCGACGCCGACCTGAAGCCCGGGAGACGGCGATCCACCGCCGGGCAGCCCGATCGCGACCGGATCCCAGCCGCCGTCGCGTAGCTGGTGGGACCAGGAGGCGGGCACCGCGACCGACACGACGTGGTCGGCGGAACCGACCCGGGTCCAGCCGGCCGGGGTGCCGTCGGGGACCACCGCGCCGCCGGCCACGGTCAGCGCGGCCACCCCGGCGATCGCACCGGCGGCCCGGATCAGCCGGCGGCTCGGCGAGGTGCTCAACGCCTCGGCGAAGGCGGCCGCGGTGGGCCAGCGGCGCTCCCGGTCCGGTTCGAGGGCACGGAGCACCGCCCGGTCGATCTGCTTGGAGACCCCCGGACGCAGCTTCGACGGCGGGAGCACCGCACCGGGGCGGGGCGGCTTGCCGGTCAGCATCTCGTAGGTCAGGGCGCCGATCGCGTGCACGTCGACGCGGACGTCCAGGCCGCCGCCGGGCAGGCTCTGCTCCGGCGCCATGTAGCCCGGGGTGCCGGCCACCACGGTGAACCCGGAGGCCTGGGCGATCTCCTTGGCCAGACCCAGATCGGCGACCAGCACCCGCTCGTCGCCGCGGACCGTGTCGAAGAGCACATTCGACGGCTTCAGGTCGCGGTGCAGGACCCCGGACTCGTGCAGCACGGTCACCGCCTGGGCGATGTCGACGGCGGTGCGCAGCGCGGTGCCGATCGGCATCAAGCCGCCGTCCAGGCGGTCGGCCAGCGTGCCGCCGCCCGCATAGGTCATCACCTGGTACGGCCGGCCGTCCGGCAGCTCGCCGAAGTCGTGCACCCGGACCAGGCGCTCCGAGTCGGCGCGGCGCAACACCTGGGCCTCCTGCTCGAACCGGGCCCGGACATCCGGGTGATGTGCCCAGTTGTCGGCCAGCACCTTGATCGCCACCTGGGACTCGAGGATGTCGTCCTCGGCGAGCCACACCGTGGCGAACGCACCGGACCCGAGGCGGCCGGTGACTCGATATCGACCGATCGTGATTGGCGCAGGCACGTTCGTATTATGAACGTCACTGCAACGGGGGGAAGTTGATCTATCGTGCGCGATGACGATCAGGAAGAACTCGCGCGGCGGGCGGCCGGTGGGGACCGGGCCGCGCTGGAGGCGTTGCTCGGCCGGATCCAGCCGTCGGTGCTGCGGCGGTGCGCCCGGTTCCTGCCCTGCTACCAGGACGCCGAAGAGGCGTGCCAGGACGTGCTGCTCCAGGTGGCGCGGAACATCGAGAAGTTCCGGGGGCAGTCGAAGTTCAGCACCTGGCTGCACGTGATCATCGCGAACAGTGCGCGGCAGACGTACCGGTCGCTGAAACGGCGCGCGGTCGAACAGGCCCACGAGACGCCGCCGATCGACGTGGCGGACGTCCGGACCACCAGTGTCATCGCCGGCTCCCGGCTCGACCTGCTGGACGCTCTGGACCGGCTGGAGGCCCGCAACGCCGACCTGGTCGGCCCGGTCGTGCTGCGTGACATCTGCCAGCTCGACTACCGGGAGATCGCCCAGCACCTGGGCATCCCCGAGGGCACCGTGAAGTCCCGGATCCACCAGGGGCGGGCCCAGGTCCGCGACTACCTCGGCGCCGGTTGATCGGAGGCGGCCGCGGCACGGCGAGTGCGCGCCCGTCCAGCGGAGGGATCCGCCCGCCGGTCGCGCACTCAACTAGCCCTCCACGCTGACTCGGGTGCGGCCTCTTTAAGTTAGCGTTAACAAACGAGATCGTGGCTCGGCGTGGCGTGATCGGCGGACGGCGCTGTACGGGGCTCTTCGGGTTCGTTCGCAGGCCCAGGATGGGAGCGTACCCAAAGTGAACTTCCTGCTACAGATGGCGACCCGGCATCGATGAGCGCTTAGTTAGCGCTAACATTTGCGTCGTAGAACGCTGCCGCCACGGCCGCGGTGAGCGGCCTTGCCAAGGCTTTTGAGCAGCGCGGTGCTTGCCGCTCTCCCCTGTTTCGACCTTCGAGGTGAATCAATGCGCTTCCCGAACCTCGGCCTGCGGGCCGGCGTCCGGCTCCTCTGTGCCGCTGCCGCCGTCGGCGTATCGCTCGGCTTCCTCGCGGCACCGGCCGCGGCCGCCGAGGAGCCGACCTGTCTGCGCGGGCCGAACCCCAACGTCTACTACAAGATCACTAACGTGGCGACCGGGAAGTCGCTCAACGTCGCCCGTAAGTCCAGGGTGAGCGGCGCCCCGATCATCCAGTGGGCGTACGCCGGCGGCACGAACGAGCAATGGCGAGCCATCTGTGCGGCGAACTGGCAGTACAAGCTCGTCGCCCGGCACAGCGGCCTGGTGCTCGACCTGGCCGCCACGGACGCCGTGCAGAACCCCTACACCGGAGCCCCGAGCCAGAAGTGGGGTATCTCGCGAGTCGGCCAGGAAGGTGCTCTCGCGACGTTCCAGTTGTACAGCCAGGGAGCGGGCACGGTCATCGAGGCGGCGGCCGGCGGCATCGCTGTGGAGTCCGCTGATTCCGAGGACGGCAACCGGCACCAGCTGTGGACGTTCGAGGAGACCGGAGCGGTTTGAGCCGCAGCCGTTGATACGGCCACCACCTCGATGGATCGAGGGGACACTCGGAAATCGCTTCTGAGCTGCAGGAACGCGTGCTTTGGGGTATCCCGGTGGGTTTCAAGGTCGTACGCCGGTACTCTGTCTGCTGCGGGCTGCTAGCTCAATGGCAGAGCTGTGGACTTTTAAGCTCCATAGTTTCCGCTTCTTCCGCAGATTGAACGGGCCTTCACCTGCGTAAACGGCACCTGGTTTTGTCGGGTGTGGACATCGGTCGCTCCTGTGCGGATCGCGTGTCGGTGCCGTGCCAAGAAACCTTAGCTGGGCCTGTTTTGGTCGCTGGCGGCGACCACCGTTCGTCGCCGGCAACCCGAGGCAAGCCCGGCTCGACCGGACCGCTACCACCATGGCCCTTCGGGTCCGTTCGGCTGCGCTGAGGTCGAGCACCGGCCAGCGGTCATTCCATGTGTGCGGCTTCGGCATTGTGGTCGGCGAACGCCCGCTGCTGTCCACACCAGGGCCGGTGCCTGCGGGGCGGAGGCTTGGGCAACAGTGGCCAAGTGCGCCGGGATGCGGCGATAGTCGCCGCCGCCGACGGCCGGCGGAGGCGCGGATCGGGATTGGCTGACGAAGCCTGCCTCTGCTGCCGCCGAAGGTGCACACCCTTCCCTGCGGCCGGACCGGTCCGGGGGAGGCGCGGAACGCCGCGTCCGGTGGGGCCCGGACGCGGATTTGCCGTCTGACAGAGGCGGTTGGTCAGCGCTTAGCGTGGAAGGCTTCGACGATCGCGGTCGGGATGCGTCCTCGTTCCGATACCTCATAGCCGTTCTTCACGGCCCACTCGCGGATGGCCTGATTCTGCTCACGGCTTGTCCGCTTTGGCTGCGCTTCTCGAGGAGCGATGCGCCCGGTTGCCCCGGTACGACCCACTCGGGAGGCGACGGCCAGATAGGGGTCGAGAGCCTTTCGGAGCTTGCCGGCGTTCTCCTCGGACAGATCGATGGTGTAGTTGACCCCATCGAAACCGAACTCGACAGTCCCGTCGGCTTCGCCACCGTCCAGGTCGTCGGTGAGCACCGTAATGATTTTCTTGGCCATGAAGTATCGCCTCCGGATAGCGGCGTGCACATGACGGATGTTCAGTGCTCCGAAACGATAGCCGACGGGCTGGCCCGCGGGGTTGGCACTCTGACCAGTCCAAACCGCGCGATATAACAGCCACCGCGAACCTCAGCACGCTTTCCAGCCCCGCAGTTCGTGCGGCCCTGTTGTGGGCTCCGACTGAGAGTCTTCCTGCTGCGGAATCGTGGGACGACAGGGTTCGTGACAGCCCGCAGTACCGAATACGTGCTTGAGGCTCAGACGCCGGTGTCTCGGTGATCAGGATGTCCCAAGATGAAGGTGCGCCGTGCAGTGCAGGCACTGGAACAGGCGCGCGGTGGGTTCTCCATCGCGGTCGAGCGTGCGTAGGAGGTCTTTGGTCTGTTCCGCGGACCAGCCGAGATCTCCGTGGTCGGCGCGGAACATCTCGACGGCGTCCGGGTACGGCTGGACATCGTTGTAGCCAGTCGGTCCGAGGAAGGCGGCGCTGTCGCGGCAGCGGATGGGCCAGGACTCCTGCTGGCAGCTGCGGAGCCCGGAGTCCGGTGGTTGAGCTCCTCGATGACATGTGGCGGCACGTTGTCAGGGACGTCGATCGCGTCGCGGAACTGGGCCGGCATGTCGCACCTGCAGTTCCTCGGAAGCTTGTGTGGCACGATCCGGTTGTGACCGAGCCGGACTGGCAGGTGCTCCTGGCGCGGATTGACGGCTTCGAGTTGCAGAAGCCGGTGGCGCCCGATGAGCTCACGCGCGCCGAGGCGTCGCTGGGCACGGCCCTACCCGCCGCTCTGCGCGCGTTGTACCTGGCCACCGATGGTGTCTATGACAAGCTCGGGCAGTGGTTCGTCATCTGGCCGCTTGCCGACCTGGTCGAACGCAACAGCAATCGGCGGATCCTCAAGGAAAGCGCACCTCGCCGACGACTGATCGGCTTCGGCGACGACGGCACCGGCCACCCGTTCTGCGTCCCGCGTGACGGCAGAATCGGTGTGTTCCTCTGGTCCCCGATCCTGCAGGAAGCCGACCGGCTGGCCCACACTATCGAAGAGTTCTGGGCGGGTTGGACCGCGCCCTGAGCAACGCCGGTGGGCCCCGTTGCGCGGGACTGCCCCGCGTCAAGACCTTCCCGGCGACGCGTTCACATGCCGACGAGAGTGCGCTCGGAGGTGTCAGAATACTTTTTGCGCCACACACTTGCAATCTATGCGTATCATAGGTGTACTTCGGCCGCCAATAACTACCCGCAAAGGGTTCACATGTCAGCACAGCGGAAGTTCTTCAAAAGCTTATACTTCGGCGATGCTTCCGCCGAGGCTGAAGCCGAAAAATGGCCTAACCTTTTCCTTGCTGGCTTCCTCGACGTCAATGATGTAGCAAAGGGAATACTCGCTGGCGATCATTTCCTACTCATCGGACCCAAGGGTGTGGGAAAATCCAGCTACGCCGAATTTTTGCACCTAAGCATTAAAGATCCTTACCGGAGATTTGTGAATAGGGAAGATCTTGGCGAACTGAGGGGCGCGCTGAAGACCGACCTCAGCCTTTCCGAATCTGGCGCCGAATTGAACGAGCTGGCCTGGTCCACCTGGATCTGGTGCCGCCTATTCGACAGCCTAATGGGTGACCAATCATGCTCTCTCCAAGGGGAGCCTGAAACTATCGCGCTATACGGGGATCTGAAAAAATCCGGGATCGCAACAGGCGACTATCGGGCTGTAATCCAGGAGGTTCGAAAAAAACGGCATAAATTCACCGTTCCGAAGATTTACGAAGTTGGAATTGAGTCGGACGGTACCCATCGAGTTAACATTGGTCAACTCCGGGATCTATTAGCAAATATTGTCACTAGCGCGGAAACTCCAAATGACCATGTTCTGGCACTTGACGGGCTAGACAGCGCGGAGATTGGCACCCCTTCGTACTGGAAGCAGCTCGGTGCTCTCCTAAGGGCAACAACAGCGGTTCATAGGCGGATCCGTAGCGCGCGGGCCACCGTGCGAGTCTGTCTACTCTGCCGCAGCGACGTATTTCTCAAGATCCCGATTCCCGACTCAAATAAGATTCGGCAGTCTTGGGGCGTAGACCTGAAATGGGAGTATGGACTTGAAACTCCAGAGGACTCCCCACTTTGGGACATGCTGGAGAAGAAAGCTTCAGCGCGTGGAACAAAGACGGCTGATTTACTCGAAACCTACTTCCCGAAATACATGATTGTGGGCCAGCGGACGGCGCCAAAAAATATCCGGATGGCGAAGTACCTGCTCGATCTGACGCGCTCAACGCCACGCGATATTGTAATGCTGATGAAGTTCATTCAGGGTGAGATTTATCCGGAGCAAGAACTTAACGTGGAACGGGTACGCGCAGGGGTAAACTCCTACTGCAAGAACTACTTCGCCAACGAGATCGTCAACGAGCTTGTCGGGATGACGGACGCGTCGATGGCCGAACGAATTCTGGGTGCGATGACACGACTACCGTCCCGCCGGTTCACTCGGGAGCAATTTATCGGGCTATTCTCCGGAGAATCGAGCATAACTCAGGCGATCATGGATGGCACTCTTCAGCAACTCTATTTGGCAGGCGCCATAGCAAACTTTAGCCAAAGTGGCGCCGGGGAAGAGTACGTCAAGTTTTACCACCGCAGGTCGTACGCGGAACTGGATCTGCAAGGGCCATTCCTGCTTCATAATGCACTCACGTACGGCCTAAATGTGCGGTGGAGCCCGGCTCCGTAGAAAAAGGTGCTCACATGCCGCGATCCGGGAGTCTAGAGAAGGCTGCCTGGCTTATTGATCACCGCGACCCAAGGGCACTGGACGTGTAGAGGCTCTAGCCACCTCCAGCGCTACAAGCCAGACGCCATCGCTGGCCGACCGATAGACGACTGCCTCGGCCTCCACGACTGCGGCGCCAAGGCTCTTGAGGGCGGCCTTAGCGGTAGCGGGCAACCGCACCGGGAGCTCGGCCGGAAGGCGCAGCCATTCGCCAGCGGCAGTCGGCCATTCGAAGCTGTAGCGGTCGGCCGCCCGGGCCAGGTACCCGGCAAGTCGGTCGTGCAGCAGCCACACTGCAAGGCGTTGACTGTGTGGCAGGGCAGCGAGGCGGTATACGTCGGAGAGCATCTCGCCGAGGGTCATCGTGTCGGCAGCGCCGACTTCCGATGCCGGGTCGCGGGGGAACTTGAACTCGATCGCGATGTCCCGGTCGACCACGAGATCAAGCTTGCCGCGCGTAGCGCCCAGTAGAGGAACTTCGATTGACAGGCGGTCGGGGCTGATCCCGTGTTCCTCAAGCACTGCAATCATTGCAAATCGGAGCACGTCTTCGGTGAGCAAGTGTCTCCGCCCGCCCGCATAGTGCTGAGACATCACTTCAGCGACACGGTGCAGGGCGTTAAGCACGGGCTGGTTCTGGGGTGGCCGATCCTGCGACGACAAGGACATACGCCCATCATCAGCAATCGACACGCGAGGGCAACGGGCGAAAGTCCGTCGACCTACTGATCTGCCGCTCATCGTGCGGAGTAGCCGCCGCGCTCTCGCTCCTTCCGGCCGGGCCCTCGGGGATCTGTTGTACATCCGGCGGCCTGCGGATACTGCGACGATCAGTAGGTGGATGGCGGCGGTCAGGAGCTACCCGGAGGTGGTTTGACGCGTGCCGGCGGGGTGTTCGAGAGCGACGGGCTCATCGATCGGGTGAACCGTGCGGTGGGAGCCATGTGGTGGCGTCTGGATTCGGTGCCCCGTACTGACCCGTTTTGGGCGGGCACTAATGGTCGTACGACGTGGTGCAAGGTGCAGCAGTTCGCGGATGACTGCCTCGTGCGGGACATGTCGGATGACGTGGCGCGCTGGGCCCTTGTCGGTTTCGAGATGCTTGCCGGTTCCTTCGGTGGGCTGCAGCTGATCGCCGAGGAAGCCGTGGTTCGCGACGAGGCAGTGCACGACTTGATTGCGGTGGCGGAGTGGGTGTGGCTTGAGGTCGGGGTGGACCCTGCGGCCTATCCGGATCTGGAGCGGGCGCTGCGGCATGTCGGTCGGGCGAAGCTAGCGGCACTGCAGGGCTCCGGCGGACATCTCGCACGGGCAGCGGTGGCCGGCTCCGCCTTCCTGGGCGGCATGTCCTTCGCCGAGGCGATCGGCCGCCGGCGGTGGGACCTGTTTCTGCATGCTCTGGTCGTGCCGGGGCCGGATGAGTGCACTTCAGCAGCGGGAGGTTTGAACGTGCCCGCCGCGGAGCCGCCTCAGCTTGCTCGGGCGCGGGAGTGCCTGAGAAACGATGTGACAGCCGTGGCCGATCTGCTCGACGCGGCTCAGTGGTGGGCCGCCTACCGCGACACCGATGTCTCAAACCGGCTCCGCGAACTGCTCGACGCTGTTCCCCGCGATGTCGTCCAACGGTTCGTCGACAACCGGGGGAACAGGCCCGACGGCAGGTGAAGCAGCCTCTGATGAGGCTGAACCGTGACGGGCGGCCTGGTCCCGCCTATGGCAAGGACCAGGCCGCTCGGCGTTCAGGTCAGCGGCGGTACCAGGTACGTGCTGACGTGGTGGTCACGTTGCCGGCTCGGTCGTAGACCCGGAGTCGGACGTTGAGTTTCTTGCCGTATTTCTTGGTGTTGATCGAGAACTTGTAGGCCGCGGTGGTGTCGGTGGCGATGACCTTGCCGTTGACCAGCAGCTGGACCCGGGCGACGCCGTACTTGTCGTAGGCCGCAGCGGTGACCTTGACGGTTCCCTTGACCTTGGCCTTGTTCTTCGGCGCCTTGGCGAACCCGATGGTGGCTTTGGTGTTGTCCACGGTCACCCAGTTGCTGGCCCAGCCCGGGTTGCCGAACTCGTCGTAGACGGGCAGGGACAGGTTGACCGGTCCGTCCCCATGCACGGGCAGGTACTCGTTGTAGGACAGCCGTGCCGGCTGCCACTGGGAACTGAAGCCGGTTGACCGGGGCAGCACGATGCGGTGCTGGTCGGTCACGGTTGTGGTCACGTTGATGTGGTCGCCGCGCAGCATGGTGCCGGATCGCGGCGTGATCTGCACGGTCGGCCCGACGTTGTCGATGTTGAGCCGGAACGCCTTGATGGCGGTCAGGCCGACCCGGTTGGTCACCCGGACCTCGAGGTTCGCGAAGGTCTTTCCGCGGGTCGCGTCGTGCCAGTCGAAGTACGGCGACGACGCGGTGGTGCTGCCGCGAAGAGCACCGTCGACCCACAGTTCGGTGTGGTCGATGCCGGCCTTGTCGGTGGCGTGCGCACTGATCGAGGCGTCGGTGCCGATCCAGCCGGTGCCCTCGTCGAGCCGGCTGGACCCGGCCATCCTGCCGAACCGGTCGTCGCCGTACTGATAGAAGGCCCACACCGACTCGATGACGGGGGTTTCGTCGGAGACGACGTAGTTCGAGCAGTAGGTGGTGCTGTTGCCGGCCGGTTCGCTGAGCCGGAAGCACGGCGCCGCGGCGGTCGCGGTGGCGTTCCAGGTGAAGGTCCACGGCGCGGCCGTGAGGGTGGACAGGACGGCGCCGGTAGGCCCGTCCGTCATCTCGATCTTGGTGGTTTCGGTCGAGATGTCGCTGAGCGTGGCGGTCATCGGGCCGCTGCGCATCGCTGTGCCGGCCTTCGGCGTGAGGGTGCCAGACAAGGCCACCGCGACGACGTGCACCCGGGTGGCCAATTCCGTGCGGTTGCCCGCTTTGTCGAAGGCGCGCACCGTCACGTCGAGGTCGGTGCCGTTGTACGCGACGGGGATGGTGAGGGGGCAGCTGATGCCCTGGCTGGCGTCGATGGTGCAGCGGAACGAGGTGGCACCGGTGCCGAGCCGGACGATGACGTAGGTGACGGCGACGTCGTCGGTGACCACGGGATGCATCACCGTCTGGCGCAGAACGGTCTGGCCGTCGGTCAGGCCGGTGCTGGCAATGACAGGCGCGGTGGTGTCGGGCGGGGCATCCTCGGCGAGCGCCGGCGCGGCGCCGGTCAGGACCAGGGACAGGGCCGCGGTCGCTGAGACGCCGAAGCGCCGGGCGATCCGCGCGGATATGCGCATCGAATCTCCAAGATCATGAGGGCGGCACAGGCTATCCGACCCCGGTCCGGGCCCGCATCCCCGGATCGCACCGACCTGCCTGCGAGATCACGGCAGCTCAGCGGTGACGGGTGGCATCCGGGCGACCGGACCCGCCGCGCGGCTTTCGAAAGGTGATCTATGCCAACCGTTCGCGGAACGGTATCGTATCGACGATACGTACTCGTCATGATGGAAGTGGGATCCGTGCGCGCCAGATCGATCCGCAGGACGGCCTACGTCGCGGTGACAGCCCTCGTGACCGGCGTGGTGTTCTCCTACGGCACGTTCGCGGCCTCCGCGGACACCACCGTCATCACTGCCCCGCAGAACGCCTACCTTTTCCAGGCGGACATGGCGGCGCTCGGCGACCTGGTCGTCGACACCAAGCATCAAAGGCTGATCGCGTCCGACCCCAAGCGCGGTCTGCTGGCCATCGCGCCCTACACCGGTGGGATCGGTCAGAAGGTCACGGATCTGGACTCGGTGGCCGGGCTGGCCATGTCCACGGACTCGGGCACCCTTTACGCCGCCGTCCCGGCCGCGCACGCGATCGTCGCGTTCTCCACCGACACCTATACCGAGACCGGCCGCTACAGCCTCAGCGACAACGTCTACCCCCGCGACGTGGTCGTCGCCGGTGACCGGCTGTGGTTCACCTACGACAACAACGGCTCCGCCGGCAACTTCGGCTCGATCGACCCGGCGACCAAGGCCGTCACGACACACGCCTATGCGAGGATCGCCCCGTACTACCGGGCGCCGCTGATCGCCGCGAACCCGGGCGCGCCCGGCCTGATCGCCCTGTCCGACAACAGCGGCACCTCCGGCAACCAGGTCATGCTCTACGACGTCTCCTCCGGAACCGACATCCAAACGGCTGGCACCGGCGTCGCCGGCCTGAGCTTCATCCGCGACCTGGCGTTGTCCCACGACGGCAGCGAAGTGATCGTGGCCGGCGGCGGCGGAACCTTCCGGCTGCGCGCCGCCGACCTGTCCGTCGTCGACCAGCCGTGGGATACGGTCGGCGACGCGGTCGACGCGGCCCCGGACGGCCGCCTGGCCATGGCCGGCCGCACCGACCCCGGCGTAGCGGACCTGTACACCTACGACGCGGGCTCCACCAGCCCCGCGCGGGCCATCGACATGCCCATCCCGTACCACCTCCACTACACCAACCCCGACCAGATCATGGAGAACGGGATCGTCTGGCAGCCCGACGGCCGCCGGCTGTTCGTCGTCACCGACAACGCCGGGCTGATGCGGTTCCGCGCCCTCAACGAACCCGTCGCCACCACCATCACCCTTGCCGCACCGGCCACCGCCACCCGCGGCAAACCCCTTACGGTCACCGGCACGATCGACGGCGCACTCCCGGCCGGTACCCGGCTCACCGTCCGCCGCGACGATCCCGAGGGCACCGACCGGCAGCTTGCCGAGGTGAGCACCGACGATTCGGGCGCGTTCGCGCTCACCGACGTGCCCACCGCCGGCGGCAACGTCACCTACCGCGTCACGTACGCCGGCGACGACACGCACCTGCCCACCACCGCGGCCAGCACCATCGCCATCTCCCGCGACGTGCCGGCCCTGAGCATCAGCGGCCACAACACCGTGCACCCCTACAACAGCGCTGTCACCGTGACCGCGCACCTCGGCGCCACCTACCGCAACCGGAGCGTGGAACTGTCCGCCGACCCGGCCGGCACCGACCAGCCGAACCGGGTCGTCAAACGCGCCGTCGTCGACACCAACGGCAACCTGAGCGTCAGCCTGCGCCTGACCCGCACCACCGTGCTCACCGCCGCCTTCGCCGGTGACTCCCGGTACGCGCCGCGCACCGTCAAGGCCACCCTGTACGCCAAGGTCAACCTGAGTACCGCGGTGACCAAGCAGTACAAGACCTCACGCGGCTACCACTACTTCCGCAAGACCAAGAACCCCGTGTTCACCACCACGATGACCCCATCCGCCGGCCGCAAACAGCGCCTGACGATCGAGTACTACTCGGCCGGAAAGTGGCGTCCCTGGAAAACGGCCACGCTGAAACTGACCAGCACCGGCAAATCCACCTACACCCTCACCGGCACCCACAAGACCGGCATCAAATACCGGGTTCGCTCCGGCTACATCAATGGAACCTCCGGCGACAGCCTCAACTACACCAGCTACGGCCCCTACCGCTACTTCACCTTCACCAAATAGCTGGCCTCGCCAGCCGGGGAGCGGCGACCGCGGATAGCTGCTGCCGGCGATCGTGAGGGCGCGGGGTCGGGCGCGATCCAGGAGTTCCTCGGCTTGGCGGCGGCCGGCCCAGGGCCCGTCCGAATCAGGCCGACCTCGATACCGGCTCCAGCGGCCTCCGGGCAGTTCCCAGTGGTTGGCGCCGGTGAGCTGCATCGTGCCAGAGCCCAGACGCCGGGAGCCAACATGCGTCTCCGGGTGCTGGTTCAGGCGGTGCAGGTGTTGAGCATGGCCTGCAGGGCGGTCTTCTCCGACGACTGCAGCTTCAGAACCCAGTAGTGCTTCACCGTGATCCACATCTTGGCGTAGGTGCAGCGGTAGGCGGTTCGTGAGGGCTGCCAGGTGGACGGGTCCTGGTCGCCTTTGGCCTGGTTGACGTTGTCGGTGACGGCGATCAGCTGCGGCCGGGTGAGGTCGTTGGCGAACGACTGCCGGCGGCTGGTGGTCCAGGCGCTCGCGCCGGAACGCCAGGCTTCGGCCAGCGGAACGATGTGGTCTATATCGACGTCGGAGGCGGCGGTCCAGGTCGCGCCGTCGTACGGGGAGTACCACCTGCCGGCGGTGGCCGAGCAGGTGGAGCTGGTGGTCACGTTGGTGCCGTCGCGTCTGAGGACTGTCTCGCGGGTGTCGCAGCTGCCGGAGATGGTGATCCAGTGCGGGAACAGGTCCCGGTCGTAGGTGCCGGCGTTGGCTTCGGCGGCGACGGTCAGCGCGTTGAGCCGGCTCTGCGCGGTCGCTTTGCTGGGTATCGCGGGCGGGGTGGCGGCGGCCGGGACGGTGACCAGTGCGGCGGTGAGCGTTCCAGTGACGATGGCGGCGGCAACGTGCAGGGTGCGGCGCATGGGGGCTCCCATCGGTACTCCGGGGTCGTACTTGCGAACAATCCGGAGATAGATGGGAGTAAGTTTGTGGTGGTCCAGGTGGCTGCCGGAAGTCCTGGATGCGTCATACGGCTGCCGAGATGGGAAACGGCTTCGCAATACCTGGGTCCGACCCGCTGGCCGGTTTGCTAATCGAGCAGGGTCGTGTCGATGAGGCGATCACCGTGCTCCGGCAGCGCGCCGACGCCGGCTACAGACACGCCGCGGAGTGGTTGGCCGATCTGCTGGCTGGGCAGGGTCGCATCGACGAACCCGAGGAGGAGGTCATAGCTGGCACGGCGTGCCGCAGGTCGTCTGGCAGACCTCCGGGCACGGGTCTCAGTCAGGTTAACCAACAACTCCAAGATCAGACATACCTATGATCTCTGCGCTTCGCCCGGAGCTGCGCTATGCGCTGCGCTGCTCGTCCCGAGGGCGGTAAGGGTGAGGCGCCCGATAGGTGGCGGAGTGTGGTCACTCGTAGCCACCCGTGAGTCCGCGGCCGGCCGCGGTCGTGTCACAGGTCGAACTCGCCATCCTTCGCCCCGCCGACGAAGGCTTCCCATTCCGCCAGGGTGAAGATGTGCGAGGGCTTGGTCCGGTCCTTGGTGTCGCGGACTTCGACGGTGTCGTCTACGCGCCGGACCTCGACGCAGGCGCCGTTGTCCCCGCTGCGTGTGCTCTTGCGCCAGGTCTGGTCGAGCATCACAACTCCTATTGCTGGTGGTCCGTCTCGCGGATCTGCTTGATCATCTCAAGCGATGCGCTGGGCGACAACGCTGACGCCCGCAGCTCGTTCAGCACCGTCACGCAGCGTTGCACCTCGTCGCCTTCAGCGTAGAGGTCTCCTGTTAAGCCCTCGATGTAGACCACGTTCGGGCCGGCGGGCAGGGTGAGGATGGCGAAGCTCGACAGCATGGAGGCGTAGGCGCCCTCCTTGAACGGGATCACCTGAAGAGTGACGTTGCGTAGCTTCGCCAGTTCCAGCATTGCGGTGAGCTGTTCGCGCATCACCTCGGCTCCGCCGATCTGGCGGTGGAGAACCGCCTCGTCCATGACCGCGACGAGCCGCAGCTTGCCCTCGGTCACGAGCTTCTGGCGTTCCATCCGCACGGTGACGTTCTGCTGTACGGCTTCCGGGGTCGGCTTCCGCGCGCCTGAGCTGGTCATCGCTCGGGCGTAAGCCTCGGTCTGGAGAAGGCCGGGCACCACGATCGTCTGGAAGTCCTGAATCTCTTCGGCGGCAGATTCGAGGCCGATGTACTGGCGGTAGACCTGCGGTAGGTCGCTGTATTTCGCCCACCAGCCGCGCGCCTTGCCCTCCCGGGCCATAGACAACAGGGTGTCGCGCAGTTCGACATCATCCACGTTGTACTTATCGAGAAGCGCGGTCAGCGAGGGCCCTTTGATCCCGACCTTGCCCTGCTCGATCCGACGGAGCGTGCTGGCCGTGACCTCGATGGCGGCCGCCGCTTGCTCGGTAGAGATCTTGGCTTCTTCTCGAAGGCGGCGAAGCTGCGCGCCGAGCTGGAACCTCACGAACGTCGGGCTGTCCACCCGAGCATTCTGCCTCACGCATCGCTGTCTGATCACTCCTGCGCGCTTCCTCCTGGGCGAGGATAAGTGCGCGCGCATCGTTGACGCGCTAAAAATGCGCGCGCAAAATGGCGGTGCGGGCGTGGCGGCTGATGGCCTCCCGGGCTGCGGCAGCCACACCCGCCCCCTACCTCCACGGAAGGAGAAGGCCATGCGAAGGCACCACGAAGTGCGCGTGTGGTTTATGCCCTGGAAGACGAGGTGCGCCTGTGGCTGTTCCTGGTTCCCCTGCCCGGACACGGTGACCATCGCGCCCCCGCCGGTCGCCGAATCGCTGGGCTTCGTAGATCCACCGGCCCACAACGCAGATCCCGAGTGGAACCGGCCGACCGCTCACCTCACGCCGGTGCACCCGCGGCCTGCCCAGGGCAGTCTGTGTCCATTGATGACTAGGGGTCAGCAATGGCGCAGTCGAACCCGGTGATCGACTTGACTCGCACCCCGGCTCGGCCCTCGTCGAACTGGCTCGCATGCGGGCAGCCATGGCCCGCGCCAGCCATGCCCGGACATGGACGATCGATGGTGCTGACCCGGAGGACGTCGTGACGCGGCCACCCCGGCGGTCCCGGACCTGGCCCCTCGATCCGCAGATGGCGGTCGCCCTGCTTGCCGTTGAGTTGCCGGGTTGGGAGGTCAGCTACGCCCCGGCGCTGTGCTTGCCTGGTTATTCGCCACGCAGGTGGGTTTATCAGGCGACCAGGCCCTGGCCGGGCGGCGAGGAGTCGGTCGAGTGCATCCACCCCGACCAGCTAGTTTTGTCGATCGGCCAGTTCTGCGAGGCGGCATGATGCGCGCCGGTGAGCAGCAAGTCGACCGCTTGGCGGTGAGCTGTCCGGCGTGCGGTGCCGGCATCGGCCAGCTGTGCACCAACCGAATCGCCCGGCGCCCGTTCCTGCGGGCTGAGCAGACCCACGAGAGCCGGCGGCTGCCTGCCGTCGCCCTGGCGGTGAAACGGTGACCGCCCCGGATGAAAACAGCCTGCCCTGGCGCAACCGCCGGGTCATCGCCGAGCGGCTCGGCTGGCCGCACGAGCGGCTGGCGGACTGCGAGCGCCTGGACCGTGACTACCCGGGCTGGTCGGTGACCTGGTGGGACAGCCGCAATGGCAAACCGGCCGTTTTTCGGGCCCAGCATCGGGTGCGCTGGCGCTACTTCACCCACGCGGCCGGTGCCACCGAGGCCGAGCTGCTGGCGGCGATGGCCGAGCAGGACCGCCTGGCCGCCGAGCAGCTAGCCGAGTGGCGGTCACTGCGGCCGGCCGGATCGGCAGTCATCGGGTCGCAGTGAGCGGAGGGATCGAACGATGCATGGTGAGCGGCTCACCCTGAAGGAACTGTCCGGCTTGCCCGTCTACCCGCTGGAGAGCGTCAAGGCTGCAGGACGGCTCGTCCTCTACCTACGCGGCTGCGACTACTCATGGTTGCCGGTCAATCCAGTGATACACCTGTGCCAGTCACCTGCACCGCGACATCGCTGCCTCGACGGCCTCACGGCACCAGCAACGATCCTCGCCGCCCATCTGCGGATACTCCGGGCCTGCCGATACGGCACTTATCTGCGAAAGCCCCGGATTACCGCGGCCGGGCGTCGGGTGAGGCCATGACCAGTCAAGAGCCTGTCGAGGGCGAGCCGGGTTGCGCGCGGTGCGGGGCCCGTGGTGAGAGGCTCAAGCTGATGGCCACGGGCGAGATCACCAAACGGCTAGGCGTCAGCAGGCAACGGGTGCAGCAGCTCACCCACCGCGACGACTTCCCGGCGCCATATGACGAATTGAGCCTCGGCCGGATCTGGCTGGCCTCAGACGTGGAGCTATGGATTCGGCAGCACTGGAGGCCAAGGTTCGTGCGACATTGAAAAAGCGTGACGCGATGAGGCCAAGCCGGTGGCGCTACGAGCCGGTCTCATCCCGCTCCCGAGCGGCAATCCCGCCGTTCCGGTGTGATGGATAGTGCAGCAGCGGTCATGGCTTGCTCAGTCTGGCGGCAACGCGCATCAAAGGTGCGGCCCGGCCTGCAGCGCAGCAGGAAACCCTCGTCGGTACGGGTCGGGTGGCGGCCAGCGTGAACGCCTGGGTGGCGGTCGGCTTCTCGGGTCAGGGCCGTTCGTAGCAGGGGGAGTGGATGAGGATGACGAAGCCGCTCGGGTTGGCGCGTTCGATGTCGAGGTTGAAGCCGTCTGGTGTTTTCGCGGCGACGACGCCGTCGTCCGGGCCGACCGTGCGGTCGTCGGTGATGGTGTAGCCCTTGGCCTTCCAGTCGGCTTTCACCTTGTCGAGGGAGGCCAGGTGCTGGTCTTTCTGAGCCGGCACGACGTTGTAGGCGCCCTGGACGGTGAAGATCGTGTCGCTGTCTTCGCCGAGTTGGCCGGTGCAGGGGCTGGCGTTGAGCTTCGCGTTGAACAGCGGCATGCCGACGGTCGTGGCTATCTGCTCCGCGTGCTGCTGGACCAGGGCGTTGACGTCGGCTTCGGACTTGGTCTGCACGTTGTCTCCTGAGCAGGCGGAAAGAGTCAGTGCTGAGGCGGTCAGCCACAGGGCGGCCAGTCGGAGGGTGCCGCGGCGCATCATTGCCAGTCCTTCGGTAGCTGTCCCTCGGGGATGCCTGTCACCGTCTTGTACGTGTCAGCCAGGGCCCGATGTCCTTCGTCACTGAACTGTGTCTCGTGCCAATGAAGGCTGTCCGAAGCGTGATTTTTGCCAGCGATCTGTGTCTGCTGGGCGGGTACTTTAGAGGTCGAAGAGCGATTCGCGTTGCGGCGGGTCGAGGATTTTGCGCAGCTCAGAGATGGTCTGGCGCCATGCTGGGCCGTCTGGTGTCGCGTCCCAGTCCTCAGCGAGCCAGGTGGGAGCCGTGACCACGCGGTCGAGGGCGTCGATGGCTAGGTTCCGGAGGTAGGTCGGGAACTCGGGCATCGGGGTGGTCGGGCCGGGGGCCGAGGTGATGGGTGCGCCGTCTGGGTATTGCGCGGCGACCAGGCTAGCGGCGGCGATGGCTCGTGGGGCGTCGGAGAGCCGGGGGTCATCGTCGGCTGGATTCGCGACGCGTTCGAGCACGGCGCCGATCATTTCGATGCGGGTGTGTGCCGGCGCGTCGTCCAGTTCGATGGCGAAGTCGGCGGCGTCGTCGTTGCCGAACGGGCTGACGTCCCAGGTCCCCATGATTGCTTCGACCTCCCCGATTGCGTCGGGATGATCTTCGCATCATGAGTTGGTGTTCGTAGAAGGTCGACCGGGGCACTCACAGGCCGATCGTCTTGACCCGCAGACAAAGTTCGATGGCACAAACCCTCACGGGACAAAGTTCGCTGGCACGAGGGACACACCTCGATGGCAAGGACAACCGAGCTTGGTTCTTGAGCCTTCCGGATGACTATGACGGTTGTAATTGGCTCCACCAGGACGGCTTGAGTTGGACCCACCTCGCCCGCCGGTGACGGCTCGAACTGGCCCCGCTCAGCGATCTTCCCCGTTGAGCAGAACACCTCGCGGAGGAAGTTACGGATCGCCTGCTCCTGCTGCTCACGGTTGAGGCCCTCCCATCAGTCGTGGACCTGCTGCGGCGTCTTACCTTTCAGAGCGGCCAGGTCCTCCTTGGTAATTTTCGGGCCGGGCTTGCCGGAGCCCGCCGTCGGCGGCGGGAACTGCCCGAGGGCCTCGGCGGTCTCCCGATCCAGGTTCCAGGCTTGGGTCAGCAGCTCACCCAGCTGCTGGTTGTAGCCCTGCACGAGGCCGGCGACCTGGGCGGCCTGAGTCGTATCCGTCAGGTGGCTCGTCGACGAGACACTCGCTGCGGTCAGATCCACGGTGAGCCCGATCAGGGCTGGCGGTGCGTCGCGTATGTCTGAGGGTGCAGCCGACGACGAAGCTCATTGAATATTCATTGCCATTCAGGGTCGACTTATCCACTTAAATTGCGGTGCAACGTGACAAAAATACCTTGCAGACCGAGAGCTTGGTCGAACCGCCAGGCATCGGTCTCACTAGGGAAGTGAATGCCGTTTTCAATACGTGAGATGCGTGCAGCCGAAGTTCCGGCGCGTTCGGCCATCACGGCCTGGGTGAGCTTATGGCGTATGCGCTGTCGGCTGAGTTCCTGCCCGAACTTGAGCGCCGCAGTCTTGGCGCCGGCACCCGCGCCACCCACCGTCGCTAGGCGGGCTTCACACCTCGAGCGGTGCTCCAACCAGGTTCGCATATCGCGTGACCCCTCAGCCGACCATGCGTCCACCATGGCGGAGAGCGTTTCCGGCGACGGAAGGGTCTTGCCGGCGAGTGCCGAGAAGATCGCGGCCCGGCTGACGTTACTAGTCCGCTGCGCCCGTACGACAGCGTCCACCGAATAGATCTCGGGCCGACCGCTCCGGTCCCGTAGGGCGCGAAGCTCGGCCGCGAAACCATGCAACGGATTCTCCTCCGCGGACAGATTCGATCTTCTGGCCGGCAAGACGAGATCACCTCCACCCGTCTCTCGCGAGATTCGATGTCTTGTGATGTCCAGCTATGTCTGGAGGCATTGCCCCAGGTCACGCCTAGGTTTCTTATGAAAGCAAGTGAAAACAGCGCGACCGGCGCAGCCGGTTCAGGAGGATCTGTTGAACAGGCTTTCTTCGATTGTCGCTCAGAACCATGCACTGGCGAAAGGCTCCCAGGTCGTCTCTAGGGCGCCGGACTCGCAGCCCACCGTTCCGACCGTGGAACATCCGCCGCCAAGGCGGTTCGGCCCCCGGCTGACGTACAACGATGACGTGCTGCCGGACCGGTCGATGTACTCCTACTGGCAGCAGGGGCCGTACTACGACTTCAAAGCGGCCGAGATCGAGGAGCCGGAGACGGCCACCGCGACGCTCCACGCGATGTGCCTTGGGGTCGGCGACTGGATCGTCGAGCAGCACGCAGACGCCGACCGCGCTGGTCGAGGCGGCGGTCATCCAGTGGCACTGGATGGACCAGACCGGCATCAGCAAGCACCCGTGGCGGCAGTGGAACTCTATCCACGACCGGCTGGTCGGCTCGGAGGCGACCCCGTCCCGTTCTCTGGGCTCGGTCGTCGCTGTGGCCGAAAGCTCCTGATCTACGGTGACTGCTAGCCGTGCGGGCTGTCGGCGGCGGTGTGAACTGCCGATGCTCGATCTGGGTGAACGTCGGGTCGCGCGATGGGCCGGGCCTGTCGCCCGATACGTCTGTCGTAGTTCCATGCCAGCTGGTCCACGTGAAACGGGTGACGTGCGGCACGCGTTAACCACATTGCCTGACTGCGTCGGTTTGCTCACCGGACCCGGTATTTTCGCAGATCTATCAGCTTTTTTGCCTTCCACAGCTCGACGGAGAAGATGTGCTGCTGGAGGGCCTTGCGCAGAAGTTGTCCACACGGTGTGCATAGGGTTACCCACAGGATTGTGCTGCCGTGTCCACAGGTTGTCCCAAGACTCGTCCACCGTCGCGGTTGGGCTAGTGGCAGAGGTCTTCGTACAGTGAGCCGGCACTGTGGACGCGGCGACGATCCGGACCGCTCATGGCTTCCTGCCGGCAGCTGGTTGTCTTTGTCATCCGTGCCCGGACTGTTGGTACTGCAAGGCCGAGGACGCGAGCCGTTCCAGACACGAACGGCACCCGGTGGCCGCCGGGTGCCGTCCTCGGTTCCCGTTGGAGTTCGTGCGGAACGTCAAGGAGAACCATGGCAACGGTAGTCAGTGGCCCCGGGCAAGGCCACAGCGATGCGGAACATCGAGCAGGCGTGGTCAAGGCCGCGCTCACCGTCGCCGGCGGGGCCGGCGGTGTGGGAATCCCTGCGATCATCGGAGCAGCCGCCTACGGGGCGCTGCCCCCCGGCCTGGCATATGCGGCCCTGGGAGTGTTCCTGATCATCATGCTCGGCGCCATGATTGTGGCGGCGATGTACATCCGCAAGACACCTTGATCGATGCTCTGGTGCGTCACGTGCCCGCCAAGCGACTCGCTGCCGCGGATTCGGCGTGCCGACCATATCTGACCGGAGATCGTGAAGGGATTTCACGGGATGCCTCAGCCGCAACAGGTGCTCGCCTACGCCCGCCGGCTAGCTGATCAACTAGTACTGGACATGAAGGTGAGCAGCAACTAAATGACCGCCCGATGTGGGAAGCGGTAGACCTCGAGGGTGAGGGGCGTCTTGAGGCCCGGGCAGCCGCGGCGTTGGACTTCTTCCGGTAGTACGCCGGCAGCGGCAGTTCCTGGACCGGTCAGGCGGTGGACGTTTACAACCGGACCGGTGAAACCATCGCTACGAAGCCCACGGTCAGCGTGAACGCCTGGCGGGCTTCAGCGCGGGTTAGGGCCGTTCGTAGCAGGGAGAGTCGACGAAGACGGCGAATCCCTTGGGCTCTCCTCGCTCGATGTCGAGCTGGTACCCGTCTGGGGTCTTGGCTGCCACGACGCCGTCGTCGGGGCCGACGGTGCGGTCGTCGGTGATGGTGTAGCCCTTGGCTTTCCAGTCGGCGCGGATCCGGGCGATCACGTCGAGGTGGCCTTCTGCCGTGGGTGCGGGCAGGTTGTAGACGCCTTGAACGGTGTAGATCGACTTGCTGGTTTCGCCGGCTCGGCCGGTGCAGCCACGCGACAGCAGGTTCGGGTTCTGCAGTGTCTGCCCGGCGATGGCGGCGATGGCTTCCGCGTGCTGCTGCACCACGGCGTTCACGGCCGTTTCCGGCTTGGTTTCCACGTCGTCTCCTGAACAGGCGGACAGGGCAAGCCCGGTAGCGGCTGCTGCTGCCACCAGGGTGAGTGTGCTTCTTGTGCGGATCATCGCCAGTTCTCCGGGGGGAGGTTGCCGGTGTTGACGCTAGCGGGCGTCACCTTGTTGTAGACACCCGCCAGGACCCGGGCCTGATTTTTCAGGCTCTCGCTGTCGGGGTCCCAGTAGTTGGTGTGGCCGCTGGTGTCGGCCTTCCAGTTGTAGGCGCCGAAGTGCGGGTCGGTCGGTGCCATGCCGTGCAGATGGTCGGCGTAGGCCTCGACGAGCGGCACCGCGGCGGGGCCGGCCACCGGGAACAGCAACGGGGCGGCTACGTAGTCCCATGGCTGGGCTGCCGCCGCCTTGGCGACCGGGTCGCTGTCGGACGCGCCCGCCCACACATGCCTGGGCTCCATGTTCAGGTCGCTGACCGACCCGACGTGCATGCCGGGGCTGCCGGCCACCACGATGTCGTCGACCGGGAGTTGCCCGGTCTTCGCGGCCTCACCGACGATGGTGGTCCCGTACGAGTGGCCCATGGCGACCAGATGACCGACGTCGCTGTCGTGGGTGACGCGCAGGCTCTGCATGTAGTTGAGGTACGGATCCCGGCCGGCCATCGATCGGTCGTTCTGGGTGACTGACACGTTGTTGAGGTCCGGCGCGTCGTACCCGAGCCAGTAGACCGTCGACACGTCACCCGAGCGTTCCGGGGTCAAGGCGTCGGCCCGGCTGTTGATCGCCATGATCCGGTCGATGTTGTCGTCCATGCTGGCTTCCAGGGTGGTGCTCAAGCCGGGCACCCAGACGCCGGTGTGTCGGGCCGTGTCCGGGTTACCCATCGCCATGATCACCTTGCCGTCGCCAGCATACGAGGTGGTGTCGAAGCCGAGCAGCATTCCCCGCGGGCCCATCTTCTGCAAGCCCCGCTCGATCGCCTCCACGCGATACAGCTGGTTGAGGATCTCGTTCTGGTCGGCCGCCCGGTCCGGGTCGTGCAGCTGCTGCTGCAGCAGCTGTTTCTCCTGTGCCAGGCCGATGCGGTTGGCCCTGTCCCGGTCGATGGCCGGCACCCCGTCCATCCAGCCGACCACCCGAGGGAAGTCACGGATCGCCTGCTCCTGCTGCTCACGGTTGAGGCCCTCCCACCAGTCGTGGACCTGCTGCGGCGTCTTGCCTTTCAGATTGGCCAGGTCCTCCTTGGTGATTTTCGGGCCGGGCTTGCCGGAGCCCGGCGCAGGCGGCGGAAGCTGCCCGAGGGCCTCGGCGGTCTCCCGGTCCAGGTTCCGGGCCCGGGTCAGCAGCTCGCCCAGCTGCTGGTTGTAGCCCTGCACGAGGCCGGCGACCTGGGCGGCCTGTGTCGTGTCCGTCAGGTGGTTCGTCGACGAAACGCTCGCCGTGGCCAGGTCCACGGTGAGTCCGGCCAGGGCGCACTCGGTCTGGATGTCGGCCAGCATGCTCTGCATGCTCAGCACCGTGTCGGCGTGGGTGCGCAACGCCCGGCCGATCTTCTGGCACGGATCGTGGGCGTCACCGAGTTCCGCCCGTAGGGCCAGGTTGCGCTCCTGGGCGTCCTCACCGGTCGGCCAGGCGGCCGGCAGGTACTGCGAAGCGGCGATGAACCTGTCCAGGCCGGCGTCGAGGCCCGCCGCCACCCGGTCCCACGCATCCGAGGCCGCGATGAAGATGTTCGCGTTGGTCTGCGCGACGTCGAGCAGGGTGATCGCGCTCATTCGGCGGCTCCCATGTGCGGCCCGTGATGCGGGGCCGGCGTGGGGAACGTCGCGGTGATCGAGTCCGCGGACTCCTGATCCGTCGTCTGGTAGTTGATCGCCGCACCGACCATCCCGGCCCCGGACAGCCGGATCCGCTCTGCCAAGTCCTGCAGATACGTCGACCAGCCGTTGGCGCGGTCGGCGACAACACCGACCGCGGCCCACGGAATGCCGACGCTGGCGACCGTCAGCCAGCCGACCTCCTTGGTGATGGCCTCGCGGACCGACCCCGAGGAGTCCTGTACCTGAGTCCCCGTCCGAACCAGGGCCTCGACGTCGATCTCCAGGTGCGGATGCATTCAGTAACTCCCCGTACTAGACACGTGTACAGAGACTACGTTCGATCCGCAATCCTGGTTCGGACCGGTGAGGATCGGCTCACCTCGGCTCAGCGCTGCACAAGCCGCGGCAGCTACGCGTGTTCAGCTCCGCAGCCCTTCAATCGCCTGCGTGTGGACCAACCGCTGGGCTTCGCCGGAGGCCAGTAGGCGCCGCGGTGAACACGGCAGCACGCGAGTTGCTGCGACCGGCAGGTTGCCCCGCGGTCGCTCGTGCAGCTGCCGCCGGTGCTGACCAACACGTCCTACGAAGTCCGAAGATGCCCTGAAATGCGAAAACAAGCCCGTGGGGAGGGTATCGGAGAGCGGCCGATGGGCTCCTCCTGTGGACCGAGCAGTGGTCGTGCGGGCGGACGAGACCGATCGGCAGCCGGAGCTGCCGATCGGTCGTGTTTATCGTTCGGCGCGGGTCGTTGCCCGGCGTCCTGGCTTGATCTGGACCGGCTCCTGCGCCCGTGGGGTGCGCTCTTGACGGCGCGGCCTCGGCACTGCGACAGCGGCGATTGCTCTCTGGTCCTGAACGGAGACTTCACGTAACCCCTTCTACTGGCCGGTAACTCCGAAAGATTTTTGGGCCGAAACTATTGACATAATGCTTTCGCCCATGGGTTTATGAAGGGTTCATGAATGCTAAGCCGGTCTGGATTCTGGTAGTGCTACTAGCGGCGTTGCTGTCCGCAACCGTTGCCATGTGGATCTCGAGCGCCGAAGGCAAACCGCTAAGCGGTATCGCCGCGGCGGGTGGGGCGACCTTTATCGCCGTCTTCGGGGCCGGAGTGGGGCTGGTGATCGCGCTCGGCTAGACCGCAGCGCCCGACCGATTGCCCGGGCACCGAGCGGATCCGGGCACCGGTCGATGGGCGACCGTGATCCTTGCGCGCACTGCATGCAGTGGCTACGCGTCACCCAAGAAACCGACCACTGGCATCTGGTGGCGATGGGTCACTCGTACGGTTCGACGATCGTCGGCGGAGCCGCCAAGAGCCATCAGCTTCCCGTCGACGACATCGTCGTGGCCGGCAGCCCCGGCGGCTTCCTGGGTGCCACCTGCCGTCCGTCGAGCCAGGCGGACAGGTCGAACACCGACAACTGCACGCCCGCGACAGCCAGGGCTCGGCCGTCCGGCGAGAATGCCGGACCAGTGGGGCGGCGTGTCGGGTGCTGCTTTGTGGTTTCGCGTCAGCCCCTTTACTCACTGCAGCCGGAATCCCAGACCGTGGCGGTGTGCGGGAACGTCAGCAGGATCTGGGCGGACGGTGCCTGCAGACTCTCCTCGGTAGCGACGTCATAGAACACTGCGGTGCCGGCCGCCTTCCCCAGGAACAACAGGCATTTGCGCCGGCTGAGGTCGGGCGTGCCGGCCGGCATGGTCGCGGTCCAGGACACCTTCACCGTGCTGGCCTGCACTGCCAGCACGGGTATCTGAGCGAAATGAAGCAGATAGATGTTGCGCACGGCGGTGCCGCGCTGTGCCTCCTTGCCGAGGATCCAGGCGAGCATCGGCAGGCAGAGCAGCACCGTTGCCAGAGCGGCGAATGCGCACCGCCGGGCGAGCCGGAGCAGGGTGTCCCGGCTCGGCCGGGACACCGCGTCTCGCCACCGGCCCGCCACCGCGTGACGGGCCGAGCCGAGCGCCAACGTTCCCGCGAGCAGCGCCGCCGCGAAGAGGAGAACGAGCTCGGCTGTGCCGACTAGTTGGCCGGAGAGGATTTCCAGGTACCCGTACCCGGCCTCTTGCGGAGTGGTGCGTAAGGGCAGGTAGAAGAAGACGTACGCGAGGCGCAGAACCCCGAACAGGACCGCTCCGCTGAGACCGACCAACGGCACGACATATCTGACGGTCAGGTCGAGGAGTGTGTCGCCGCCCCGGGTGCTCGGTGACTTCCGATGGTTATGGCGCGATGGCCGGTGGTTCACCGCCTGACGACGAAGGGGCTGCACGCGTTGTGCCGCAGGCATGCGTCGGGTCTGTCGTTTTGAGGGGTCTCCACCAAGAGGCCGTAGTCGCCCTCCGGCTCGTCCGTGACGGTCCATTTGATGACACCCTCACCCCATCGGTCGGCGATCACTGGCGCGAAGTCGTGGACCAGTCGTAACCGTTTAGGCTTCTGACTACCGTAGAGGCTGGCGAAGATGGGTGAGCCGGGCCGGCGCCCGACCACCATGGCGGACACCGTCTCACCGGGACTGACCTCGTGAACGTCGGAGAACTCAACATCCGGCCTGGCTGCTGGCCTGGCATCGATGACGCCAGTGGTGGTCGAAGTGCCCGCCGCCGTCACCTCGAACCGATAGGCACCCGGATGTGGCAGGACAAGCAGAATCTCCTCGTTAGTCCAGGTCCAGCCCCAAACATCAGCGAACTCGTGAACGGCTGGCCATTCGGCTTGTGTGCCGTCGGGTGCGGTGATGCGCATGACAGGCCTGTCCTGCGGCCTAAAGCCCTCGAAACAGAAACCCAGCGAGTCCAGGCGGTCCAGCACCACTGTCGGCTTCCTGCCCCCGGCGGGCAGCACGTCACTAAGGCAACCGCCCTCATCGGGCAGTGCCGCACCGAAAACTCTCCAGATCCAGCTGGGGCGATGCCGGCGCTTACCCGAGTCCTTGGCGATCAAGGCCGGAGACGGTGCCTGAAAGGTTCTCGATGGAACGGCAGCCGAGGACAAGACGAGAGGTTGCCTGACACGGTTCTGCGGGTTGGCGACCAGCATCGAAACGGCGGCCACGGCAAGTACGGCATGGCAGATCAGGCGAACGCGCATCTCTTTACTCGGGATCCCACTCGTTGTCGCAGCGCTGGCGATCGTGCGCGATAACTATGAGTGGGCTCGGCATTGGCTATCCGGAAAATGCGGATGAAGGCACCCTACGGGTGACTCAGTTCGACCTCGCCGAAGGATTCGAAGCGGAGAAAGGTGGCTCTAAGAGCGAGTGTTGGCCCCGGCTGGGAACGAATTTTGGCGCGCCATTACGCGATCGTCTGGTTCATGGTCACGGGTGAGTTTTGGCCCCACCATGGTTGGCCGGCAGCGGGCATGATGGGAGGGTGCTGGTCGAGATCGAGAAGATGCGCCGGTTCGGCTGGAGTCCGTTCCCGATAGTGCAGGTCCAGACTCCGGTGGGTAGGACGGCGGTGCCGTGGTGCGGTGCGCCAGATGTTGTCCTCGGGCAGTATCACGTCGAGTGGACGATCGACACAGAACTCAGTTGGGGCGTGAACGCGAAGCCCGCGGCCGATCCTGGGCCTGCGATCTTCGCGGGTGGCCACTGCGTGGTCTTGCGCGGGCGTTTGGGTTTGACTCCCGATGGTGCCGGCGTCCTGGACCTGGACGGATCGATGATCCTGCTGGACTTCGTTGACACTCCGCCGGCAGAGGCGGACGCCAGCTGGGTGCAAATCTATGTTCCTCACCCGGACATTCAGTTGCATCCGTTCGAGCTCTAGGCTTGCCATCGCGTGCCAGGACCCCGTCGCCCGTTTTCTCCGGTCCGGGGCGGGACTTCCAGGCGCTGATGTAGCGGGCGGAGCTGTCGTTCGGTGCCGTTAGAACGGCGGTTCGCCGTGTCGTCGAGGGGTTGGCCGGTTCGTTTCGAGCTCCCATTCCTCGATGTCGTCGGGCCAAGGTGCGGGGCGGCCGATCGTCTCACCGCTCCGCCGCGGGGCGGGGCCAAAAATCACCAAATCACTCTTGCTGGGTCAGCCGGTGGGGCCACCATCCGTTCGTACGTGGGGCCAACTCTCACTCCTGGAGCCAGAGAAAGGCCCTACCCAGCCGATAGATCCCATCGTGCCGAGAACCGACCGCTCGTACTGACAAACCACCAACCGGTTCCCGGCAGGATCTGCCGTATCCCCGGCTGGGCGGAGCCAGGCGGCCATACCCTGCCAGAGTGAAGCGCGATCAGGTCGACCGAGATGACCTGGCCGCCGCCGCGGCGGTGCTCGACGCGACCGCGGCCGCCTGCCTCGAATACGAGGTCGGCGCGCATGGCGCACTGCGGATCGTCCGTGCCTTCGAAGATGTGGCGCCCGAGTTGACCGCTGACCTGATCGATGACCTGGACGATGACCAGGCCGCCTACGACCAGGTGCAGCCCGAGGCGGTCGGTGAAGCGGTCGCCGAGGTTGCCGAGCGGCTACACGCCGCGATCGAGGAACCGCCGCAGTGGCCAGAGCCCGCGCCGTCTGGCTACCGCCCGGTGTTCGATAACGCGCTGCAGGGCCCGCGTCGTGCTGGCCCATCCGGAGTGAGTTTGTAGGCGAGTTCGAGCGCCAGATGTCGGTCGCTTTCAGCGCCATGGCTTTCGGGCCGGGCTCTGTGTCGCTGAGTCTTGGCGCCACTCACGGGGACCGCCTGCGAGAGAGGCCTTTCGGGCTGACCGGCCGGTGCCGCCCGGTGGCGGCGGCGATGCGGTACAGAGGTCAGTCGGTAAGGGTCCATCCGAGGCTGTTGCACCCCGAGCAGTACAAGAACGAGCGGAGCTCGTATCCATCCGGCCACGGCGAAGTCTTTCCCCGCGAGACCACCACCCGGCCCTGGCCGCGGCAGAGGTCGCAGGTGACCGCCGCCTGCGGCCTCCGGGGCCTCAGGTGAGCGAGTTCCGGATACAGGTCGGCAGCTCGGGCGAGCCCGAAGTTACGTTCGTCTGGGTCTGCCAACCGCAGCTGGCCGCCCTCTTCGTCGTCCCTGATGACATCGCCGGCCGAAGTCAGATACATGACCGGACCCCAGTAGTTGAACAGCGGCAGGTGCCCTGGACGGGCGCAGCTGCTACGCCAGTCAGGCGCTTGTGCTGCTTGCTCGATCAATCGATCGATAAGTTGGGCGTCCGTCACGTGCACCTCCTGGGACGCAGCATACGAAGTGCCACTAGCGCGTCGCCGTCTTCCCGAGCGTCTCCCACGGACGTTCCGGTTCCTTGATCGATACGCGCTCGTGTCCGCTGCCAGCAAAGTTGGTCCGGGATGAAGCCATGACCAGGCCGGATCAGAATGGGTGACACGGCCCTATGTTGTAACTCGCTGTGGCGGGGGGCGGTGAGCTCGGTTTGTGTCACTGAACTTGATCCGATTCGTGGACGAGCCGGGTGGGGCTCGGGCGTCGCGATGAGGCGGTGAATGCGGTCGCAGGCGTCGCCTTCGGCCCGTTAGCCTCATGCGATGATCACGCTGATGCCGGTGCTGGAGCGGTGGTCCGCTGACTGCCCGTTCTGGCCGGCCGAGCAGACCGACTTCTATTTCGCGGTTCCGCGAATGCCGACGTCGCAGCAGGTGGGGGCGGTGGTCTGGACGTTGATCGGCCGCAGCGTGACCGCCGATGACCTTTCGATCACCGCGACGGACGCGGTGGAGGCGATCGAGGAGTATCTGACCTGCGACGACGGAGACTTCGCGCCGGGTGGATTGAGGGTGGGCGACGACAACGTCGTCATCGACCCCGGATGCTGCGTCGGCCTCGACGAATGGCGCGACTGGCTCCGCGTGATCGGCGGTGAGGTGATCGACCTCGGCCATGACCCGGATCCGCTGATCGAGCACCGAGGGCCGGTAGTCCGGGTGTGGAAGGACGGCGGCCAGCTTCCTGCAGGGTCGGTTCTCGGCCCGGATAAACCACACATCGACATCCCGCGCCATAATCTGCCGGACCTTCTGGGTGCGGTTCAGCAAGATCTCGCTGGTTTTCTGACCGCTCTGCATCCGTGGGCGCAGGGCATTCGCTCCGATCTGGCGGATGCGCTGGCCGCAGCGATGGATCGGCGCCTGCAGATCAGCGAGCCTCTCGGCATATGACGCAGCATGCGCTTCTATCCCTTGCCGTCCGGCCTCGGAGGGTTCCGCAACGTCACCGTCGTTGGGTGGCCGCGTGTTTCCGTCGTGCGCGGACGTAAGCGCTGACTGCCGAGAAAGAGACGTTGAGCTGCAGGTTCTTGGTGACGTGCTCGAAGACGTCTTGAATGGTTGTTCGGTGTTTCGGGTCGACTGGCCGGGCGAGCATCTCGTCGACAACCTGCCGATATTGGAGGACCGAACTGGACCAAGCGTAATGACAGAAAACCCGGTTCAACCAGACGTAGTGGCACAAAGTCCACCTTCAGTGGCAGCGGACAGCTCGCTCGCATGCTTCGGGCAAGGCATCCAGGTGGCGCTCAAACTCAGCAACATTGATCATGCCTGGCCGTCAACCGCGGCGCTGAAACCCACCGACATTCGGCGCCGATACTCGCCGGCGAAATCACCCCGGGATGGCCGCAGGTGGAACGTTGCCGTGCCGACCTCGTACAAGGAGTTCGCGCTGGACAGATGCTCCAGGTAGACGACTTCCGGCAACACCTTCGACCGCCAATGCCAGCCCACGCGGTCGCTGGCCGGGCCGCACCGATCACCGCGACCTCAAGCGGCGGCAAGGCTGTAGTAATGCTGCGCCGCTTCGGGATAGCCTTCCTCCTCGAGCATGTCGCCTAGATCAGCGAAGGCATCGGCGTAGCCGGCTTCGACAGCCTCACTGCAGTAAGCCTCGGCTCGCTCATCGTCGTGTTGCAAGGCGTACAGCATGGCCAAGTTGACGAAGCCAAGCAGGTCTCCTGCCTCGGCTGCCTGGCGATAGCACGACTCGGCGCCGTGCAGATCGCCGTCGCTTTCGAGCAGTAGTCCAAGGCCGATCATGCCGCCCGTGTTGCCCCACTTTATGGCGCGGTTGTAGTGCTTGATGGCGGCGGCGCGATCGTCGCGCTGAGCGGCGATGTTGCCGAGCATGACTTCGGCGTTGGGGAATCGGGCCTTCGCCGCCTTCCGGAAATTGGCCTCGGCGAGGTCGTGTTCCCCGCGTTCCTGCTGCATGACGCCGATTTCGATCAACGAGCCGAAGTGGCCGGCGTCAGCGGCTCGCCAGAACAACGTCTCGGCCTGCTCGGTATCGCCTTCATGCATCCGTAGCCACGCGAGGTAGTACCAGCCGAGCGCATGACCTGCTTGCGCGCCATGCCGGTATGCCATTTCGGCTGCGGCATCGTCGCCGAGCTCCTGGAGAACGGAGCCGAGTTCGAGGTACGCCTTGGTGGAGCCGCTGTATACGGCATGCCGAAAGTAGTCGGCCGCCGCGGACAGGTCGTCCCGCTCCGCGGCGTATCCGCCGTGTTCCATCAGCGCGTAGGTGTTGCCGAAGTGCGGGGATCGCCGGACTCCGTGGTAGCCGCCGCGCTCGGCGCAGTCGTACCAGAACTCCGCGTGGTCGTCCTCGCGGCGTTCGGTGTGCAGGTCCCCGATGCGGAAGGCAGCCTCCGGGTTGCCGGCATCGGCGGCCTGCCGGTAGAGCTGCTCTGCCAGCCGGAGGTCGCCGAGGGCATCGGCCACCAGGCCACAATTCAGCGGATCGTCGCTCACACCGCTGGTCGCGTCGGTGACCGGATCGAGGAGCAGATCGCTGAGGTGGAAGGAGTGGCTCTTGTACTGCACGGCGGGTCCCTTGCGCATCATATCCAGATTGAGCCGTCGGGCTGCTTCGACCACACCATCTACGTCGAGCAGCCGCATGAAGTTGCGTGGGCCTTCGACCGACAACCGAAGCACACCCGGGCGTACTCGGTAGATCGTGTCCTGAACGACGGCCGCGCCGAAAGTTTGCGCCAGGTCGCCGAGGTCGGGCCAGTGCCTCTGCATCGTGGCTAGATCGACGTTAAGCTCGAAGATCGTCCGGTGCTGTTCATCGAACGGCGCCCAGACGTGCAGGGTTTCCAGCGAGTGCACGGTGATGGTGAACATCCGCGGCGCGGAGTTCTTGTTGGTGTTCGGGGCCGCGCTGATCGACCATCGAGAAAACTCGGTGCGCCGGGGAAACGGAATGGTGCGAGCGAGATAGCGGCGAACCGCGGGAAGTATCGGGACCAGGCGTGGATCCGTGGCGACTTGATCGAACCGGCCCTTGTTGGCTATACGGGTTTGAGTTCGGTCCGGGCGAGTCTCGTCGCCGAGGTCGTCGGATACGGCGGAGGCGAACCAGGCTAGCTGCTCCGCTGGCGAGGTGATCGTGTCGAGGTCGCTAGCACCGAGCCGTCCGGACGCATAGATGACGTTGCGTAGCAGGAGTCCCTCGGACTGCAGGATCTGAATGGCCTGCTGCTCGTACGCGTCGAGGAGCTCCCGGGGGACATTCCAGAAGTACAACTCGGCGATATCGTTGTATGTCTTGCGGTGATCGCCGAACCGGGTCACCACATTGACCGCCTGGCCGACATACAGCTGACCGTCGGTGAAGGAAAGCACGTAGATGCCACAACGGCCCTCGGATATCGGTAGCTGCCTGGCGACAGTCTGTGCGCCAACGACCGTTACGTGCCGCGGACGAATCTGCGGCCAACTACCCACGAGCAGGGTTACGTAATCCGGCAATGATGCTCCCACTGACATGGCCGTCTCAGTCGGCTGAGAACCACCGGAGATGAGAAGTCCCGCGGCGGTCGCTGCCCGGTTCAGGTGTTCCGATCAGGGTCGTGGACATCGGTACCGCTGCGGCCCTCTAATGAGCTGCTTCCGGAAGCACTGGGAAAGACCCCGAAGGTCTGACCGGCGCGAGCGGTCTGGTTGCTCCGCAGTTGCTCGCTGGTCAACCGGTTGGACGCTCGAAGCCGCTCCGCGTCGCTCAACGAGCTCGAACGGTGTACCCCAGGGATCACCAGTCGCTGAAATCCGACACGCCGAGCAGTCGCTGACCTGCAAAAACTACCCATCCCGGGTATCCCAATAGCTCAACCCCCTGATCCCCCGGTAGGCTGACCTTGCGGGCTGCTAGCTCAATGGCAGAGCTGAGGACTTTTAATCCTTAGGTTCGGGGTTCGAATCCCCGGCGGCCCACCATGCTTGACCTGCACAAACTTAGTTTTGTGGGTTCACTTAGGTTGCTGCGGTCGCTCCGTTTTTGGGGATAACGGAGCTACCGAGCACCTACTCAGTTGGCGCGCCGGTTGGTGCGAGGCACGAGGGCTGCGGCGGCTTCGGCCTTGGCGCGTTCGGTTTCTAGTTCCTGGATGACCGACGTGTAGGTGTCCGATGTGATGGTGATTGTTGAGTGCCCGAGTAGTTCCTTGATGTCTTGAAGGTCGGCGCCGGCGGCTTTGAGGAAGGTCGCGGCGCAGTGGCGCAGGTCGTGCAGCCGGATCGGTGGTAGACCGGCCTTACCGACGAGGCTGTCGAAGCGTTTGGTGACGGTGTCGGGGTGCCATGCGGAGCCGTCCGGTTGTACGAACACCAGGCCGGTGCGGATCCATGCAGGACCGGAGACCAGCTGCCAGCTCGCCCGGCGGGCCAGGTGGGCGCGGGTGATCGCGGTGGTGGTCTGGTCGAAGGTGACCGTGCGGTCGCCGGCCTCGGATTTCACCTTCTTCGTGACCGGCTGATAGCCGACTGTCGTGATCTGCTGGCTGATGACCGCAGCGCCGACGTCCAGGTCGACGTCAAGGTCACGCAGACCGATCGCTTCGCCTCGCCGCAGGCCGCGATAGAGCATGAGCGCGTACAGCGGGTAGAGCACGATGTCGTGATCTTCGGCGTAGTCCAGGAACTGGCCGGCCTGCTCCGGGGTCCAGACCATGACCGGGCTCGGTCTCTGGCCGGTGACCTTCCAATGTTTGACGGCCGCCGCGGTCCAGACCCTGGCTCTGGGGCGTTTGCCGGAGGGCAGTTCGATGTGAGCGGCGGGGTTGAACTCGATCAGGCGATGGGCGCGGATGGCGTCGTTGAGCGCCTTGCGCAGGGTGGCGCGGATGCGGTGCATGGTCGCCGGACCGGTGATGCGCTGGCCTTTGACGCTGGCGCGTACGGCCGGGTCGTCGCTGTCGCGGGCGGTCTCGATCGCGATGTTGCGGTCGGTGATGGCGGCGAACATCGCGCTGATGTGGCCGATGCCCAGCTTCTCGACCGGGATGTGCCCGAGATGCGGGTCGAGGTGGTTGCGGATGTGGCCGGCGTACGCGCGTTTCGTGCCGTCTCCGATGTTGCGCCCGGTGAGCCATTCCTGCAGGTAGTCGCCGAGAAGGACGGCGGTGGTAGCGGGGATGCCGGCTTTGACCCGACGGGCGATCATGTTGCGGTCGGGCAGCGGCTCGGTGGGTTTGAGCTGGTGGAGCAGGTCGCCGATCTCGATCGCGAGGTCGCCGTTGTTGCCGGCGAGGGCGAGTAGGGCGAGCGCGGCGTCGCGCTCGTTCGCGGCGTCCTCGCGTTTGTCGAACCGGTAGCGGCGCAACTGGCGTCGCCTGCCGTCGGCCGTCTTGGGTAGTTCGAGTTGATAGGCCCAGAGGCCGTGGCTGGAGTTCCAGGCGCCGCCGCGGCGGCGCAGACCGGGGCAGTGGCTGCCCCAACGTTTGCCGTTGTCGTCCTTGCATCCACAGTGTTTGAAGACGGAACCTTCCGGCACGGTCGATCCTCCGTTGAGTGTGCGTTTGCGCAGCCCGGAGTGTTCGGGCTGCGGATTTCATGGGTCTGATCCACGCTCGTTGGCCGGTGTGGATCAAGTCGTTCGGTGAGGCTCTTCGCTGTCGGCTGCCGGGGCCATGTGCAGGGCGGCGATGATCGCCGCGACGGGCACCCGGTAGCGAGATCCGAAACGTAAGACGGGCACCGGGAACTCGTTGAGCTGGACGAGCTCGTATGCGGTCGATCGGCTGATCGCGAAGATTGATGCGGCTGTGGCCACCGTGGTGACCGCCCCGAGCGCGCGGATGCGCTCCTCGGTCCACACCTTGCCGTTCGGGGCCGTGGAGTCGTCGGGGCCCGGGTGTGGTGTCACTGTTTTTCACCCCTCGCACGACGGCTGAAGGGGGTTGGCGCTGGCGCCGGCGGCTGCGGTGATAGCCGGGACGCGGACGGCGATGGTCAGCCGGAATGGCAGCCTTCGCGGGCCCGGTGTGGTCATGACATTGCCTCCTGGCAAACGAGGAATCCGGGTGGGCAGCCCCGGAAGGGGCGCCCACCCGGGCGGACGAGCATGGGAGGGACGGCGCGCCACGGTGTGGGCATTCCGAAGTACTAGGCCTGCTCAGCCGCCTAACCGCAGCGCACTTGATCTATGCGTAGGGGTGATGGTTCATGGAGCGGTATCGGGGTTGCCCGGTGCCGGCGATGCGGCCCGATCGCGTCGCCGCCGTAGGAATTCATCGAGGAGCAGTTATGGATCTAGAGATCGCGGCACCATCAGCACCGCCCGCCGGCATAGCGACCGCATCGGCGCGGGTTGACGACGGGTTCGAGATCGACGCCGAAGACCCGCGGGTCGTGCCCGCCGCGTTGGCCGAACTCGTCACCGCATCCCGCAACGTGGTTCGGGTGATGGAGTTCAACAGCCACTACTCACCGCGGGACGCCGTGGCCGCTCTGGAGGACACTGCGGCGGCCCTCGGCCGGCTCACCCGACACGCCGAGCCGTACGTCGGCGACTATTCGCGTACCGCGGCGACGTCGATGGCTTCGGCCCGCGACCTGCTGCGCCAAGCCCGTCGAGTGTTCAGCGACGCCCGCCACGACCTCGCTCTGGACGCGACCGCGCCGTCCGCGATGCCCCTGGCGAAGGTGGCCCCCTCCGCCGCGTAAGCGTCGGCAACTCCGCCAGGATGAGGGGCTTGCCCGCAGCAACAGTGCGGGTAGGCCCCTCGCGCATTCAGATTCACGCCTGCGCCGCGGGCCCGGCGCGCTGACCGCAGCTCGACCCGCCCCACGGTGCGGCACCGGAGCTCAGGTCACCGGTCATCCAGCATCCAGTGGTGGGGGCACAGCAGCAGCCGCAAAGCGGTCGCGGCCTGCTGCCAGACCACGCCGTTACCCAACACACGTAACGCCGCAGTTCGAGGCAGGTCGACCCCGGTCACCCAGAACTCGTCGAGACCCATGAGCCACTCGACGAACGGTGGAGCCAGCACCGGCCTGCCGTGCCTGCCCTGCTGGGTCGGGTCCGGAGCCGACCGGCCCAGCAACAATTCCCACCGGGCTACTGCGACGGCGTAGACACCCCACCGCTGCTCGTCGAGCCGGCCGAGTCCGGCGGCGGCGGTGATCAGGTCGGCGCCGCCGTCACCGTGCAGGCAGGGGCCGTGTCCGTCGCTGGCGCGTGGGGTGGGCAGCATCCGGACCCGGACCGCTGCCGACGGCAGGGTCAGGTCCCCGTGGCTGCCCCGCTGCCCTGGGCACCCCTTCTCGCCGTCGCTGGCTCGCGGTGTCGGGAGCAGCACCTGCGACAACGGCGGTCGGAACCCGGCCCCGGCACGCCGGCCCGGTGTGCCGGTGTCGCTGGCCCGTGGGGTGGGCAACAGCCGCGCGGTGTCGGTCAGCGTGTGCCCGACGTGCCCGACCTGGGGTCTGCTGCGTCCGGCGGTCGCGTTGGCCGAGCTGCGGCTGTCGGCGACCGTCGGAGCGGGCAGCAACGTGCCCGCCACTTGGGCGAGTCCGGGCCGGCGGACCGCTCCCGCCGACACCGATTTGTTCGAGCCGTACGTGGCCGCGGTCGGGGTTGGCAGTAGGAGATGCCTACTTCCGCCCGGTTCGATCAGGTCGGGCAGCCCGTACGGGTGGCCGGGGCCTTTGCCGTCACGGGCGCACGGGGTCGGCAGCACCGGCCCTGACGAGGTCACGGCGGATGGCCAGCAGGAACAGCCGGTCGCGGCGGTGGGCGGCGCCGATGTCGGACGCGCGTAGGCATATCCACCGTGTGTCGTACCCGAGCGCGGCCAGGTCGGCGTGGACTGTGTCGAAGCCGCGGCGCAGGAGCGCGGCCACGTTCTCCACGAAGACCAGCGGGGGTAGAAGCGCGCGAACGGCGTCGGCGACCGCTGTCCAGACACTGGAGTTCTTGCCGGTGATCCCGGCACGCTTGCCGGCGTTGGAGATGTCCTGGCAGGGGAAGCCTGCGGTGATGATGTCGACCGGGGCGACCTTGTTCCAGTCGACGGTGCGGATGTCGCCGAGGTTGACGACGTCCGGCCAGCGGAAGGTGAGGACTTTCTGGGCGTGCGGGTCGGTTTCGGCGTACCACTGGAGTCGGCCGCCGAGGACGGCTTCGGCGGCGAGGTCGAGGCCGCCGTAGCCGGTGCACAGTGATCCGATGCGGAGCCCTGTTGCGGGCGGCGAGGTCGCGGCAATCACGCCACCTCCCGCAGCCCGGTCCCCGCCGGTGTCGGCGGTACCGTCTCCGCGGCCGGATCGTTTCGTGTGGCCGAGTCCGGCGCCGGCTCCGCCGGGTGCGGGCAGGACCATGGCCCGCACCCCGGTGTCTCCTCCGGGCCAGCGGGCCGGGGTCGCAGGTCGACCTGGTCGAGGGGGATGCGCTGCCGGTGCAGGAAGAACTGTCCGCGCAGTGGGTGCCCGTCGGCGGTCGCCCGGGCGGAGCCGTGCCTGATCCTGCGGTCGAAGTCGACCGCGTTCGCCCACCCATCCGGATCCTGTTCGCGGAGGCGGACCCATTCGGCGTCGGTGTGGAAGGGGCACCCGATGCAGGCCGAGCGGGGGGTGTCGGCCAGGCCGTGTTCGGCCAGGAACGCCGCGCAGTCGCCGCGCCGCCACGAGAGGTCCAGCAGCGGGAAGACGTTGCGCATGTAGGCGACGTCGGCGTCGCGGGCCCGGTGCACCTCGTCGACCGAGATCCCGATCGCCATCTGCGCGAAGACGTCGGCCGGCACCCGCGCCGGGTGGGGGTAGCCGAGCCGGCGGCGTACCTCCGCCTTGATCGGACGGATCTTGTACTCGCTGGTGCATTGACGCCGCGCCATGCCCTTCTCGCCGCCCGGGCCGAGGGTGAACAGGGGCATGGACGCGAACCGGTGCGCGGGGTCGAGGGCGTCGTCGCGGATGTTGCCGGTCGACACCCGGATGATCGGAATGCCGGCCGGCTCGGCGAGCGCTTGCAGCCGGCGCAGATGCGCATAGACCGCGGCCGGCTCCCAGCCGGTATCGGCGAAGACCGCCGCGTCGAACGGCGCAATCCGGCCGTGGACGGCCAGCAGCAGCAGCGCCGAACTTTGGATGCCGGCGCCGAGCGAGAGGTAGCGGGCGGCGGGTGCAGTCACGCCACCACCTCGCTTCCAGGACCCGGCGCCTGGAACACCAGGACGTCCTCGTGCGCGATCAGGTGCATCGGCGCGCCCGCGGTCCGCGCCTTGCGGACCGCTTGGAGCTGGAAGAAGCTGGGCCGTGCGACGAGACCGCCGTCGCGGACCGCGGCGAGCAGGGCGACACACCGGTCCACCGGAATGAGCCCGGCCCGCAGGCCGGCGCCGATCACTGCGGACGGCAGGTCGACGAGGTGGCCGTTCTTGCGCCACGGCCGGGCGGTCACCGCCACGAACCCGCCCGGGCGCAGCAGCACCCTGCAACCGGCCAGGATCTGCGCGAACCCGTCGGCCAGCCCGGTCAGGTCGCGGTAGGCGAGATTGCCCTTGTCGGTGCCGTCGTTGTAGGTGTTGTCGGACTTGCGGACACCGTCCTCGCCCGGGTTGACGAGACCGTGCACGGTCGGCCCGTACGGCGGCGAGGTCACCACGAGCGCGACCTGCCCGGTCAGAGCGGCCGGGACCAGCGACAGGATGCTGGTCGCGTCGCCGCGGATGACCCCGGCCCGGCCGGTCGCACCCTGGGCGTGGGCGTGCTTGATGTTGGCGTCGGCGATGTCGGACCACCGGGACTCGTACTCGACGCCGACCGCGTCACGGCCGGCGTGCACGGCCTCGACCAGCGTGGTCCCGATCCCGCACATCGGGTCCAGCACCAGGTCACCCGGCTCGGTGTAGTGGGTGATGGCGTGCTCGGCGATCGCCGGCAGCATCCGGGCGGGGTGCTTGACCGACTCGGCCACGTACCGGCCCTTGCGCTGCACCGGCCCGGTCGACTGCGCGGTCGCCCACACGCTGAGCCGGTCCGGCTCATCGCTGCGATGGCGGCCGCCGCCCTCGGACCGGTGCCGCCCGCGCGCCTTCTCGGAGCCGGTGTCGGTGCGAGGGGTGCTCGGGCGCGGCTCAGCCACGGCGACCCCCACCCTGCCGGTCCGTCCCGCCGCGCGTGCGCCGGGCAGAACCGGGCTGCCGGATCTGGCTGAACACCAGCAGGTCAGCGTGCACCCGAACGTGCTGGGCCTGCCAGCCGTCGGTGGCGCTGGTCAGGGCGAGCAGCTCCTCGTCGGTCGTGAGGTGGTAGATGAACGCGTCGCCGTCGGTGTCGGCGGCGACCGCAACGATGTGCTGCAGGTAGCCGAGCCGGACCCCGGCGGCGGCCTGCACCACGCCGGTGAAGTCCTCCGGGGCCGGCGGGGTGCCGGTCGCGACGGCGACGACGAGGATGAGGCAGCCGCCGGGACGCAGCAGCTGCGCGCAGGCGCTCAACAGCCAGGCCAGGCGCACCCGATTGGCGGCCGCGCCGTTGGCGTCCAGGGGCCAGCGGGCGACCACCAGGCTGGTCACGCCGTGCAGTGACCCGTCGGCGGGCAGGGCGACCGGCGTGCCGGCCGCATGCAGGTCGCGGTCGGTGAGGTCGTCACCGAACCAGAGGGACACCGCCGGCGGATCGACCTCGTCGGAGTCCTCGGCGTCGACCTCAAGCACGCCGTCGGTGAACGTCGTCGGGCTGGGCGGCCCGACGATCATGCTGGCGGCGTCGGTGAACCACGCCGGACGGTGCTCGCGGCCCCCGATCGCGCAGGCGCGGGTGAGGGCGTGTCTGTCGGTGAGGTCGACGACGATCTCGCCGGGGCGCGAGTAGGCGGCGATCAGGCGCTCGGCCAGACGGGCGCCGATGGAGCGGCCGGCGTCGGCCTCGGTCCGGGCGGTGCGCCAGACGGTGATCGGGGTCGGCGGGTCACCGGCGACCAGATCGGTCTGCGCCCCATCGAGCGGGGCCGGGTCGGTGGATGCGGGCAGGGCGGTGTGGTGCTGCGGCGTGTGCTCGCTCATGAAGTGTCGGCTCCGCGCCGCGCCGTGATGCGCTGACACCTCCACAACGGGTTTTGTGCGCTGTGGCGAACACTCCCCGGTCTGTCAGCGATCCAACAGAATTCCGACACCACGGCGTTGTCAGAAACCCTGTGAGACCCGCTCCGGCGTGTTCGCGGAGCGTGCGAAGCGGTGTCAGATGGCTGTGAGATGTCGGCCGCCGGTTCGAGACGCCTCGACGGTTTCCGTCAGAACCGGCCTGCCGGCTCGGCGAACATACCGGGCTTGCCCGCGACCGTCGTGAACGTCCTGAACAGCGGAGCTTTGTCGGACCAGCGCCAGACTTCTCCGGCGTACGGCGTCGGCGCTGTCAGAAACGCCACGGCCGCAGACAGACGGGCGCCGACCTGCACTGTCGGTGCCTTGTCGGAAGCCCGTGGCCCAATCGGACGGCACCACAGCGCGGCGTCTGGACAGATGTCGCCGACCCACCGCCGTTGATCAGGGGAGTTCGTGGATGACCACCACCGATTGGCCCGACTCGCCGCTGGCCGCCGTCGAGGTCGCTTTCGCCGGCCTGACCCGGGGCCCGGATCCTTTGATGCTGGACCTGGAGCCGCTGCGGGAGGGCACCGACTTGCCCATGGGCTGGATCACGGTTCGTGCGCTGGACCGCTGGCTGCTCAAGCACCCACGGTCGTATGCCGCTCGCGACGCCGTATGGCGGGAGCTGATCCGCCGTGCCCGCCTCGACGGCCCGGCCTGGGTGATCGCCGCAACCGCCCTCGCGCTGCCCGCGCTGCGCCGCTATGCCGGTCAACTCGCGCGCGGCTGGGCGCACGATACCCACGACCTCGACGCGGAGATCCTCACCGGTTTCCTGACCGCGCTGCGCGACCGCGTGGACCTGGTCCGTCCTGCCCCGTACGCCGCGTTGTGCAAGGCCGCGTGGCGGGCCGGGCACGAGCTGCGCGAGCGTGACGGCGCCGAGGCCATCCCGCTGCCCGACGAGATCCTCGAGCACGTGACCGGACCCCGTACGCCCAAGCGGCCGTGGGGCCACCCCGATCTGCTGGTCGCGCGTGCGGTGCAGCTCGGCATCGTCGACGCCGACGATGAGCAGCCCTACATCGATCTTCGGCTGGGCCGCCGGGCCATCGAACCGATCGCCGCCGACCTGGGCCTGGAGGTGGACACGTTGCGCCGCCGCGTCAAACGCATCGACGCCCGCATCGCCGAGGCCGTCAGCGACGGCACCCTCACCGAGGCGACCTCGCCTCAACTGCGCGAGGAATGGATGCGCAAGGCGCAGCAGCGTCAACGTATTCGGGCCACCCGCCGGATCCCCGCGGCGTCTCCGCTGCTTGTCGGCTGACTCGACTACCACTTCCATCCACGTGGGCCCGACACCAGGTGTCGGGCCCACAGGCGTAGTGCTTCACGGGGAGCACCGTTGCCGCGGACCAGCGGGCTCGCCTCTCCGGCCGCCTCACATGTTCAGGCACTCTGCCCCGGACGGATGCCGCTTTGCGCGGCCGGCACGCGCTGCCGATGTATCTGCACCCTGCCCTGACCGCCCAGGCGATGTGCAGACCTGTGCCGACCTATGCCCGGCTGCAAGATGTCGAGGCGAACCAGGAGCTCGCGTATCCATTCCATACGAATCGGTACTTACTGACGCTATATGTGATCTTGTAGTTGTTCATGTGCTGATACGAGATGGTCCGTCCGCCGCTCACCACCTGCGTGACCATGCTCGCGCCGTCCCCAAGGTTGTCATCGATGGTCCAGAGGTGGTACTCGTGGGCGCCGGACGAATTCTGGTGCCAGTTCCAGATGCCTGTACCCAGAGGTTTGCCGTTGTCCGCGTGGAAGAACATCTGCCGTTCGCCGTTCGCAGTGGATCCGTCGCAGCTCCCACCCAGGGTGAATGCCTGGGCGGGAACCGCGGTGAGGGCAAGCACCGATGCGCCGAGCAGCGCCACGGTGAGCCCGCGGATGATGTGTCGCTTCACATTGACTCCTTCGCTGAACGATCGTCGCGCCGAAGGGCCGACGGCGCCTGACGAGTTGGCGTGCAGGGTGGTCGAAGCGCGCCGCAGCAAACGAACAGACATGATCGACCTCCGGGAGGTGGCTGGCGATGGACACAGTGCATCAACCCGATCGCTGTCCGGGTAGTGTCCGGGCCATTTCCGCACTGTCCGGAACGGCGTCGAACACGCCGAACAGCTAAAAGGCACGATCATTCCGGCGCTCTGTCGCAAGGATGGTCTGGATCCGGCCATCGGCATCCAGGTGCCAGGCGAAGCGGCCGCTCTCGTCGGCAGCCGCAGTCCCGACGCGGCTTACCCACCTGGGCGGTGTATCCCCGAACCTGGCCCTCGATCAACCAGTGCCCGCAGCCGGTCGGCCACGCACGTGGGCAGCCGGTCGGTGACGGTCGACGCCTCGGTGTTGCTGGCCCGGTCGTTGACCGCCGAGCCGATGCGTCCCGGCTGGAGCAACGCGCTGCGGATGGGAGCCTCGGTGTTGCCGCACCAGCAGCTGCTCGACATCGATGCCGGCTGCGGCACGCGGCGGCCCGCCCGGTGATCGTCCCGGGAAACCATCGTCTGCGACCACGGCAAAGCGTTCATCTCGCACACATTCCGGGCATCCTGCCGGTTCTTGGTCATCAACCTGCAGCCCGCCCGCGAGGCAACCCCGACCAAGGCTCCACCCGGCGGTGACCGCGGCGAGGTCGGCGTTCAAACCGGTGGCGAACCGTCTGATGCCTGGCATCGCGGCCTGCTCTGCTGCGCTGACCTGCTTCGTCAGATTCGCACCCGCGCTGTCAGACCGGTGTCAGACCGGGGAGTGTTCGCCATAGCGCACAAACGCCGTTGTGGGGGTGCGGAACCGCTGAGACGCCGAAGACACGGCGCCGAACCTGGCGGTGTCCGCTCGCTTTCGGGCCCAGGAAAAGGGCCGACGCGAGCCGAGGTGCCTCGGGTGCCGCGCCCTTTGATGCGCTGACACCACATCGAACGCCGAACCCGAATGGGAGGACGAGCTCCTCTCGAGGCCCGGACGCGTCGACATCACCTTTTCCTGTGCTGCCCGGCGGCGGTTCCCGCATCCGTTGTTTCGAGCATCGCCGCGCAGCGCGCTTTCGAGCGCGGTGCGCGGCGGGAGGTGAATCCCGTCATGTCCCGTATCGAGCGAGCACGTCCGCGTGCCCAGCGCCGTCGCCGTCGTCTTTTCCCGCCCTGCCGGTGGGCGCGGCGGCACGCCGCCGCGCCCACCGCCGTGGTGGCGCTGATCCTTCTCACTCCTGCCGCCGCGCACGCCGATTCCGGCACCGTCGTGCTGGCGGCGAAAACACTGCCGCAGGTAGTCGCCGGTCTGCAGCAGTGGCTCATGGGAATCCTGGCCTCGGTCGCCACGCTGTTCCTGGTGCTGGCCGGGGTGTACTGGGCGACCGCCGGCGGTGACCCGGCCCAGGTCGACAAAGCCAAGGGCGCGCTGCGTAATGCGCTGGTCGGCTACGGCCTCGCGGTGCTGGCCCCGGTGCTGTTGCAGGTCGTCAAGGGCATCGTCGGAGGCTGATCATGGGCTGGATGCTCGACGGCGTCCTGGACTGGTTCGCTGACCTGTTGGTGGACAGTCTCAACGCGCTGATCAAGGTGATCACCGACATCCTGCTGATCACCCCGGACGTGACCACCTTGCCGCAGGTGCAGGCGCTGACCGGCCGCGCCGTGTGGATCGTCGACACATGTTTCGCGCTGGTGTTCCTGGCTGCCGGAACTTTGACGATGGTCGCCGGTGGCGACGAACGATCCCGCTACACCGTCAAGGATCTGCTGCCGCGCTGCGTCGTCGGGTTCGTCGCGTCGCACCTCTCCCAGCTGGTAGCCGGCAAGATGATCGAGCTGGCGAACGCGTTGACCGCGGCGCTGACCGCACAGGATCTCGACCAGGCCGGCGCTATCAAGGCGATGCGCGAGCACATCATGATCAGCGCTGAGACCGGGGGCGGGCTGTTCGTCGTCTGCCTGGCGATCATCCTGTTCCTGATGGCCGCCACCTGCTGCTCGTCGGTCGTCAGGTTCATCGCCGCGATGGCGCTGGTCGCCGGTGGGCCGATCGCGCTGGCCTGTCACGCGTTGCCGCAGACCGATCCGATTGCCCGGCTGTGGTGGCGGTCCCTCGCGGGGGTGCTGGCGGTGCCGGTGCTGCAGGGCACGGTGCTGTATGCCGCGCAGTGGATGCTGCTCGACCCCGACGCGATGCTGCCGAAGATGGGCATGCTGATCGAGCCCGGCAGCATCCTGAATCTGTTCATCGTCATGGTGCTGCTGTGGATGTGCGTGCGGATCCCGAGCCTGGTGCGCCGCTTCGCGATGGAAGGCGGCCGTAGCACCAATTTCCTGAGCATGGTGATCCGGGTCGTGGCCGTGCAACACCTGGCCAGGCTGCTGCCTGGTGTCGGAGGTGCCCGGTGACCGGCGACCGTGACACCGGTGGGCGCGCCCGGATGCCGGCGGACGTGGACGCCCCGGACAAGATCGTCTACGGGCTGACGTTCCGGCAACTGGCGATCCTCGCGGTCGCCGCCGTCGTCTTCTACGGTGCCTGGCAAGGCCTGCACGACCTCGTGCCGACACCGTTGCTGGTCGGTGCCGCAGTCCTCGGCGGTGGCCTGGTCTTCGGTCTGGCCGTCGGCCGTCGGGACGGATTGAGCCTAGACGCCTGGCTACTTGCCGCTGTCCGGCATTCCCGCACGCCGCGCGCCCTGTCGACCGTCGACATCAGCACGACCGTTCCGGACTGGGTCGAGGCGCCGACCGGGCGGGTGATGCTGCCCGCGCCGTTGAAGCTGCCCGCGGACGCGATCAGCGACGACGGCGAGATCAGCCTCGGCGGCACTCACGCGGCGATGGTCGCGGCGACCACCGTGAACCTGGCGCTGCGCACCGGCGACGAGCAGGCCGCGCTGGTCGACACGTTCGGCCGGTGGCTCAACAGCCTGTCGACGGCGACGCAGATCGTCGTGTCCGCGCAGCCGGTCGACCTGCACTCGCACGCCCGCACTCTCGCCGCGGCCGCCGACCGGCTGCCGCACCCGGCTCTGGCAGAGGCCGCCGCCGACCACGCGACGTTCCTCGACGACCTGGCCCAACGCCGCGATCCGTTGCGCCGGCAGGTCCTCATCGTCACCCGCACCAGCGCCGAGGAGCGCGGCGAGCACGCCGCACGCCGCCGCGCGGACGGCACCGTCCGCGCCCTGTCCGGGCTCGGCGTCACCACCCGGGCGCTCGACGGGCACGCCGCGACCGCGGCCCTCGCGGCGGCGGCGGACCCGTACCGGCCGCCACGCCCCGGCGGCCTCGCGGCACCGGAAACCGTCATCACCGGCCCCGGCCCGGTCCTGCCCTCCAGGAGACGATCGTGAAAACCCGAACCCGCCCCCGTACTACCGGCCAGGACGCCGCTCGTAGCGGCGCGTCCTCGGCATTGGCCGCCACGAGCGCCCCCGCCTCCGTCGAGGTGACTCCACGTTTCCTGCGGGTCGGGGACGGCTACGCCGCCACCTTGGTCGTCACCGGCTACCCGGCCGAGGTCGGCCCGGCCTGGCTCGAACCCCTGCTGTCCTGGCCGGGCCGGCTCGACCTTGCCCTGCACATCGACCCGATCCCCGCCCCGACCGCCGCGGCCCGGCTGCGCACCCAACGGGCCCGGTTCGAATCGTCGCGGCGCGCCGACGCCGTCAACGGCAAGCTGGCCGACCCGTACGTGCAGGCCGCCGCCGAGGACGCCGCCGACTTGGCCGAACGGCTCGCCCGCGGCGCGGCGAAACTGTTCAAGGTCGGCCTGTATCTGACCGTGCACGCCCGCACCGAGCCGGAACTGCTCGAGGCGTGCGCGCAGGTCAAAGCCGCCGCCGCCTCAACGTTGATCGACGTGCAGCCGGCGACGTGGCGGCACCTGCCCGGCTGGACCACCACCCTGCCCCTCGCCGTCGACAGCCTGCAGATGCGCCGGACCATGGACACCCAGGCCCTCGCCGCCGCGTTCCCCCTCGCCAGCGCGGATCTGCCGGCGCCGCTGCCCGGCGACCCCGCCGAGACCGGCGGCGTGCTCTACGGGATCAACCCGGACTCCCAAGGCATCGTCTGGTGGGACAGATGGGCGCAGGAGAACCACAACAGCATCGTGCTGGCCCGGTCCGGCGCCGGGAAGTCGTACTTCGTCAAGCTCGACATCCTGCGCCAGCTCTACCAGCAGGTCCAGGTCTCCGTCGTCGACCCCGAGGACGAATACCTGCGCCTGGCCGACGCGGTCGGCGGCACCACCGTCCGGTTGGGCAACCCGGGCGTGAAGATCAACCCGCTTGACCTGCCCGTCGGCGACACCCGCCCCGACGTGCTCACCCGCCGCGGCCTGTTCCTGCACACCCTGATCGCGGTGCTGCTGGCCGAGGTGCCGCCGCCGGCCGAACGCGCCGCCCTGGACCGGGCGATTCTCGCGGTGTACCGGCAGGCCGGGATCACCGCCGACCCGGCCACCCACCACCGGCCCGCCCCGCTGCTGCGCGACCTGACCGCGATCCTGGAAACCGACGCCGATCCGGCCGCCGGGCAACTCGCGGCCCGGCTCGCCCCATGGGTGCACGGCTCCTTCGCCGGCCTGTTCGACGCGCCGACCACCACCCGCCCCGGCGGTCACCTGGTGGTCTGGAGCTTGCGGCAGCTGCCCGACGAGCTGCGCACCGTCGGCACCCTCCTCGCCCTGGACGCGATCTGGCGCAGCGTCGACGCCCCAAGCCCCAGCGGCCTGGGAGTCCGCCGCCTCGTCGTGGTCGACGAGGCATGGCTGCTCATGCGCGACGGCGAAGGCGCCCGCTTCCTGTTCCGGATGTCGAAGGCCGGCCGCAAACGCAACGCCGGCCTGAGCGTGATCACCCAGGACGTCGCGGACGTACTCGGCACCGACCTCGGACAGGCCGTGGTAGCCAACGCCGCCACCCAGATCCTGCTCAAGCAGGCGCCGCAGGCCATCGACCAGGTCGCGGACGCGTTCGGGCTGACCGCCGGTGAGCGCCGGCTGCTGCTGTCCGCCCGGGTCGGGCACGGACTGCTGATCTCCGGGACGAACCGGACCGGGTTCGAGGCGATCTCCTCGGCCGCCGAGCACGCTCTCGCCACGACCACGCCCGCCGAGCTGGCCGGCCTCGACGACGAGGCCGACCTATGACCGCCCCGCCGCGCACCCTCCTGCCGTCGCTCTCTCCGGCGCCCGGTCCGTCAGGGCCGGGCGCCGGTGTCATTCCGGCCCCGGACGCGCCGGCGCAGTGGATCCTGCACACGCTCGCCTGGGCCGCCCAGCGGCCCTGGCTGCTCACCGTCGCCGCCGGCCTGCTCCTGGTTTGGATCGCCGGCCGCAACCTCCTCGCGGGGTGGCGGCACCGGCGCCACGCCGAGGGCGCCCGCCTGGTGACGGTGGCACCACCGCCGCAGGTCGACGCGCACCACGCGGCCGCGGTGTGGGCGAACCTGCACGGCACCCTCACCCCCTCCACCCGGCGCCGGCTGCTCTACGGCAGCCCGCACCTGGTCTGGCAATACACCTGGACCGGCCGGCACCTGCTCATCAGCGTGTGGGTACCCGGCACCGTCCCGCACGGCGCCGTCGAAGCCGCGATCCGCGCCGCCTGGCCCGGCGCCGCCTGCACCACCGGCACCGCCCGCCCACCGATCCCCCTGCAAGCACAGATGGCCACCGGCGGGCACCTGCTGCCTCAAGCGGCCGAATGGCTGCCCCTGCAGACCGAGCACGACGCGGACCCGCTGCGCGCGCTGATGTCGGCCGGCTCCCAGCTCAAGAACGACGAGTACGCGTGCGTGCAGATCCTCGCCCGGCCCGCCCCACCCCGCCGGGTGGCGCGGGCCCGGCGCGCCGCCGGCCGGCTGCGCGACGGCAAGACCGCCCTGCCGGCGATCAACCCGGCGGCGCCGCTGCTGTGGATCCTGGACCTGTTCCTGCCCGGCAGCACCCCGAACCCGCGCACGACCGGCACCACCCGCCGGGATCCGGGCGTCGAACGCGACGTCCGGGCGGTCCTGGACAAGACTGTCCACAGCCTGTGGACAATCGGGATCCGGTACGTCGTCGCCAAGGACAGCGACCGCGGGGGTGCCCGGGCGCAGGACCGGCTGCGCGGGATCGCCGACACCATCGCCTCCGCCTACGCCGTCTACGCCGCCCGCAACCGGCTCGCCCACCGCATCCGGATGCGGCACCCGGTAGCCGTCGCCGCCGCCAGGCGGCTCGGCGCCGGCTTCCTCGCCTGCACCCCGGAACTCGCGGTCCTTGCCGCCCTGCCGCAGGACCTGGCGGTTCCCGGCCTCGACCGGGCCCGCGCCAAGTCGATGCCGGCCCCGGTCGCGATCCCGACCGGCGGGCGCGGCAGGAAGGTCCTCGGCGACGCGGAAGTCGGCGGCCACCCCGTCGCCCTGTCCGTCTCCGATGCCCGCTACCAACTGCACGTGGTCGGCTCCACCGGCAGCGGCAAGACCACACTGCTGGTGAACATGGCCGTCGACGACATCCTCGCCGGGCGCGGCACCGTGGTCATCGACCCGCACGGCGACCTGGTCCTCGACATCCTCGACCGGCTCCCTGCCCGGATCGCCGACCGGGTGGTGATCTTCGACCCGGACCAGCCCAACCCGCCCACGATCAACCCCCTCGAAGGCGACGACCCGGACCTGGTCGTCGACAACCTCGTGAGCATCTTCGGCAACATCTTCGCCAAGGCCTGGGGACCCCGCATGGACGACGTCATGCGAGTCAGCTGCCTCACCCTGCTGCGGCACGCGAACGTCACCCTGCAGCACATCCCACCGCTGCTCAACTCGGCGCAGTTCCGGTCGGCGATGACCGTGGGCCTCGACGATCCGGCCGGACTGTCCGGCTTCTGGCAGTGGTACGACACCCTCAACCCGGCGCTGCGCTCCCAGGTCATCGGCCCCGTCCTGGCCCGGCTGCGCGCGTTCCTGCTGCGCGACTTCGTCCGACGCACCATGCGCTACCCGAAGTCGAGCTTCGACATGGGCCAGATCCTCGACGGCGGAGCGCTGCTGGTCCGCATCCCGAAAGGGCAGCTGGGTGAGGACACCAGCAAACTGCTCGGCAGCCTGATCCTGGCGCAGGTGTGGCAGGCCGCCACCGCCCGCGCGAGCGTCGAGCCCGAACGGCGCCGCGACTGCAGCGTGATCATCGATGAGGCACAGAACTTCCTCACCCTCGCCTCGTCACTGGACACGATGCTCGCCGAGGCCCGCAAATACCGGATGGCCCTGACCTTGGCGCACCAGGACCTCGCGCAGTTCCCGAAAGACCTGCTGGCCGCGGCGTCCGCCAACGCCCGCAACAAGATCTATTTCTCGGTCGCGCCGGAGGACGCCCGGGTCCTGGCCCGGCACACCCTGCCCGAACTCGACGAGCACGACCTCGCCCACCTGGACGCCTACACCGCCGCCGCCCGCCTGGTCGTGGCCGGCCGACAGACCCCGGCGTTCACCTTCAAAACCCGGCCACCGAAGCCGGTCATCGGCGAGGCGGCCGCGATCCGGCAAGCCGCCGCCGCCCGTGTCCCGGCGCAGGACACCAGCGCGATCGACGTGCTCGTCGAGCAGCTCTCCACGCAGGCCGACACCAGCAGCCGGGGCGGGCGCACGAACGGCGGCAAACCGAACCGCTGACCATGCGATGGCCGATGACGACAACATGCCGCCTTGAGAGTGCGACAGGCCGCACGAGTCTGTCAGCGCAGCTCGCAGCGCTTCGTCGGCTCTTCCCTACGGGCTTCACCCGTCCTTCACCACTGATCGCCCGGTGCCGTGACAGACCCGCCGGGCGCTCGCTGTTTCCGCAGCACGCCGCCGAGTGCCGGCCCCGGCCGGCGCTCCGGCGACTGCGACACCCCTCCCACGGAGGGACAACCTTCTCGCCTGAAGGAGCATCCGCGTGTCCGCGAACAACCCCAGTCCCGAACCCAGACCTCGCAGACTCTCGTCCGCCTTTGGTCAGCCCGCCCTGCGCCAGCCGTCGTCGGCCCGCCTGCAGCGCCTGGAGCTGCTGCGGCGGCTCACCGCCCGCGACCACCTGCTGCTGGCCTGGCTCGCCGAGCACTACGTGCTGACCACCGACCAGATCACGGCGGCGTTCTTCCCGGCCCGCCGTGCCGCCCTGTTGCGCCTGGCCAAACTGCACCACATGCAGGCGGTCAGCCGGTTCGTCGACGCCACCACCGGCAGCCAGCAGTACCTGTACACCCTCGGCCCGCTCGGCGCGATGATCCATAAAACCCAGTACAACGACCCCGCCGACCCCGGCGCCCGGGCGCCGCGGACCAGCATCGAGCGCACCGAGAACATCATCGGCAGCCGCCTGCTCGATCATCTGCTCGGCACCAACCAGCTGTTCATCGACCTGCACGCCTACGCCCGCACCGACGGCACCGCCCGGCTGGCCCGCTGGTGGTCCGAGCAGCACACCACCGCCGTGTTCGCGCGCGCCGGGATCCGCCCCGACGGCCACGGCGTCTGGACCGCCGGCGGCCGTGAGGTCGGGTTCTTCCTCGAACACGACCGAGGCACCGAGAAGCTCGGCACCGTGCTGCGCAAACTGCGCGCCTACGAGCAGCTCGCCGCCTACGGGCCCCGCTACCCGGTCCTGCTGCGCGTGCCCGGCCGCCGCCGCGAACAGCACCTCCTGCAAGCCCTGGCCGGCGTGCGGCTGGCGATGCCGGTCGCCACCGGCATCCACGACGAACACCCCGCCGGACCCGCCTGGACCCTGACCGACCAGCCGGCCCTGCGCCGCTGGCTGCACGAACTGCCCAGCGATCACGGCCCGGACAACCCGGCCACCAACCCGCACCGCTTCCTCAGCACCGCGGCCGAACAGTAATCCCGAGGCCCGGCTGTCAGAGACCCGGAACCTGACAGCGCTCCGACAAGGGCGGCCGCGGACGCGCCGTCGATCTGACAGCGCAGGTCAACGCCACTTCTGGCGATCACGACAGCGGCTCGGGCTGACAGACCCGGACGCTACCTTCCTCGGCAACACCTTTCCGCATATATCGCTCCACCCCGTTCGGTCCGCCCTGCGGATCCCGTCGCACCCACCGGTGCGCCCGCCCACCGCCCCGCCCAGCCGGGCCGGTCGGCACCGCACCCCGCGACGGCCCTCAGCGCCGCAACCGAACCAGCACCCCACCCACCCCTACCTGACCCATGCACCCGATGGGCCGGGCCATCACCATGCGCGCCGACCACCGCGCCCTCGCCGAAAGGACCCCTTCATGACCAGTACCGCCGACGGTGCCGCAACCCCGCTGACCCGGTTCGGCTCTCGCGTGCCGAGCATCCCCGTCCGCGCCGCGACACCTACTCCGGCTCCGGCCGTGACGCTCAAACCCGCCGCCACGATCAACACGATGATCATCGTGCTGCCCGACGAGCTGCGCACCGACATGTTCACCCGCACGTCCGACCTCAGCCGGCACTTCGGCGTGGCCGGACGGCTGCACCCGCGATTCTGGGCCATCCGGAACCTGCGCCTGTGGCAGCACCGGCAGCTGATCGGCATGCAGCCGCGCAAGCGGAACACACCCGTCTACTGCGCGGGCGGACCAGCGGCACTGCTTGATCTTGACGGTCTGCGTGACGCGTCAGGGTGCGGTGCGGGCATCCGCCACCAGCTCTGGCACCAGGTCGTGCAAGGCACCCGCCCGGCCCAGCCGTGGCCGGCACTGCACGCACGTCACTGCGCCGACCCGAAGAAATACCCCTACGCCCAGGCGCGCGACGACTTCTGGGCCCAACCCCGCGTCAACGCCATGCAGCTGCACAACGCAGCCACCGCGGGCACCGCGCACCTGCCGATCGAGGACCTGGAGATGCTGCAGGCCGGACCCATGGCCTACCAGCACTACAGCGCCATGACGGCGATCTGCGGCGACGCGCTGCGCACCGCCGACGGACGCGTCCTCACCCCGGCCAGCGACACACTCGCCGACCGGACCTACTACCTCGACCAGGCCGTGCGCTACCTCGACACGATCGAGAACGCCCGCCTGATCGCGGTCACCCTGCACCACTGACGGAACCGGTTCGGAGCCTGCCCGCACACCCTGAACCCAAGGGAACAGCGACAGCCCGAACCGGCTCCACCACACCCCCACCCTGCCGATCCGGCCCGGCCCAACGGCGCAGTTCCACCAACTCCCCAACCGGCCTGATCAGCGCCTGAACACCCACAACCTGCCGCAGACCTCGCCCACCCCCAGGCGGCCGCGGTCGCGCAGACATCTACTGCACCACCTCACCGCCTGCCCTCATGCCCTGCGGCCAGTCCCGCCGAGCGCCCAGGCCGGGGCGTCACCCGCACGCCGGCCGGCGACAACGGCCCGCTCTTTCCCTCTTCCGCGATCTTCACCAAGGAGGTACCACCATGCCCCGCCACTGGTTGCAGCTCAGCCATGTCCTGCCACCGTGTACCAGCACGACCCCAGCCACGGAAACCGGCGCCGGATCACCGACCGTCTGCGCCCGGACCACGACGGCCGCTACCCGCTCGGCGCCTACCTGTGGACCTGGCAGCATGCCGGCGGCCAAGCCGACGGGAGGTGCTCCATGGGCGGCATGACGTTTGACCAGTACGCCGCCGGCGCCGACCCGGCCGCCGCCTTCGCTTCTGCTGTCGCGGACGCCCGGTACGAGTACGGCCACGACGGCTACTCCGGCACCATCGCGGAGAAGAACGACTTCGTGATCATCACCCGGCAGCTGATGACCCTCGACCAGGCCAGCAACCTCGCCGACGAACTGATCAGCAACAGCGATCCTCGTATCGACAACAAGTGGGGACCGGCCGGCGCAATCCCCGTCGTGACCGGCACCCGCATGATCGAGGTGCCCGACCTGCCACACCCCGCAGCAGGGACCAGCCTGCAGGGCGCAGACCTCGACAAGATCATCCGAGTCTGCCGCAGGCGGCGACTGCTCACCCCGGATGACATCGTCCTCGACAGCTGCTGGACCACACCGGCCGGCCGAGGAACCCCACCGAAGGGCACCGCCCGGCTGACGCTGCGCCACAACCCTTCCGACCGCACCGAGCCGACCATGCCAGACGGCTGGCTGTTCTTCGGCTGGGCCAGCAGCTAGAGCGCTGCTGGACCTTCCCGGACCCATCCATGCGCCACGCATTCGTGCGCCTGGCGTGATCCGACAGCTCTGACCCGCACGACCTGGCCGTTCCGGGCCTACCGCGCATACGCGCACCCCGGGCACGGCCAGACGGTCGTGCCCGGGTTCCATCTGTTCACCAACGGAGGAACCTGATGACGTCGGCCACCGACAGTCGACCGCCGAGCCCGGCGATTGACACCCCGCGCCCGCGAGGCCTCGAACAGCTGCACCGCCTGGTTGATCGTCCGCACCTGCCGGGTGCGATCACGACAGCCCCGTCCGCCGCCGGTACCGGAAAGGCGGTGTGAGCATGGGCTACGACATGTACACCGTGGTCGTCCCGGACGGCGAAGCGCAGCAGGTCGAAGAGATCCGCAAGCAGTTCTTCGCCGCTGCCCGCATCCGCGACACCCTCAGCAGTGACGACCCGACCTTCCTGTTCGCCCAGGACCGCGTCGTGCAGCTCCACGAACTGTTGCGCAACACCCAGAAGTCGTACTTCCGGCTCAACATCTGGGGCATGGGCCGATTCCGGCAGGCCATGCACGAGTTGGGCATGGCCTACGCGTGCGACCTGCCCGGTCAGTTCCCGCCCTGGCCGCAAGGCCGGCTCGGACAGATCGCCGAAGCGTTGCTGGAGCAGGAGGACCCCGCCGATTACCTGGCGAAGTACGGGCGGACCGCGGCGGAGAAGGCGGCGCCGACCGACACCGAGATCGCCGCGGTGCGCGCCCGCCAGGAGCAGGCCGAGGCGCTACTGCGATCGCATCCCGGCGACACGGCCGGAATCCCGCTGTACAAATTCGGCAGCAACGACGGATGGATCGTCACACCCGCCGAGTGCATGGACGCCTTGGCCGCCTGGTACCGAGCCAGCGACGAACAACGTGAACGAGCCCTGGCGAATGCCGGCATCGACGACATCGAGTACTGGAACGCCTGGCTCGATTATCTGCACCGAGCCTGCTTCTGCGAGGGCTTCGCGGTGCACTGACCTCGACATCAGCCGGACGTTCCGGCCGCTCATCTGCCGTCGCGGGGTGGCCGTCGCCGGCGATCACCCCGCGGCTGCGGTGAAGCGCGACAGCAGTCAGCACCGATGAAGGCCGCTTGCCCAGCGGCGAGCGGTCGTAGCCCTCACCGGTGCGCTCACGCGATCCGCCCCGTGCCGGGCCACCGCACCCGAAGGGTCGGTGGCTCGGGCACCTTCATCCCGCCGACGGCCACGACCGGCCGCAGGCCGCGCCTTGTCAGGAGACAATCCCGTGCCCACCACACCCGTCCGACTGCCGCACAGCGGGCTCCTCGTCCCGCACACCGGTTACACCGTGACCTCGTTCACGGGCCACCAGACCCACGACGGCGTCGCCTTCACCGCCACCCTGCGCCTCAACAAGAAGGCCATCGGCGTCATCCAGAACGCAGGCCGCGGCGGCCCCGACACCTTCTACTCCAACACCGCCGGCGACCACCGTCAGAAGCACCAGGACCTGGAGGACTTCGCCGCACTCTGCACCGACCCGCGCGGCACCACGCCAACGCTGGACTCGGTGCTCAGCGACCTGGTCGCCGAGTACGAGACCAGCCGGGACATCGCCCGCGCCGCCAAGCGCGGCAACACTCTGCTGCGGCTGATGACCGACCACGAACTCGGCGACGGCCCGATGGGCTGGCCCAGCCCGGCCGCCTACACCGAGACCTCACCCGCGCTCGCCGCCGACCACGAACGGCTGCGAGCCAGCCTGACCGAGGACGAAGAACTGGCCCCGTCCGCCCTCGCGTGGTGGCAGATCTGGGACGCCACCGCGGGCCGCTGGATCGACGTGACGCCTCGCCCTGCTCACCTGCCCGCTGACCCGGCCTAAACACCCACCAGCCGACCCGAACCAACCCTCGGCCGACGCCCGGCCCCGACGCGCGACGCGCGTCAACACCCCACAGTTTCCGGGCCCGGCCGTGACCGGCCGTGCCCGGAACTCCCTCCTTGGAAGGAGCTCCACCATGGCATCACCGACGACGGCCGGCGAACCCGCCAGCCCGCCGCCCGCGAACAGCGCATTCCGGGTCCTTGCCGCGATCGCCGACCTCGGCGAGGCGACCGCAGCCGCCATCGCCGCGAAGGCCGGGCTCGGCTACTCCACCGTCACCCCCAAACTGCAAGCCTGGGAGAACGCCGGTCAGGCCGAGAAGTACTACAACCAAGACCGAGGCCAGAGACTGTGGCGGCTGACCGAGGCCGGCAAAGCCACGACCGCCACCCCTGCCCAGCAGACCGACACCCCCGCCGGCGGCGGCACCGGCCCGGCGCCGGCAGCCCCTGAATCCGCCAAGCGGAAGCGGCAGCAAACCGCGGCGCAACCCGCTCCGGGACACCCCTCTACCGGCGAAGAGGCGAAAGCCGCTGAGCCGGCACGGCCCGACGACGATGCCGCCCCTCCGGCGCTCCCGCCGGATGCCGCCGGCGCCGTGGCCCCCGCCGCGCAAACCCCGACCACCGCCACACCCACGACCGGGCAGCCGGACGCCCCGACCTCACCGGTCTCGGCCGATGACGGAACCGTTCCCGCTGATGGCGACGCCGGCCAGGCCACCGGCGAGGCAGGCACACCGATCAAGCGCCGCCGACCCAAAGGGGCGCTGGAGGCCAGCGCGTTGCGCATCCTGCAGGCCAACCCGGACACCGAGTACAAGGTCGGCGCCATGAAAGCGGCGATCGACGCCGCCGACGCGGACACCGGCTACCCGAAGGTCAGCGAAGGCGCCGTCTCCAACGCCCTCGACAAACTCGCCCACCGGGGCGCAGCGGTGCGTGTCGAAGACCGCAAGGCCGCGACGTTCCAGCTCGCGCCCACCACCGACTGAAACCGACATCCCGTCAGGTAGCCCGGGACGGGCGGCAGTCGTGGAAGGCCCCGCCCGCCCCGGTGCTCCTTGCAACAGAAGGAGCGACGCAATTGTCTCCCACCCTGATCTCGATCTTTTCCGCCGCCGGCGGGGTCGTCGCCGGCCTCGCCGCCTCCGTCATCGTGGTGTTCCGATTCCTGAACCGCCTCGACGACGCTGACCGGCGCGTCCTCACGGCCGAACAGCGTGCCGAAGCCGCCGAGCGCGAAGCCCGCACCGATGAGACCACCGGCCTGCCCAACCGGCGTGCTTTCACCGAGCGCCTCCAGGAAGCACTCGCCGCAGGCAACCCGGTCGGTGTGGTCATGATCGACCTCGACGACTTCAAAGCCGTCAACGACACCTTCAGCCACGAGGCTGGCAACGACGTGCTGACCGCCGTCGGGCTGCGCCTGACCGGCCTGCCGGCCCCGGTCCAGCTCGCCGCACGCCTGTCCGGCGACGAGTTCGTTCTGCTGGTGGCCGGCGACACCGAACAGACCCGGGCCTGCGCCCGCGCGGCCTGGCGAACGATCACCAGCCAGCCCGTCCCGGTCGCCGACCGCCACGAGTGGAACGTCCGCGCCAGCGTCGGCTACGCCACCGACGGCGGCAGCGCCCGCGACCTGCTGCGCCGCGCCGACGCCACCATGTACCAGGCGAAGACGGCAGGCGGCGGCGTATGCGACACCGCCCTCGCCGCCGCACCGCCGCTGCCGCCTGCGCACACCCGCTGCCGCGACGCGCGCCGCCGCGCCTGAGCCGCGCCCCGCCGTCCGGCACCGAAAGAGGGTTCGCGTACCGCACCGGGACGCGAACCCCTTTTCCGGACAGCTTCCGCTTCCGCACCGGCGGCACACCCGCAGGCCAAAGTCCGGGCCACCGCACGGCTTGACCTTCATCGACAGTCACGCGTCGATCGTCATGGCCGCCACCCCAGCACCCTTTGACCAGGGCAAACGCTGCGGTGGATGCGGTGCTCAGAGGGCGGCCGTCGCATGCTCACGCCTGCCGACGGAGGTCACCACGATGGCTGCCGCTACCCCCGCCGAGAACCCGGGAGAACACCCCGACGCCCCGCCGCCAGAGGACGTCACCGACCCGCTGCTGTGGACCGACGCCGCGAAGGTCGCCGCAGCACACCAGCCCGGCCCTGACGGCACCTGCAGCAACCTGCAATGCCGGGGCCAGCGCGCGCCGTGCCCTGCCGCTCGCGCCGCGCACCGAGCCACCCAACTCGCCCGCGACACGACCAGCCTGGCGCCACCGCGTCATCCGCCCCGAGGACGCGCGACGGTCCCGGCCGGGCCGAGCGGCTTCGCCGAGCTGTCACCGGACGCCGCGACACGGCAGCTCAGGCCCACACCCCAGAGCCCCTTCGCCGCCTTCCGGCGCCCGCATGTGCGGGCCGCCGACTACGACAACCCGGAGGACCGCTGATGAACTTCCTGCCCAACGACACCCTCGCCGGATTCGCCCGCGCGGCCGTCGACCTGCGCGCCCGCATGGTCGACTACCACAACAGCGCCCTGGCCCACCGATACCTGCACGCGCTGTTCGCCGACATGCCCGACGAGTACGGCGCGATGACGCCGGACGTGCTCACCACGATGCACCAGATCACCGGCACCCCGTGGAAGGTCGGCGAGCCGTACATCGTCGCCCCGGCGATGACCGCGATCATCGCGGCCGCCGCGCAGGCCCTCGACCTCACCGGTGAGGTGCTGCCCGACGACATCGCCCCGTGCGATCACGGCGTGCTGCTGTTCCCCGAGCCGCTCTACCACCGCGGACTGACCGGGAAGGTGTCGTCGCTGGGCGCGATCACCTGGACCCGCATCGCCACCAACGGTGAGGCGACCTGGGTGATCATCGGATGGGCCGACCAGCACGACCCGCACGATCCGGCGGCAGCCCGCCGCCGCGCAGACCTGGCTCATGAGCCGGACCTTGCCCGCCAGTTCGGCCCCTACATCCTGTCGCACTACACGATGGTCCCGGTCGGCCGGCCCGTCGAACCCGCAGACCCGCCGCAGGTCGACGCCGCCGACCGCGACTGGGAACCGGCACCGGACGGCCGGTTCTGCATCGACGAGACCACCACCCTCACCCGCGCGTGCACCACCATCGCCTACGCCTTCTGGCGCATCCAGGCCCAGCCCCTCGCCACCGTCGCCGCCGCCCCGATGGACCGGCCCGCCCGCAAACGCGCCGCCCGCGCCGGCATCCGACACGACACCCGCGTGATCATGCTGCGCCGCACCAGCGCTCACGCCGAGCCCGCCGACGGCGACCCCAAGTGGCACTACCGGGTCCGGTTCGTGGTCCGCGGGCACTGGCGGCGGCTGACCGACACCAACGGGCACACCTACCGGATCTGGATCAACGCCCACATCAAAGGCCCCGACGGCGCGCCGCTGCTGCACGGCGAAAAGGTCGCCGTCCTCGCCCGCTGACCAGCCCCGCGCCCTTGCGACTCGCGGCCGCGCACGCCCGTCGCAGAAACAGCGTGGCCGCGTCCCATGCCGCCACCGGCGGTTCGACCCCGAACCCGCACGACAACCGAAGGAGAAAGCAGCGGTGAGCACCCACAGTTACGTCGGCATCCCCGACCCCGAACAGCCCGGCCAGGTCCGGCTGCGCTACGTCCACAGCGACGGCTATCCCTCGTACATGATCCCCACGCTGCGTGCCATCTGGGCCGGGGCCGCCGAGCGTGACACCAACCGGCTGAGCACCCTGCTACTGGCCTACGACTGGGACTACCTCGACCCGGACACCACCGACGGCAGCACCTCGACGCCGCTGGCCGGTGAGCAACTGATCCCCGGCGTCGGCATGACCCTCACCGCCACCAGCATCGGCGGCCAGGGAGCGCCGTCCGACCCCGTCACCG